>JASJCN010000069.1 GCA_030065975.1 Myxococcota bacterium
GGCCCCGCGGACTTCTTCTCGACCCTGCGCCCTGCGCTCGGCTCGGTGCCGGGTCCGGGAACGACGGAGTAGCCGGTCGCGAAGGTCTGCCGGTGCGCAGCCGGGTCAGGGTGCGCAGCCGAGTCAGGGTGCGCCGCCGAGTCAGCTGCGGCGGCGGCGGAGCAGCACGTAGGTGGCGCCACCGCGCTCGCGCTGGCCGGTGGCGAACGCCATCACGAGGGAGGCAAGGGGCGGCTCGGAGAGCCAGCCCGGCAGCCGGCTGCGGAGCACGGCGTCGCCATCCTCGGAGTGGAGGCCACGCCCGTGGATCACGCGCACGCAGCGGCCGCCCTCGCCCTGCACGGCGACGATCGCCTCGCGCACCGCCTTGCGCGCCGCTGGCTGCTCGAGCCCGTGGAGATCGACCTCGCGATCGACGGCCACCTCGCCTCGTCGCAACCGCTTCAGGTGGGCGCGATCGATGCCGGTGGCGATGCCCTCGAGGCGCTCGGGCTCGTCGCGCAGGATCTCGAAGGCGAGCCGGGCGCTCAAGCGCCCGCCTCGAAGCTCGCGCGGCTGCGTCGGTAGAGCACGTGGGCGCGCAGCGGATCGCCGGGTGCGAGGCTCGGGTGCTCGAAGTCGTCGGCGGAATCCCGGGTCATGCCGATTCGCTCCATCACCGCGCGTGAGCGGAGGTTCGAAGGAACCGTGAAGGACACGAGCTCCTCGAGCCCGGCCTCGAGGAAGGCGAAGCGCATGACCTCCCGTGCGGCCTCGGTGGCGATGCCGCGGCCCCAGGTCGCCCGGGCCAGGCGCCAGCCGATCTCCACGCAGGGGGTGAAGTGCGCCTCGAAGCGCGGGACGGAGAGGCCGACGAAACCCGCGAAGGGGATCTCGCCCGGCAGCTCCACGGCGAAGAGCCCGAAGCCATGCTCCGCGAAGTGGGCTTCGATGCGGTCGACCATGGCGTCGCTCTGCTCGCGCGTGATCGGACGCGGCAGGAACTCCGTCACGTCCGGATCGGCGTTCAGCGCTGCGAAGGGGTCGCGGTCGGACTCGCGCCACGGACGCAGCAGGAGGCGCTCGGTGCGCAGGGTCGGCGCCGGCTTCATCTCGACCTCGCGAGCTTGCGCCGGCGCCAGGCCACCTGCACGCGGCGCATGCTGCGCTCGATCCACGGAAGGCGCGTCCTCCTGGCGGGCTCCCCAGGGCGGGTGACCGTGGTCCACTCGCCCTCGACGAGCCGCTCCTCGCCTCCGGGCAGGAGCAGCCGATAGGGCGCGTCGGGGTCCTCCACCCGGGCGGTGTCGCTCACGCGCACGAGCAGCGCCTCGCGGAAGCGCTCGGCCACGGCGGCGAGCTTCGGGTTGCGCGCGAGCTCGCCGGGCTCGGCCTCGCGGATGGCCAGATAGGTCACGGCGCCCTCGGTGAGCAGATCCACCACGGCCCCGAGAGCGTCTGGGCGCTCGTCCTCCTCGAGCCCGCCCTGGAGCCACAGGCAGCGGTAGCGACGGCAGATGGAAGGACGCGTCGCGTGGATGCCGCAGCCGGGCGGGTCGCTCGAGAGCTCCGGGCAGGGCGTGCCACCGAGCTTTCGCAGCTCGTCGACGCGCAGCACCCGGCAGCAGAGGGTGCACTCGCCGCACGCGCGATCCGAGGCCACGTCCTCCGGGGCGGCGCGGGCGTCGCGGGGGCGAAGGACGGCCTGGAACTCGCGCGTCAAGCCGCTGCCTCCGTGTGCCCGTTCCCGAAGTGCGAGGGCCGGGAGCGTGATGCCCCCGGCCCCCTTTCCAACCTCTCGAGACTGATGCGCCTAGAGGGTGTTGACCAGTCGCCCGACGATGAAGAGCACGAGCGTCAGGCCGAGTCCGGTGTGGATCGTGCCGGACACCGTCGCCAGGTACTTCTGGCGGGCGCCGGTGCCGATCACCGCGTTCAGCTCCACCGCCGCCATCAGTGCCAGCGCGATGATCCAGTAGATCATGTCGTTGGCGCCGGTGAGGTGATTCTGGAGATGGCTCGCCGATCCCATGAAGAAGAGCATCGGGATGGAGAAGAGCGTGTTGGTGCGCGACGCGCGGCCGGCGAGCGCTCCCTTCTCGGGCGTGCCGGGCACGGGCTCACCGCCCGCGGCGACCTGCTCGGCGCTCTTGATCGCGTAGTCGCGCTGCGCGGGCCAGATGATGAACCACACGTTGAACCACATGATGGTTCCCATCACGCCGCCGGTCAGGATCCGCGTCATGTAGGGATCGGCCAGGCCGATGCCGGCGCCCATCTTGATTCCGACGATCAGCCAGCCGGAGAGGAAGGTGAACATGGCCCCCCAGCGGAACCACCAGAGGGCGTTGGGCACGAGCCCACGGGTCATCAACCCCTTGGCCTGGCCACCCAGCTCGGTGCCGAAGAAGGGGGTCTGGATGAAGTTGAAGTAGTAGAGGACGCCGATCCAGGTGATGCCAGCGAGGAAGTGGACGTAGCGGAGCAGGAACTCCCACCCGTACATCGTCGTGACCAGATCCATGATTCCCTCCAGGTCGATTGCGCCCGACCATTCTATCGGGGAATACCCCCGAGGCTACTCCGGGGACGGTCCTTGCAAGTTGCAAGTCGGCGCCCCGGGGAAGGCACTTGCAAGTTGCAAGGACCGTCCCCTCTCCTACCTCTCTCCTAGGTGCGCCAGCGGGGGACTCGCGTGGCCATCGGGCCCCAGCCGAGGCGTCGGGCGAGGGCTTCGAAGCGGTCCGGGTCGGCGCCCTTCCAGGCCAGCTCGGAGGCGGGTACGGCGACGCCCGGCACGTCGCGCACCACCGTCGCGAGCTCGCGCACGCGCAGCGCCTGCTCCCGGTGCTCGGCCAGGGCGGCGGCCAGGCGCTTCGCACCCCGTACGGGTACGCCCGCCCACGCTTCGGGGTCGAGGGGCACGCGGTCGAGGGTCTCGAACGCCTGGAGGACGGCGGCCGCGGCCTTGCGGCCGAAGCCCGGTACCCCCGGGAGGTCGTCGATGGTGTCGCCCAGGAGCGCCAGGTAGTCGGGGATCTGTCCCGGCGTCACGCCGAAGCGCTCGACCACGCCCTTCGCGTCGAGCACCCGGTCGCGCTGGAGATCGTAGAGCGACACCCGACCGTCCTCGGTTGCGAGCTGGGCCAGGTCCTTGTCTGCGCTCACCACCACCGCGCCGGCGCCCCGAGCGAGCAACCCGTCGCACAGGGTCGCGATCACGTCGTCGGCCTCGTAGTTCTCCTTCTCGAAGACCGGAATGCCGAGGGCGGTGGCGACCTCGCGACACAGGGCGAACTGCGGAGCCAGGTCGGGGGGCGGCTCGGTCCCACGCGACTCCTTGTAGGACGGGAAGAGCTCGGTCCGGAAGCTCGTCATCGAGTGGTCGAAGCAGCACGCCAGGTGGCTGGGCGCGTCCCGACCCAGGTAGCGGATCAAGGTGTCGGCGAACCCGTAGGCGGCGTTCGTCGGCGTCCCGTCGGGAGCGTACCGCTCGGGCACCGAGTAGTAGGAGCGGAAGACGTAGACGTGGGCGTCGAAGAGATGGGCTTCGACGGCGTCGCCGGAGAGGCTCAGCGGCGCTCCTCCAGCACGTGGTTGCTCACGATCTCGGCGGCGCGGTTCACGTCGACCTCGCGCTTCTCGGCGCCCTTCCGCCGGAAGATCTCGGCCTGCCCCTTCGCGAGCCCCTTCGGGCCGACGGTGATGCGCCACGGGATCCCCACCAGCTCTGCATCCTTGAACTTGACGCCCGGGCGCTCGTCGCGGTCGTCGAGCACCGCATCGATCCCGTCTCCGACGAGCGTCTCGTAGATGCGCGTCCCGGTCTCGAGGGTCGCCACGTCCTTCGGGTTGAGCACGCTCACCACCACCTCGAAGGGCGCCACGTTGGTGGGCCAGATGATCCCGCTCTCGTCGTGGTGCACCTCGGCGATGGCGGCCGCGCAACGGCCGACCCCGATGCCGTAGCTGCCCATCACGATGGGCACGCTCTTGCCGTTCTGGTCGAGGACCTCGGCACCGAGAGCCTCGCTGTACTCCGTCCCGAGCTTGAAGATGTGGCCGACCTCGACGGTCTTGCGCACCGCGAGCGGGCTGCCACACATCGGGCAGGCCTCGCCCTCCTTGACCTCGCGCAGATCGAGCCACTCCGAGATCTCGATGTCGCGCTCGACGTCGACCCCGCGCAGGTGGAAGTCGTCCTCGTTGGCGCCGGTCGTCATGTCGCGGCGGCCCCGCAGCGCCTCGTCGGCCACGATGATCTGCCCCGAGACGCCGACGCCACCCAGGCTCCCGGGCGACGCGCCGAGCAGCTCGCGGATCTCCTCGGCGCTCGCCGGACCGAACTCCGCGGCCTCGCTCGCGTCGATCAGCTTCTGCTCGGCGAGGGCGTGGTCGCCGCGCAGCAGCGCGATCACGGGCTTCTCGTTGATCCGGTAGACGAGGGTCTTGATCTGGCGATCCGCGGGAGCGCCCCCCTCGAAGTCGACCAGCGCCTCGATGGTTCGCACGCCGGGCGTCGCGAACTTCTCGGGAGCGTCGAGTCCCGGGCCGTCCTCGACGGGCTCGAGCTGGGAGGTCGCCTTCTCGACGTTGGCCGCGTAGCCGCAGCTCGCGCAGCTCGCGACCCAGTCCTCGCCGGCGTCGGTCTCCACCATGAACTCGACCGACTCGCTGCCGCCCATCACGCCCGACGACGCCTCCACGGCCAGCGCCTCGAGGCCGCAGCGCTCGAAGATGCGGCGATAGGCGTCGAAGTGCTGCTGGAAGGCGTGGTCGAGACCGGCGGTGTCGAGGTCGAAGGAGTAGGCGTCCTTCATCACGAACTCGCGCACGCGCAGGAGCCCGGACTTGGGCCGCTCCTCGTCGCGGAACTTCGTCTGGAACTGGTACCAGATCTGCGGGAGCTCCTTGTAGGAGCGCAGCTCGCGCGCGATCCAGGCGAAGATCTCCTCGTGGGTCAGGCCGAGGCAGATGTCCGAGCCGTGTCGGTCCTGCAGCCGGAAGAGGCTCGCGTCCACGCTGTCCCAGCGGCCCGACTTGCGCCAGATGTCGGCGGGGATCAGCGCCGGCATGCGGAACTCCTGCCCGCCGATCTTCTCCATCTCGTCGCGAACGATGGCTTCGACCTTGTCGTGCACGCGCTTGCCGAGCGGCAGCAGCGAGTAGGTGCCCGCCATGATCTGCCGGATGAAGCCCCCGCGGACCAGCAGCTTGTGGCTGGCCGCCTCGGCGTCGGCCGGGTCGTCACGCAGGGTGGGAATGAAGGCGCGGGTCCAGCGCACGGGATCCTCCGGACACGAAAGGGCTGGAGCGCAGAAGCTAGCAGCACGGCCCGCGGGGCGGGCCGTTGCCGGGGCCCTAGAACTCGGGGCCGTTCTCCGCGGCGAAGGCCCGGAAGCGCTCGGTGATCTGCTCGGTGACCGGCCCGACGCCGCCGCTGGCCGTGGGCTGCCCGTCCAGGGACCCCACCGGCACGATGCCGGCGCCGCTCCCGGTCAGGAACACCTCGGCCGCACCCATCAGGTCGAAGCGCCCGAGACTGCGCTCGCCGGCGGGGATGCCGGCCTCGACGGCCAGCTGCAGCACCGAGCGCCGGGTGATGCCCTCGAGCGCACCGTCGGTGGCGGGCGGCGTGAGCAGCACCCCGCTGCGCACCGCGAACACGTTCGCCACGGACGCCTCGGCGACGTGCCCGTCGTGGTTCAGCAGCAGGGCCTCGTCGGCCCCCTGACGGCGCGCCTCCTGTTTGGCCAGCACGCTGGTCATGTAGTTGAGGCTCTTCACGCGGGGGTCGAGCACGTCGGGCGCCGCGCGCCGGAAGCTCGAGGTGATCATGGAGATCCCGGTCCGCAGCTTCTCCTCGGGGTAGATGCGCACGGCGTCCACGATGCACACCACCCGCGGCTCGCTGCAGGTGGTGGGATCGACGCCGAGGCTCCCGACCCCGCGCGACACGATCAGCCGGCAGTACGCCTCGGGCTGCCCGTGGGCCCGCGCCGTCTCGAGCACGATCTCCCGCAGCTTCTCGAGCCCGCCCGGAACCGGGAGGCCGATGCAGCGCGAGGCGATGCCGAGCCGCTTCAGGTGATCGTCGAGGCGGAAGACGCGGCCGCCGCTGATGCGGATGCCCTCGAAGATGCCGTCGCCGTAGAGGAAGCCGTGGTCGAGCACGGGGATGCGCGCCTCTTCGCCCTCCACGATCTCGCCGTCGATCCAGACCTTCATCTCATCCTCCTCGCACCCGATCACCGGCCGGGGTGACGGGCCGTGCGGGATCCTGCGTGTCCTTGCCGGCGAGCCGGGCGTCGATGCGCGCCACGGCCGCACCGAGGGCGTCCGCCACGCGCAGCGGCGAGAGCGCCGCGACGCGCGCCTCGGGCGCCGCCACGGCGACGGCGCCACACATCTCGGAGGCCTGGTGGATGGGCGCCGCCATCACCCACAGGCCCGGGATCCAGCCGCCGCGACTCTCGGCGCGACGCGCCACGCGAATGGCCGACAGGCGCGGCTCGAGCTCGGCACGGCTGCGCGGCGTGGCCGGGCCGAAGCTCTCGAAGGGCTCGCTGCCGAGCGGCACCGCCTCCGGGCGCAGCGCCAGGAAGAGCTGGCCGACCGCGGTCGCGTGGGTGGGGATGCGGGTACCCACGTCGGGTGCCGCGCGCAGGAAGCCCGCACCCTCGACCTTGTCGACCACGACCAGGTGGCCGCCGCGCGGCGCACACAGGAAGACCGTCTCGCCGAGCCCCTCCGCCAACTCGAACAGGGCGGGCCGCGTCACGCGAGCAATGGCGTCCCGGCCTTGGGCGCCGAGGCCGAGCGCAACCAGGGCGAAGCCGGGCGCGTAGCGGCCGCTCTCGTCCTGCTCGACCAGTCCGCGGCGGGAGAGCGCGGCCAACAAGCGGTGAGCGCTCGACTTGGGCATTCCCGCGGCCCGGGCCACCTGGGTCACGCCCAGGGCCTCGCGGGACTCGTGGAGGACGAACAGGAGCGCAAGGGCTCGGTCGATGGAGGTCGCGTCGGGGGTCGCGGACATGGGGAGTCGCCCAGATGACTCTTCTTCTCTTCAGATCGCCCGATTCGATCGGGGTTGTTCCGTTATACGGAACTGAATTCGCAGATACGGAACATAGCGACCCCACAGGCCCTCGGCTAGCATCCTCGCAGCCCGGACGAGCCTCCCTCGATCCTCCGAGCCAGTGACCGCGTCCCCCCAACACTCAGACGATCTTCGAAGATCTACGGAAACCACCCCCCGCAGATCAGAGGCGTAAGTGGCCGAGTTCGAGCGCATCGAGAACGAGCAGGACCTCGAAGCGCTTGCCAGGGACCTGATGGGGGAGAAAGTCGTCGCCTTCGATACGGAGGCCGACAGCTTCTACCACTACTTCGACAAGACCTGTCTGGTGCAGGTCGCCACGAGGAAGCGGATCTTCCTGATCGATCCCCTGGCCCTGGGCGGGCCCGAGGAGCTGGCGCCGCTGGGCGCGGTGATGGCGTCGCCCGACATCCGCAAGGTCTTCCACGCCGCGGAGTACGACCTCTTCATCCTCAAGCGCGACTGCGGCTTCTCCTTCGCCAACCTCTTCGACACGATGGTGAGCGCGCAGATGCTGGGGTACCCGGCGATCGGGCTCGCCGCCCTGGCCGAGCGCCACTTCGACCTGGTGCTGCCCAAGGACGAGCAGCGCTCGGACTGGTCGGTGCGCCCGCTCCGCGACAGCCAGCTCACCTACGCCGCCGCCGACGTCGCCCACCTGATTCCGCTCTCCGAGCGCATGGAGAAGGAGCTGAAGAAGGCCAAGCGGCTCTCCTGGGCCGAGTGCGAGTTCGACGCGCTCACCCAGCGACAGTGGCCGGATCGCGAGTTCGACCGGCTCGGCTACCTGCGCATCAAGGGCGCCCGGAAGCTCGATGCGGAGAGCCTGGGCGTGCTGCGCGAGCTCTACCTCGTGCGCGACAAGCGGGCGCGCGAGATCGATCGGCCCCCCTTCAAGGTGCTCGGCAACCGCGCCCTGCTCGAGATCGCAACCGCCGCACCGAAGGACGAGCGCGCGCTGGCGCGCATCAAGGGCGTGACCGACCTGATCCTGCGCCGCTTCGGACGCGAGATCCTGGCCGCGGTGGATCGCGGCATCAAGAAGAAGCACGGCCCGATCCCGAAGAAGCTGACCCAGTCGGGCCCGCAGCGGCGACGACTCGACCGCGGCGCCGAGAAGCGGGTGGCGGTGCTCAAGCGCTGGCGCTCACGCCGCGCCAAGGAGCTCGAGATGGACCCCGGCGTGCTGTGCCCGAACGCGGCGCTCGAGGCGATCTCCTGGGCGAATCCCAAGGAGGGGTCGGAGCTGGCCGAGGTGCCGGAGCTCAAGCGCTGGTTCGTCGAGAGCTTCGCGGACGAGGTGAGCGAGGCCCTGCGCGAGGAAGCCGGAGGGCGCTAGCCGCCAATCCGACCGCTGGAGGTCTCCTGGACTCCTGGAAGGAGCCCGGAAGTAAGAAGGCCCCCCGGAACTTCCGGGGGGCCCTTTACAACCTGTGTCTCGATCGCGCTTCAGGGAAGGCGGGGTGCCGTTCTGGGGGAAAGCGCCTTGTTTCCCCGAAGCTCTCTCGATCCCGGATTCAGAGGTGAGCGCGCCCGATGCCACCTTCCGAATCCATGCCAGGTTGGCTCCACGGACATCTCCATATTCAGGATGCGTGCCAACCCGAGCGGCGAGCCCCGGAAATCGGGCAAAGCCCGGAAGCGGAAGGGTTTTCCAGGTCCGACCCGGGAAACCACCCAGTGGCCGATCGGGGCGAAGTGCCAACTCCGGCTGCAGCACGATTCCACACCGGACTCGCAACTTCGACGAATAATGGAACGATTTCGAGGCCTTATGTCCCAAGAGGGGTCTGCAGCCTGGGGGTGCAGCGCAATCCTGGGTTGCGCGCTCCTGCTGGGCTGCGTTCTGGGCTGCGCGGGAGCCGAGGGGGGCCTGGGCCCGTTCGGCCAGGCGCGACCCGGCTCGGGGGCCACGTCCCACGTCCTCCCGTCTCCCAGCGCCGAGGAGCGCTACTGCGCGTGGTTCGGCGCTCGTCGCGGCGACGTCCTGTACGCCGGGCTCTCCCCCTTCTGGGCCGAGCTGGACCGCGCGGGCGGGGATGCCCGCGGCGACATGCGCGCGGCGGGGCCCCAGTGGATCGGGCGCTTCGACCTGGCCGCCGAACGCTGGCTCGAGCCCCTCGACGCCACGCTGCCGGGAGCCCGGAGCGGGATCTGGGACGTGCTGCCGCTCTCGGACGGGCGGGTCATCTACACGTCGTATTTCGAGCCGGCGGGCATCGTGGACCCGCGCACGGGCGAGGTGGAGCGGCTGCTCTCGGCCGGCTACGGCCTGAACGAGATCGCCCCGGGCCCGGACGGACGGGTGCTGGTGAGCCGCTACGGCTACGCCCCCGACGACCACGCGGCCGTGGTGATCCTCGACCCGGCCGGCCGCGTCGAGCGCGAGCTTCCGCTCGAGAGCCCCGACACCCACGTCGCCGCCGCGAAGAGCCTGGCCTTCGACCCCCTGCGGCGCGAGATCTGGGTCAACACGGACCTGATCCCCGCCGTCGAGGGCGAGATCCGCTTCGACGCCCGGGTGCTCGACCTGGCCGGCCGCGAGCGACTGCGCTTCGAGCATCCCGAGACCCAGTTCATGACCTTCGCGGACGACGGCACGGGCTACTTCGCCGAGGCGGAGGGCAGGTCGCTCCACGCCCGCATCCGCACCCCGGACCTCGCCGACGACGGCCCCCGGGCGGGCCGCCGGGTGCTCCTCGACGACGCCTATCCGGCGGACTTCGACTTCGTGCAGGAGATCCAGATCGCGGACGACGGGTCCGCACTCTTCACGCGCTGGAGCGGGCGGCTCCACCGCGTCTGGCCCGACGGACGCGTGGAGAGCCGCGAGCTCGCGGCGCACGAGGGCGGCGAGCGGGGCCTCGCCTACACGGGTGTGGTTCGCGGAGGCCGGGTCTGCGTCACGCGCTGCTCCGAGGTCGAGGTCGTGTGCCAGAGCTGGGGGCCGCCCGAGGGCTGACGCGGGGTCGGCCGTAGACGGGCTGACGCGGGGTCGGCCGTAGACGGGCTGACGCGGGGTCGGCCGCAGACGGGCTGACGCGGTCGCTCCAGACGGGCTGACGCGGGGGCCGCCGCAGACGGTATGCTGCGGCCGTGCACGCCGAGCGCCGACAGAGATTCCTGGACGCCCTTTCCCCGGGAGCCGTCGCCATCGTCCGCGGGGCGAAGCTGGTGACGCGCTCCGCGGATACCGAGTACCCCTTCCGTCAGGACAGCGACTTCTGGTACCTGACGGGCTTCGACCACCCGAGCGCCGTGGCCGTCTTCCGCAAGGACGAGAGCCCGGCGTTCACCCTCTTCGTCGAGCCCCGGGACAAGGCGGCGGAGACCTGGACCGGCTACCGACCGGGCATCGAGGGTGCCGTCTCCGACTACGGCGCCGACGAGGCCTACGAGATCGCGAGCCTCCTCCCGAAGCTCGAGGAGATCGTGGGCGGCGCGACGCGCATCCACCACGTGCTCGGCCGCGATGCCACCCTCGACGCGCGGTTGCTCGAGATCCAGGAGACCACCCGCCTGCGTTCGCGCACGGGTCAGGTGCCGGCGGAGGCGTTCGTCGACCCCCGCCACATCCTCCACGAGATGCGCCTGTTCAAGGAGGAGGCGGAGCTCGAGACGATGCGTCGCGCGGCGGCCATCAGCGCCGAGGCCCACCGCGAGGCGGCACGCCTCGCGCATGCGGGAACCAACGAGTACGAGATCGAAGCCGTGCTCGACTACACCTTCCGGCGGCGCGGCGCGAGCGGCCCCGCCTACGGAAGCATCGTCGGCGGCGGCCGCAACGCGACGATCCTCCACTACATCCAGAACGATCAGCCCCTCGTCGACGGCGACCTGCTGCTGATCGACGCGGGCTGCGAGCTCGCGGGCTACGCGTCGGACGTGACGCGCACCTACCCCGTCGGCGGGCGCTATGCGGGCGCCTCTCGCGAGGTGTACGACGTCGTGCTGGCGGCCCAGGAGGCGAGCCTCGAGGCTTGCCGGCCCGGCGCGACGCTCGAAGCGATCCACGACACCGCCGTCCGCCGCCTGGTCGAGGGAATGGTCGACGTGGGCCTGCTCTCGGGCTCCGCCGACGACCTCGTCGAGAGCGGCGCCTACCAGCGCTACTACATGCACCGCACGAGCCACTGGCTCGGACTCGACGTCCACGACGTGGGGGCCTACGCGGTGGAGGGCAACCCCCGCCCGCTCGAGCCCGGCATGGTCTTCACCGTCGAGCCCGGCATCTACGTCGCGGCCGACGACGAGAAGGCGCCCGAGCGCTTCCGCGGGATCGGCGTGCGGATCGAAGACGACGTGGCCATCACCGAGGACGGCCACGAGAACCTGACCGAGGCCATCCCCAAGGCGACCCACGAAGTCGAAGCCTGGATGGCGGACTAGAGGAGCCCCGTGCCCGACATCGAATCACTGCTCTCGGAGAAGCGCGTCTTCAAGCCCGGGAAGGACTTCGCGCGCGCCGCCAACTGGAGCAAGAAGGACGTCGCCGCGCTGCGCAAGGACGCCGCGAAGAACCCCACTCGCTTCTGGGCGAAGATGGCCAAGGAGAACGTCAGCTTCTTCTCGCCCTGGAAGAAGGTGCTCGACTGGAAGCCTCCCTTCGCCAAGTGGTTCGTCGGCAGCAAGCTCAACGTCTCCTACAACTGCATCGACCGGCACCTCGAGGGCAAGAACGCCTGGCGCCGCAACAAGGCGGCGATCATCTGGGAGGGAGAGCCGGGCGACAAGCGGGTGATCACCTACGGCGAGCTGCATCGCGAGGTGTGCAAGTTCGCCAACGCGCTCAAGGCGCTCGGCGTGAAGAAGGGAGACCGGGTCTGCCTCTACATGCCGATGGTGCCCGAGCTCGCGATCGCCATGCTGGCCTGCACCCGGATCGGCGCGCCCCACAGCATCGTGTTCGGCGGCTTCTCCGCCGACGCCCTGCGCGACCGGATCGCCGACGCCGGCGCGCACGTCGTGATCACCGCCGACGGCGGCTATCGCCGCGGCGCCCCCTTCGCCCTGAAGGAGGCGGTGGACGCGGCGGTATCGGGCGACAGCCCCGTCGAGAGCGTCGTCGTGGTGAAGCGCACCGGCCAGGACGTCACCTGGAAGGCCGGGCGCGACCACTGGTGGCACGACCTGATGGCCGAGGCCAGCACGAAGTGCCCGCCGGCCAAGCTCGATGCCGAGCACCCGCTCTTCATCCTCTACACGAGCGGGACCACGGGGAAGCCCAAGGGCATCCTGCACACCACGGCCGGGTACCTGACCCACGTGACCACGACGTTCAAGGCCATCTTCGACATCAAGGACTCCGACACCTACTGGTGTACGGCCGACATCGGCTGGATCACGGGCCACAGCTACGTGATCTACGGGCCGCTGGCCAACGGCGCGACGACCCTGATGTACGAGGGCGTGCCGACCCACCCCGGCCCCGACCGCTGGTGGGACGTCATCGAGCGCCACCGGGTCTCGATCTTCTACACCGCGCCGACGGCGATCCGTACCTTCATTCGCCTGGGCGACGAGCACCCGAAGAGCCACGACCTCTCGTCGCTCCGCTTGCTCGGAACGGTGGGCGAGCCGATCAACCCCGAGGCCTGGATGTGGTACCACAAGGTGATCGGCGGCAAGCGCTGCCCGATCGTCGACACCTGGTGGCAGACCGAGACCGGCGGGATCATGATCTCGCCCCTGCCGGGAGCCGTGGACACCAAGCCCGGCTCGGGCACCCTGCCCTTCCCGGGCGTCGACGCCGCAATCCTCGACGACGACGGCAACGAGGTGAAGCCGCCCGACGGCGGTTTCCTGGCCGTGAGACAGCCCTGGCCGGGCATGCTGCGCGGGATCTGGGGCGACAAAGAGCGCTTCCGCGAGGTCTACTGGAGCAAGTGGAAGCGCAAGGGCACCTACTTCGCCGGCGACGGCGCCCACCGGGACAAGGGCGGCTACTTCTGGATCATGGGCCGCGTGGACGACGTGATGAACGTGTCGGGCCATCGCATCGGCACCATGGAGGTCGAGAGCGCCCTCGTCTCCCATCCCGACGTGGCCGAGTCGGCGGTGGTCGGTCGCGAGGACGAGATCACCGGAACCGCCGTGGTGGCATTCGTGACGCCCAAGGCGAACGTTCTGGCCGACGACGGCCTCGCCAAGCGGCTGCGCGATCACGTCGCCAAGGAGATCGGCGCGATCGCCAAGCCCAAGGACGTGCGCTTCACGCCGGCGCTGCCCAAGACCCGCTCGGGCAAGATCATGCGCCGGCTGCTGCGCGACATCGCCTCGGGAAAGGAGACGGCGGGCGACACTTCGACCCTCGAGGACTTCTCGGTGCTCGCCAAGCTGCGGGGCGACGAGGACTGAGTTGAAGCTCCACACCTTCCCCCCGGCGCCGAACCCGCGCAAGCTGAACACCTATCTGCGCGAGAAGGGGATCGAGATCCCGACGGTCTGGGTCAACCTGCTGAAGGGGGAGCACAAGACGCCGGAGTTCCTGGCGATGAACCCCGCCGGCAACCTGCCCGTCCTGGAGCTCGACGACGGCACCGTGCTCACCGAGTCGCTCGCGATCATCGAGTACCTGGAGGAGCTGCATCCGGACCCGCCGATGATCGGCACGACGGCCCTCGAGCGCGCCCAGACGCGGCGGATCGAACGCATCTGCGAGATGGGCGTGCTCGGACGCGTGGCGCGCATCGTGCACAACTCGAACTCGCCGCTCCCGGGAGTACAGGGGAAGACGGCGATCGCGGATCATTTCCGCGAGGAGCTCGAGCCGGTGCTCGCCCGACTGGATGCCGAGATCGGCGATCGACCCTTCGTCGCGGGCGATCGCCCGACCATCGCCGACTGCACGCTCTTCGGCGCGCTCGAGTTCGGGCGCTTCGGCGGAGTCGAGCCCGGGCCGCAGTACGCGAACATCCACCGCTGGTGGGCGGACTTCGCCAAGCGGCCGAGCGCCGAGATCGCGCCGCCGGGCTGAGCGTGATGCGCGTCCTCTCCTTGAACATCTGGCACGACGCCGGACCCTGGGAGGCCCGCCGCGCCGCCATCCGCAAGGAGCTCGAGCGCGTGGCACCCGACGTGATCGGCTTCCAGGAAGTGCTGCTGGGCGAAGGCGTCGACCTCGCGGCCGAGCTCGTCGAGGGGCTCGGCTACGAGACCGACTTCGTCGGCGCCAGCGACTTCTTCGGGCGCGATGGCGTGCGCTTCGGCAATGCCGTGGCGTCGCGCTTCCCGATCAAGGGCCGCAGCGAGGAGGCGCTCCCCGACGCCGACGACGGCGAGCGTCGCGCGGTGCTGAGCGTCGACCTCGACACGCCGTACGGCGACGTCTCGTTCTCGAGCACCCACCTGAACTGGAAGTTCCATCACGGGAACGTCCGCGAGCGGCAGGTGTTGGCACTCTGCGACCACGTGCGCGCGCGCCGCCCCAAGGGCGGCTTCCCGCCGATCCTGGTGGGCGACTTCAACGCCGGCCCCGACTCGGCCGAGATCCGTTACGTCTCGGGCCTGCAGTCGCTCGAGGGCCGGAGCGTCTACTTCGTCGATGCCTGGGACGTCGCCGGCGAGGGAAGCGACGGCATCAGCTGGTCGAACCGCAACGACCACGCCCGCCACTGGCTCGAGCCCGACCGGCGCATCGACTACGTCTTCGTCGGGCCGCCGCGCCGGCCGGACGGGCTCGGCCAGGTGCTCCGCTGCGAGCTCTTCGGCGCGGACCTCGTCGACGAGACCTGGTGCTCGGACCACTTCGGGGTGGTCGCCGACCTGCGCACCGATCCCATCGAGAACCCCGGCGAGATCGCCTAGGCTCCCGACCGAAAGCCCGGAATCCCATACCCCACCCCTGCCTCGCGGGGGCGGGGCGTCGTGCATTTCGGGCACGCCAACGACGCCACGCACGAAGCGCCCCGAGGAGACTCCCGTGACCGAGCCCGCCTTCGGCCTCGACTTCGGCACCACGAACAGCGCGATCGCCCGGGTCGGGCCCGACGGCACGCCGACCCTCGCGTCCTTCGCATCGGACGCCGGCCCGACGAGCACCTTCCGCTCGGTGCTCTACTTCGACCAGGAGGAGGGGCCCGAGACCCGGGTGCGGGGCGGACCCGCAGCCATCGAGGGCTACCTCGAGAGCGAGGAGAAGGACGGCCGCCTGGTGCAGTCGCTCAAGTCGTTCCTCGCGAGCCGGCTCTTCTCGGCCACGAACATCTTCCAGAAGACGTGGCGCCTGGAGGACCTGATCGGCGCGCTGCTCGCGCCCTTGCGCCTGGAGGCGGAGGCCGAGTTCGGCGAGCCGGTGGAGCGGGTGGTGGTGGGACGGCCGGTGAACTTCGTCCACGCCGAGAACGCCGACGACGAGCGGCTCGCCCTCGCCCGGCTCGAGGCCTCGCTCCACAACGCGGGCTTCCGGCACGTGGTGTTCGAGTACGAGCCGGTGGGCGCGGCCTACCACTACGAGCGGGGCCTCGAGCACGACGAGCTGATCCTGATCGCCGACTTCGGGGGCGGCACCAGCGACTTCTCGTTGCTGCGGGTGGGCCCGCGCCACGCCGAGGCCGGGCGCCGGGCCGAGTCGATCCTCGGGCACGACGGTGTGGGCGTGGCGGGCGACGCCTTCGACGGCAAGCTCGTGCGCCACCTGGTCGCGCCCCAGCTCGGACGCGGAGCGAGCTTCGTCTCCCAGTTCGGTCGAACCCTCCCCGTCCCCGCATGGATCTACTCCCACCTCGAGCGCTGGCACCACGTCTCCTTCCTGAAGTCGCGCAAGACGCTCCAGCTCCTGCTCGACCTGCGCCGCGAGGCGATCGAGCCCGAGAAGCTCGAGCGACTGCTCCACGTGGTCGAGGAGGACCTGGGCTTCCTCCTCTATCGCGCGACCGAGCAGGCCAAGCGCGACCTCTCCGAGGCGGACGCGACCACCCTGCGGCTCGACCACGAGGGGCTGTGCATCGAAGCCCCGGTCGAGCGCGCCGACTTCGAGGGCTGGATCGCCGACGAGCTTCTCGCAATCTCCGGCTGTCTCGATCGCATCCTCGACCGGGCCGGCCTGCAGGCCCGTGACGTCGACCGCGTGTTCCTGACCGGCGGCTCGTCGTTCGTGCCGGCGGTGCGGCGCATCTTCGAGGAGCGCTTCGGCCAGGAGCGACTGCGCTCCGGCCAGCAGCTCACCTCCGTCGCCAGCGGCCTCGCCCTACGCGCCGCCGAGGTAGCGAAGCAGTAGGAAGGGGACGGTCCTTGCAACTTGCAAGAGGCCGCCCTGGGGGATGTGCCGGCCCCGCGGGCGGCAAGATGCAACTTGCAAGGACCGTCCCCTCTTCTTCTCCCCTCTACTTCTCGAGGAGGCGGACGAGCCAGGGTTCGTGGCGGCCTTCGTGCTCTTCGGCGTGACGGATGGCGAAGCCGGCGGCCTCGAGGCGGGCGTCGAGGGGGTCGGCGCTCCAGTACTGGAACCAGCGCGGCTCGCCGTAGCGCTCGAGGTCCCAGCCGGCGCCGCGGCCCTTCTTCACGGCCACGTGGGCGCAGCCCCCGGCGCGCAGGATGCGGTGGAGCTCGGTGAGGGCCCGCTCGAGATCGCCCGGGTCGAGATGCAGCAGCGACGCGTTGGCCCAGATGCCGTCGAAGGCGCCGGTCGCGAAGGGAAGCCGCCGCAGGTCGGCCTGTACGCGGGGCCCGCCGTGGAGCGGGGCGCCCTCGCGGAGCATCCCGAGGGAGAGGTCCGCGCACGTGGGCCGCAGGCCACGGGCGCGGAGCGGTGGCAGGTCGTGGCCGGGGCCGCCGCCGGCATCGAGCACGCGCGCGCCGGGGGCGAGCGCCTCGGCCAGGCGATCCATCCAGGGCGCGATCTGGGTGCGGTCCTGGGTCTTGCTCATGAAGCGGCGGGCGACGCGGTCGTAGGTCTCGCGCGTGCGGGCCAGCCGCGGCGCCGCGGCCTCGGCGCTCGAGGGCGGCGCGAAGGGCCCGAGCCGGTCGGGCCAGACGTAGCCCTCGGGCGCCCGCCCGAAGATGCCGGCCCGGCGGATCGCTTCGAGCTCGATCGGCCCGTACACGTGGGGGAACAAGCGGCCAGGCTCGAGGTGGCGTCGCCCTCCGCCCGGAATGGGAGCCGGGGCCTCGACCCGCACCTCGGCGCTCAGCCGGGTCGGGTCGATCTCGAGCAGCCAGATCGGCTCGGGGACGTCTCCCAGGTAGTCGTTGGCGATCGCCACGACGAGGTCCGCCGGCGCGCAGTGGACGAAGCCGTCCTCGGGGAGCCGCGCCGGCGCATAGAAGCCCGCCCGGCAGCCCGCTTCGAGCTCGCTCTCGGGAGCCAGGTGGTAGATCGGCTCGAGCGCCGATCCCTCTGAGCCGGTTTCCCGATCTGAATCAGCCACTTGAGCGAACCTCGCGAGGCTTTGCGAACACGTTCTCAATCCGTGCCGAGAAGCTCGAAGCGGGCCCCGCGGCTCAGCACCAGTGCCTCGGCCAGCTCGGGACGCGAGCGCTCGAGCGGATCGTGACCGAGCAGCCGCTTCACGATGCGACGAATCACGCCCTTGTGCAGCACGGCGAGCACCGTTCCGGCCCGAAGCGCGAGCAGCTCGCTCGTGGCCCGCGCGACCCGCGCGTCGAAGTCCGCGACGCGCTCGCCCTGGGGATAGGCGAAGCCGGGCTCGCTGCGTTGCCAGACCTCATGGAGCTCGGGGTCGCGCGCCCGGATCTCCTCGGCCGTGAGGCCCTCCCAGCGGCCGAAGTCCACCTCGCGGAAGCCCTGGATGATCCGGACCGGCCGGCCCCGCCCGACGATCTCGGCCCCGCGCCAGGAGCGTTGGAGCGGGCTCGCCACCACCAGCTGGCCGGGCTCGGAGCCGTAGCGGCGGAACAAGGCGTAGGAGGTCGCCTCGAGCTGGGCACGGCCCAGTGCCGAGAGCGGCACGTCGCCGCGCCCGTGGAAGCGGATGCTGGACTCGCCCTCGGTCTCACCGTGGCGGACCAGGATGATGCGCTGAACGGTCGACCGGGCCTGCTCCATCGCCGTCATCGGGGCCGGAGCTTGGGGCATCTCTCGGCAGGCCGCGACCTTTGCCTATGTTCCGGCCCTCGGGTGGCGCTCCGCCGTCCGATCCAGTCCTCGGGGGGCGCTCCGCCGCCCGAGCCAGCGGGTAAGGGGCTCGATTCGTGACGTCACGCGCCTGGTCCATGATCGCGGTCCTCGCGATCGCCATCGTCGCGGGCGCGACCCTGCTGCTGCGCTGCGAGGGAGATCCGCCCACCCTCTCGGCACCCGAGGAGGTCCAGGTCGGACGCGACGGGTCGCGCGTGCGGCTCCAGGCGGCCGACGAAGGATCGGGCGTGCGGCACCTGCGCGTGTCCCTGCGCCACGCGGGCGGCGAGGTGGAGCTGCTCGACGCGCCCCAGGACGGGAACCTCGCCCGGGGCGCCATCATCCGTGAGGTCGAGCCGGTCGAGATCGAGATCGACCCCAAGGAGCTGGGCCTCGCCGACGGAACCGCCTTCCTCGTGGTGGAGATCGTCGACTGGTCGTGGGCCTCGCTGCTCACGGGCAACACGGCGGGGCGGGAGATCCCGATCGTGGTGGACACGACGCCACCGCGGGTCTCGGTGGAGAGCGGGCTCACCTACGTCCGCCGCGGCGGAGCGGGGGCCGTCGTCTACCGGGTGAAGGATGCGGATCGCCACGGCGTGATCGTGGGCGAGGACTTCTTCCCGGGCCATCCGCTCGGCGACGAGGGCCGGTCCATCGCCATCTTCGCCGTTCCGCGGAACGCGCCGGCGGATCCTCCGGTCCGCGTCCGCGCCGAGGACGCCGTGGGCAATCGCACCGATTCGCGCTGGGCCGTGCGCCAGCAGGCGCGGACCTTCGACGACGTCCCGATCCGGCTCTCCCAGGGCTTCCTGGAGGGCAAGGTCGCGAGCCTGGCCGGCGAGCTCGGCATCGACTCGAGCGACCTCGTGCTGGCGTTCCAGCAGATCAACCGGGACGAGCGCGCGCGCAACGAGGCCCGCATCCGCGAGATCGTCTCCACCACCTCGCCCACGCCCTACTTCGAGGGCGGCTTCCTGCAGATGCGCAACTCGGCGGTCACGAGCCGCTTCGCCGAGCACCGGAGCTACCTGCTCGACGGCGTCCAGATCTCCGACGCGATCCACTACGGCTACGACCTCGCCTCCACCGCGGGCGCACCGATCGAGGCGTCCAACACGGGCGTCGTCCTCTTCGCCGACACCCTCGGCATCTACGGCGGCTGCGTGATCGTCGACCACGGGCTCGGCATCGCGACGCTCTACGCGCACCTGGCCAGCATCGACGTGAACGTCGACCAGCGCGTCGAGCGCGGCCAGACCCTCGGCCGCTCGGGCGCGACGGGCCTCGCCGGCGGCGACCACCTGCACTTCGCCGTGCTGGTGGGCGGCACCTACGTCGACCCGGTCGAGTGGTGGGATGCCAAGTGGGTGCGCGAGCGGATCGAGGCCCGGCTGCGTCCGCCCACCACCGAGTGAGCGGCGCAGGGCCCGCGCTCCCGTTCTCGGCCGAGCTCGAGGGGCGGCTCTTGCGCCGCTACAAGCGCTTCTTCGCCGACGTCGAGCTCGAGGACGGAAGCGTGGTGACGGCCCACTGTCCGAACCCGGGCAGCATGCGCGGCCTGAACCGCGAAGGCCTGCGCGTACGTTGCTCGTCGAACGACGACCCGAAACGCAAGCTGCGCCACAGCCTCGAGATGGTCCGCATCGGAAGGATCTGGGTCGGCGTGAACACCGCCCGCGCCAACCCGCTCGTGGCCAAGGGACTCGCCGCCGGGGCGATCCCGGGCCTCGAGGGCTACGCGGAGATCCGGCCCGAGGTACGCGTCCCGGACTCCAAGAGCCGCCTCGACTTCCGGCTCTCGCAGCATCCCGACGACGCTCGCCCGTGCTGGGTCGAGGTGAAGAGCGTGACCCTGGCCGAGGAGCCGCCCCTCGCTCTGTTTCCCGACAGCGTCACGAGCCGCGGGCGACGCCACGCCGAGGAGCTCGGCGACCTCGTGAAGGGCGGCGAGCGCGCGGTGCTGCTCTTCCTGGTGCAGCGAGCCGACTGCGACGCCGTCGCTCCGGCCGAGCACATCGACCCGGACTACGCCGCGGCCCTGCGCGAGGCCGCGGCACGCGGCGTGGAGGTGAAGGCCGTGCGCGCGCGTGTGGGCGCGCGGGGGATCCGGCTCGAGACCGGCCTGACCGTCCGGCTCTAGATGCTTCGTGCCCCGGCGCGCCGGTAACCCGAGCGAGCGCGCAGCACGGGAGCGAGCAGCAGCAGCGAAGCCTGCACAAGAGAGGGCTCGGGCACCGCCGAGAAGACGAACTCGAGGCCCATTTCGTCGACGGACAGCGGGTCCTCGAAGCGGAAGAAGAGTCCCTCGGCGAACTCCGGTACGTCGGTGCCGATGGTGAGCGAGTAGGCGAGGTCGATGAAGCCGCCCGCGGGAATCACGCCCAGATCCACGGACTGGAAGGACAACGGGATGTCCACGACGGCGCTTCCGTCGAAGCTGGCGCCGATGTCGTCGCCGAAGAAGCGGGCCGAGGTCGCCGAACCGGTGCCGTCGTCGAGCAGCTCGATGAACGACGAGAAGCAGACCTGGTTCGGACACAGCGACTCGGAGATGGATTCGCTCGTCAGCCGGAGATCCAGCGTCAGCGACGCGCCGGGTGCGGAATCGAGGATCAGCTGCCCCCCGTCGATGATGAAGTTGGCGCTGGCCCGCAGATCGACGGAGGTGCGGTTCTCGATGGACGTATTGTCGATCGAGACGCCGACGAGGAGTTGACCGGGGCCCCCTTGATCGCCTTGGATCCCGAAGTTCCCGAAGCGGCCGACGGAGGCCACCAGCCCCCCCTCGGGCTCGTCGATGCTCACTCCGATGTCGGCGGGGAACTCGAGCGGAGGCAAACCGCTGGCGCCAGCCTGATCGAACGCGACCTCGGCTCCCGAGGCGTCCCGGAACGTCGCGCGGAGGTCGTGGACGATGATCGCTTCTGCATCGATGGGGAGGAGCAGCAGGAGCGAGAGCGCGAAGAAGATGGCGGGCCCCTTGCGGAGCTGGAGACGAGGACGGAGACGCGCGGCGAGCAGCAGCAGGGGAAGCAGAACGAGCATGCCGCGCGCCTCCGGCACGGACGAGAAGACGACCTGGATGGGCCCGTCGCCGTCGATCGAGAGCGGGTCCTGGAAGGCGAAGTCGAAGATCTCGGCGAAGCGGGGGACCGTGCTCGCGATCTCCAACTCGTAGCCGATACTGACCGAGCCGTTGGCGGGGACGATTCCCAGATCGATCGACTGGAAGGACAGCGGGATGTCGACGGCCGAGTTGCCGTCGAAGCCGGCACCGATGTCGTCGCCGAGAAAGCTCACGAGAGGCGGGCCACCGGAGGTGCTGTCGTCGCGGAGCTCGATCTTGGACTGGAAGCAGAGCCGATCGATGCACTCGTTGTCCGCCCCCCCGCTCGAGAAGATTTCGAGCTCGAGTGTCAGTGAGGCGCCGGGTGCCGAGTCGAGCCGCAGCCTCCCGCCATCGATGACGAAGTTCGCCGTTGCGCGCCGGGCAACGGGGCTCATGTTCCTGATCTCGGAGTTCGAGACTCCGATGACCCCGCGGAACGAGCCGGCTCCGAACTGGCGCCCGGCGATCCCGAGATCTCCGGCCGGGCCGACTGATGCCGAAGCAGAGATTCCCAGGGTGGAGATCTCTGCGAGGATCGCCCGACCGACGTCTGTCGCCCCCGTCGCAAGGTCGCTGTCACTGGCCACAACAGTGCCGGCGAGGTCGCTGAATTCGACCAGTACGTTGTGGGTGACGAGGGCGTAGGCAGGCTCCGGCGAAGGAGCCAGTAGAAGAGCCCCGATGAGGAGGGGAAGGGCTGATCGACGCAGTGACATGGCCTACCTCCCGGTTCCGGACGCGGGCTGCCGATCTGCCTCCGCGCCCTGCCCCTTCGTGGCCCCCGCGAGCCGAAGGTGGCAGGGGATCCCCAATCCTGGGGATCCCCTGCGAGCCCCCGGCTAGCCTCCGCGCCGTGAAGGACGCCTCCCAGATCCGCAGCGCCCTGCTCTCCTGGTACCGGAAGACGCGGCGCGACCTCCCCTGGCGCCGAACCCGCGATCCCTACGCGATCTGGATCTCGGAGACGATGCTCCAGCAGACGCGGGTCGAGACCGTGATCCCCTACTACGAGCGCTTCCTCGCCCGCTTCCCGGACGCGAGGAGCCTGGCCGAGGCCCCGGCCGACGACGTGATGAGCCTGTGGGCGGGCCTCGGCTACTACTCGCGCGCCCGCAATCTGCAGGCCGCGGCCCGCCAGGTCTGCGACGAGCACGGCGGGCAGTTGCCCGAGGACGTCGACGCACTCCAGTCGTTGAAGGGCGTCGGGCGCTACACGGCCGGGGCCGTGGCCTCGATCGCATTCGACCGACCCGCCCCCATCCTCGACGGCAACGTGATCCGCGTGCTCGCGCGGCTCCTCGACCTGCGCGAGGACGTGGCGGGCGCCGAGGTCAAGCGGACGCTCTGGGCCGAGGCCGAGGCGTTGGCCGAGGGGCCGTCGCCGGGAGATCTCAACCAGGCGCTGATGGAGCTCGGCGCGCTCGTCTGCGTACCCCGCGCGCCGCGCTGCCTCGCGTGCCCCGTGATGGATCGCTGCGCCGCGCGACGCGAGGGCAGCGCGGAGTCGCTGCCGGTGAAGGCGAAGAAGCCGAAGCCGAAGCGCGCCCGCGCGGTGTGCGCCCTCGTGGAACGCGCCGGCCAACAGCGCCGCTTCCTTGCGGTGCGGCGCCCGCCGAGCGGGCTCCTCGGCGGCCTCTGGGAGCTGCCGGGAGACGAAGTCGGGCTGCGCGAGAGCGGGCCCGAGGTACTGGCCCGGGCGCTCCGCGATCGCGTTGGGCTCTCGGTGACGGACGTCGAGGAGGTCGGCCCGGTGCGCCACGTGTTCACCCACCGAAGCCTGCGTCTCGACGTCTACCGGGCGCGCACGGGCCCGGGCCGGGTGGCGCGCGAGGGCTACGACGCCCACCGCTGGGTCTCCCGCACGGCGCTCGACGGCCTCCCCATCAGCGCCGTGGCGCGCAAGGCGCTGGACCTGCTCGGCGACGGCTAGGGCCGCCCCCCGGCCGGGATTCGGCCGGAGTCGCTACCCTCGCGCGGTCCCTGGGAGAACCCGTGTCCAGCCAGCTCGGCAGCCTGCTCAAGATCGCGACCTTCGGAGAGTCCCACGGCGGAGCCGTGGGCGTGGTCGTGGACGGGTGCCCGCCGCGGCTGGCGCTCGAGGCCGCGGACATCCAGCGCGACCTCGATCGCCGCAAGCCCGGCCAGAGCCGGCTCACCACGCCGCGCCAGGAGGAGGATCAGGTGGAGATCCTCTCCGGCGTGTTCGAGGGAAGGACGCTCGGCACCCCGATCGGGATGCTGGTGCGCAACAAGGACGCGCGGCCGAGCGCCTACGAGGACATGCGCGACGTCTACCGCCCCTCCCACGCGGACTACACCACCGAGGCCAAGTACGGCATCCGCAACTGGCAGGGAGGCGGCCGGGCCAGCGCCCGCGAGACCATCGGGCGCGTCGCGGCGGCAGCCATCGCCCGCAAGCTGCTGGCCGAGGCGGCGGGCATCGAGGTGCTCGGCTGGGTCTCCCAGGTGCACGAGGTCGACGCGAAGGTCGACGTGGAGCGCGTCACCCTCGAGGCCGTCGAGTCGAGCCTCGTGCGCTGCCCGGACCCCGAGGCGTCGAACGAGATGATCGAGCGCATCGACGCCGCGCGGACCCGGGGCGACTCCCTCGGCGGCGTGGTCGAGTGCGTGGCCCGCGGCGTCCCCGCCGGCCTGGGCGAGCCCGTCTTCGACAAGCTCGAAGCCGACCTCGCCAAGGGCATGCTCTCGCTCCCTGCGGCCAAGGGCTTCGAGATCGGCAGCGGCTTCGCCGGCACGCGACTCAGCGGCATCGAGCACAACGACGCGTTCGTGCCCGGCGAGGACGGCCGGCCGCGCACCGCCACCAACCGCTCGGGCGGCATCCAGGGCGGCATCAGCAACGGCGAGATCATCCAGCTGCGCGTGGCCTTCAAGCCCACCGCCACCATCTCACAGGAGCAGCAGACGGTGAACCGCGACGGCGAGGCCACGACCCTCGCCGCCCGCGGCCGCCACGACCCCTGCGTCCTCCCCCGCGCCGTCCCCATGGTCGAGGCCATGGTCCTCCTGACCCTCGCCGACCACTGGCTCCGCCAACACGCCACCAACGTCCTCCCCTAGGGATGGGGACGGTCCTCGCCCTCCGGGGTACGGGGACCCATGGGTCGCTCGCGGTAGGATATGGGGATGCCCCCTCGTTCGGCGCTCCTCGCCCCCCTGCTGCTGCTGCTCGGCACCGGCGCCTCCGCCGACATCACGATTCCGTTGCAGGGGATCGTGCCGAGCGGGCCGGAGACGCACTTCTTCCTGCCCTTCGAGGTGCCCGAGGGCATCGTCGAGATCGAGATCCAGCACGACGATCTCTCGACGGCGAACATCCTCGACTGGGGGCTCGACGACCCCGACGGCTTCCGAGGCTGGGGCGGAGGCAAGTCCGAGGCCGCGGTCGTGGGAGTCGACGCGGCCTCGCCGAGCTACCTGCCGGGGCCGATCCCGGCGGGCACCTGGGAGGTGGT
>JASJCN010000070.1 GCA_030065975.1 Myxococcota bacterium
GGGGATCCGGTCATCGCCTTCGACTACATGCCGGGCCTGGTGGTCTACCTGGGGGCGCGATCACCGGTCTTTCCCTTCTACGTCTTCGATCGCCCCCTGCTGAACTGCTTCAACCTGAACCGGTCGGAGCGTCCTCTTCGCCCGTACCTGGTGCTCGGACGCCCGATGCACGAGTCCCAGCAATCGTGCATCGACGCCTTCGACTTTCCGGAGGACTTCCGGCTCCTGGCGCGCCTGCCGAACCCCTACGCCCCGGTGTATGCGCGGTGGTTCGGGGGGCCGGGCATGGAAGAGGTGAGCCTCTATGCCCCGCTCGACGCTCCGGTCAGAGCCACGAGGCCCGACGCCTCGGTCAGCTCGACGGAAGAGAGGTCGGGTGGCAGGAACGCCCCGTAGGTCGTCGTGAGCCCCCCGATCGGCGCGCCGCCGCCGAGATCCAGGGTGATCGGGTCCTCTCCGAAGTTGAGTGCCACCACGGCGCGCTGCTCCGGGTGGAGGCGCTCGAAGGCGAACACGCCCTCGGGCGCCTCGAGGCGGCGGAAGCTCCCGCTCATCAGTGCCGGCGAGGCGCGGCGCAGGGTGAGCAGGTTCTTGTAGAGCCAGAGCAGTGAGGCGGGATCCTCGCGCTGGTCGGCGACGCAGCGTCGCTCGGAGTCGCCCATGGGGAGCCACGGGTCGCCTTCGCTGAAGCCGCCCCCCGCGACGGGCTCCCACTGCATCGGGGTGCGGGAGCCGTCGCGCGAGGCGTTCGGATGCAGGGTCCAGGCAAGGGGGTCCTGCAGCCGATCCTCGGGGATCGGGATCTGGCGCATGCCGATCTCCTCACCGTAGTAGAGGAAGGGCGTGCCCCGGGCGGTGAGCAGCAGCATGGCGGCCAGGCGCGCCCGGTCGTCGCCGAAGCGCGGGTGGTCGAAGCGCGAGGCGTGGCGGGGGGCGTCGTGGCTCGAGAGCACGATGTCGGGCCAGCCCTCCGCGGGAACCAGCGCATCGAAGCGCGCGATCTCGTCGCCGATGCGGGCGGCATCGAACGGCGCGTGCACCAGCGCGAAGTTGAAGGCCAGGTTCAGCTCGTCGCCCTTCCCGTAGTAGTCCTTCGTGATGTTCGGGTCCGTCACGTACACCTCGCCCACGGTCATGCGCTCGTCGTACTCGTCGATGACCTTGCGCAGGTCGCGCAGGGAGGCGTGGACGTCGGGATGGTTCTCGTCGTGGACGTGCTCGAGCCCACCGTAGCCGTGGCCTTCGCGTCCGGGGATCACGGGCAGGTCGCGCAGCTCGGGATGCTTGAGCAGGCGGTGGATCACGTCGATGCGGAAGCCGTCCACGCCCCGGTCGAGCCAGAAGCGCAGGACGCCGTGCATGGCCGAAACCAGGCCGGGGCTCCGCCAGTTGAGATCCGGCTGCTCCTTCAGGAAGGAGTGCAGGTAGTACTGGCCGGCCTCTTCGTCCCACTCCCACGCCGGTCCGCCGAAGATCGACAGCCAGTTGTTCGGCAGGCTCCCGTCGGGCTTCGCGTCGCGGAAGAAGAACCAGTCGCGCTTGTCGCTCTCCTTGTCCTTGCGCGCCTCCTGGAACCACGGGTGCTGGTCGGAGGTGTGGCAGGGCACCCAGTCGAGCAGGATGCGGATGCCCCGTCCGTGAGCGTCGGCGAGCAGCCGGTCGAAGTCGTCGAGGCTCCCGAACATCGGGTCGATGTCGCAGTAGTCGGACACGTCGTAGCCGAAGTCGGCCATCGGAGAGGGGAAGCACGGCGAGAGCCAGATCGCGTCGACGCCGAGCCACTCGAGATGGTCGAGGCGCCGGCGAATGCCCTCGAGGTCGCCGATGCCGTCGCCGCTACTGTCCTGGAAGGAGCGCGGGTAGATCTGGTAGACGACGCCGTCGCGCCACCACAGCCGTCCCGTGGTGCTTTCCGAGTCCTTCGGTCGCGATCCGGCCATCGAGGCTCCTTCGGGCTCCATGCGTGGAGTCGTTCGGGGAATCGGGTGGGCCGACCGTAGCCCAGGGCGGCGGCCGATCCCGGCCTTCGATACGGTGCCCCCATGTCGAGAACCTGGAAGGTGTACCTCTCGGGCGAGATCCACAGCGACTGGCGCGAGCGCGTGCAGGAGGCGGCCAAGGAGGCCCACCTCCCGATCGAGTTCACGGCCCCGGTGACCGACCACGCGAGCTCGGACGACTGCGGCGTCCGCATCCTCGGCGCCGAGGACCGGAAGTTCTGGCACGACCACAAGGGCGCCCAGCTGAACGCGATCCGCACCCGCACCCTGATCGCGGACGCCGACGTCGTGGTCGTGCGCTTCGGCGAGAAGTACCGCCAGTGGAACGCCGCCTTCGACGCGGGCATCGCGGCGGCGCTCGGCAAGCCGCTGATCGCGCTGCATCCGCCGGAGCTCGGCCACGCGCTCAAGGAGGTGGACGCCGCCGCACTCGCCGTCGCGAGCGAGCCCGAGCAGGTGGCCCGGATCCTCGACTACGTGATCACCGGAGCGCTTCCCGCCGGCGACTGATCCCTTAGCCCCTCAGCGTTCCAGGGCGGCCCGGAACGACTCGGGGACGGGCGCGGTGTCCGCCAGGCGCAGCGGCGTGATCGAGACGTGGCCGTCGCGGGCGGCCGCGAGGTCCGTCCCCGCCTCGGGGGGCGCCCCGCGAAAGCGCCCCTGGAAGTGGAATCCGTAGCGGGTCGGGGTCCCGTCCACCGCGCGGAACAGGGCTCCGTAGTCGCCCGGCGCGAGCCGGGTGAGCCGCCGGGGCGTTCCGGCGTGGGCCTGCTGCGGGAAGTTCACCGAGAGCACGTCGACGCCGTCGGGCAGCCCTGCCCCCAGCAGGCCGGCGACCACGTCGGCGGCGATCCCGGCGGCGCGCTCCCAAACCGGCGCCTCGGGATCCGCCCAGACGTCGCGCGACCACTCGGCGTGGCCCTCGAGCTGCCCGGTCGAGAACGCCACGGCCGGGATGCCGGCCGTGCTCGCCTCCGTCGCTCCGCCGATCGTGCCGCTCGAGATGGCGAAGCCGCGGGTGTGGTTGAAGCCCACGTTCACCCCCGAGACCACGAAGCCCGGCGGCTCGTCGAAGAGCCGGTGGATGCCGAGCTGGGCGCAGTCCGCGGGCGTCCCGCTCACGGTGTGGAGATCGATGCCGCCGCGGGTCGCGCGCTCGACGTGGAGGTCGTCGAAGCGCGTGAGCGCCTTTCCGATCCAGCTGCGCTCGCGGTCGGGGACGACGGCGCGCACCGGCGCCAACGCCGCGAGGGCGCGGACGAGCGGCGGCAGCGCCGGGGAGTCGACGCCGTCGTCGTTCGTGACGAGGATCCAGCCGGACATGGCCGGCTCAGCTCGCGAGTACGCTCCGCGCCACGACCTTGAGGCACAGGATCGGCTTCACGCCCTCGAAGATCGGCAGCACCGTGGCGTCGACCACGTAGCGGCTGATCGGGTACTCCTCGGCGTAGCCCCAGCCGCCGTGCATCAGCTGGCCCTGCTGGGTGATGTTCACCGCCAGGTCGCAGGAGAGCAGCTTCGCCTGGGCCGCCAGGGGGCCGGCCGCCCGCTCGTCCTCGTCGAAGGCCTCGGCGGCGGCGTAGGTGATGAAGCGGCTCGCGGCCGTGCGGATCGCCATCTGGCCCAGGGTGTACTGGGTGAGCTGGAAGTCGGAGATCGGCGTGCCGAACTGGTTCCGGTCGATCACGTACTTCGCCGTCTCCTCGAGCGCGGCCTGGGCGAGGCCCGACGCGCGCCCGCCGGTCTGCAGGCGTCCGGCCGCAAAGCCGCCCATCTGCAGGTAGAAGCCGCGGTTCAGCTGCTCCTCGCCGCCGACCAGGTTCTCGGCCGGGACGAAGTAGTTCTCGAGGTTCAGCGTGAACGAGTGCATGCCGCGGTAGCCGGGGGTCGCGTCGGCCTTGCCGACCATGCGGCCGCCGCCGGGCTGCACCATCTCGAACTCGTGACCCGGGAAGGAGTCCTTGGGCACGATGAAGAGCGAGAGGCCCTTGTTGCCGCTCGCCATGTCCGGATCCGTGCGCGCCAGCAGCGAGAGCACGTTGGCGCGGCCGGCGAAGGTGCACCAGGCCTTGGGCCCGTTGATCACCCAGCCCTCTTCGCCGTTCACCGTCTCGCGGGTGGCGCGGCACTTCACGCCGGCCACGTCGCTCCCGATGTCGGGCTCGGTCACGGAGACGGCCGACATCACCTCGCCGGAGGCGAGCTTCGGCAGCCAGAACTTCTTCTGCTCCTCGGTGCCGCCGGCGACGAGGGCCTTGCCGAGGATCTCCGGGCGGGTGATCAGCGATCCGGCGCCGGCCAGCGAGGCGCGCGAGAGCTCCTCGGTGGTGAGGATCATCGCCAGGTTGCCCATCTCGTGGCCGCCGTACTCCTCGGGGATCGAGAGGCCGAAGTACCCGAGCTCGCCCATCTTCGTGATGAACTCCTCGGGGATGTCCTGGTCGTTGCGGTGGATGTGCTCCGCGTGGGGCAGGACCTCGTTCTCGGCGAACTCGCGCACGGAATCGCGCACCTGCTCGAGCATCTCGTCGAGCGGGGTCTCGTTGCGGCCCCGGGTCTCGATGGCGTGGCGGCCGATGTGGCGCACCAGGGCCTCGCTCGAGGCGGCGCGGAGCTTCTCGCGCACGTCGGCGGGGAAGGCGGCCTCGAGCGGCGCGTCGCCCAGGCCGAGCTCGGTGAGCGCGGGGTCGACGCGGTTGCGCAGGCTGGTCACGAGGTCGGCCGTGGATGCCACGGCGGTCTGGACGGCGATGTCCTTGGCGCGGCCCTCGGACTCGGCGCGCTCGGTGTAGGCGATCACCTCGCGGGCGGCGCGGGCCTCGGTCGCGGCGTAGGCGACCCGGTCCACCAGGACCTGGTGGTCGTCGATCGTGCGGCCGCCCTCCGTGATCTCCTTGGTGCGGGCCAGCACGGGCTCGAGGAAGGCCTCGCCGGCGGCGAGCAGGGAACGGGCATCGTCCAGGGTGACGTTGGGGATGTCAGCGGCCATCAGGGGGGCTCCTCTCCTCTTCGGGACCCCGGGCGGAGGGGGAGTCGGGGGGTCCGCTCCTCTCGGGGACCCCGGACGATAGCGAGGCCTCGGGGCCGGGTCGCGTGACCCGGAGTCGCGCCGCGGCCCCCGCTGGAGCGGGGCTCAGGGCCGGTGGGCTGCCCGGCGCGCGCGCAGCGGGGCCCAGCCGAGGGCCACCGCCGCACCCAGCCAGAGCGCCGCCGGCGGGGCCTCGGGGAGCAGGAAGCTGGTGGTGAGGACGGCCGAGTCGTGGATGCGCAGCTCGTCCAGTGTGCCCTGGCCGGCACTGGCGAAGTCCATCAGCACCCCGGCCTCGACCGCCGTCCCCGGCGCGATCACGAGGGGAGCGCCGTCGGGCCCGTCGAAGCTCGCGACCACCACGTTGTCCACGTAGAACTCCGCGATGCCGAGGACCTCGTCGTAGACGAAGGCGTAGTGGTGCCAGGCTCCGCTCATGTTGTGCACGTTGGCCAGGGTGAAGCGGCGGGTCGTGCCGCCGTCGTCGACGTGGTAGGTGACGTCGAGGGAGTTGGGATTGGCGATCACGATGCCGTCCATCCCGCCGGAGCTCATGCGGAAGGGCGTGGCGTTGTTCTCGACGGTCCGCGCCCAGTACTCGACGGTGATGCTCGTGACCGACAGGGCTGCGTAGTACGCGGCGCTCGCGTTGATGCCGTTGGCACCGCCCTGGCGGGTCGCGGCCACGCTGAAGAAGTTGTCCGCCGCCGTGAGCGGCACGATCCCGACGGGCAGGTTCGCGGCGTCGAGCATGGCCTCGGTCGAGATCAGCGGGGTGCCGAGGGTGATCTCGTTGGCCACCGAGAGGCCTTCCGCACTCGGGTCGTCGTCGACCTCCATGCGCCAGTAGCCGATCACGGTCGCGCCCGCGCTGCTCGCGAGCAGCGCGATCCAGACGAACAGGGCTGTGGCGAGCAGTCGACGCACGGGCGCTCCGCTTCCGATGTGAACCAGGTCACCGGATGCATCGGGCGGAGGAGGGAAACACCGGAGCGATGCCCCGAGGGGCAGCCTTGGGCGGCGCCTTAGGCGATCCCCGTGCGCTCGAGCAGGAACTCGACCAGGGCCTCGTTGCCGAACACGAGGCCGAGCTTGCGGCCGTCTGCGCGGCGATCGACGGTCACGCAGCGCCCTCCGGCCTCCACGACAAGGCACTCGGTCGCCGCCACGTCCCAGGGGTTCAGCGCCAGGTCGATCATCGCGCCGGCCGAGCCCTGGATCACGAGCGCGTGGCCGAAGGCGTCGGTGTAGCCGCGCAACATGCGCAGCTCGGCGGCAAGTCGCTCGTAGGCCTTCCGCTCGCCGAAGAAGTCGAAGGCGAAGAGGTCGCCGTGGCAGATGATCGCCTTGCGCGGATCGGTCTCCTCGCTGACGCGCAGCCGCTGGTCGCCGCGCCAGGCGCCGCCGCCCCGGGTTCCGACCAGGCGCTCGCCCAGGGAGGGCAGGTCGATCAGGCCGAGCACGCTCCGCCCCTCCTCGACCAGCGCGATGATGCTGCCGTAGAGCGGGATGCCCCGGGAGAAGGCGATCGTGCCGTCGATGGGATCGACCACCCAGTACCGCTCGCGGCTGCCGGTGTCGTCGCCGTACTCCTCTCCGAGCACGCCGATCTCCGGGTCGAAGCCCGCCAGCACCTCCCGGATGGCGCGCTCGGCCGCCCGGTCGGCCTCGGTGACCGGGGAGCCGTCGGACTTGGTCTCGACCGCGACGCTGCGGAAGCGCGGGAGGATCTCCCGCCGGGCGGCGTCCGACGCGGCCAGGGCGACCTTCCGGGCGGCGTCGAGGTCGATCGGCATGCCGGCACGCTAGCGTTGGGGTCCCACCGCTGCCGGCCATCCTCTGGGCGTCCGGCGCCGCCGGGCACCGAGGAGGAAGCATGCCCACGATCGCAGAGGACCTTGGCTTCGATGCGAGCGATCGCGTCGCCATCATCCACGTCGACGACATCGGGATGTGCCACGCCGCCAACGAGGGCGCGTTCCAGGCGCTGCTCTCCGGCCCGGCGACCTGCGGGAGCCTGATGGTCCCCTGCCCGTGGTTCCAGGAGGCGGCGAACCGGGCCAAGGAGCATCCCGAGCTCGACCTGGGGGTGCACCTGACCCTCAACTCCGAGTGGCCGCACTACCGCTGGGGCCCGGTCGCCGGCCGCGGCTCGGTGCCCTCGCTCCTCGACGACGAGGGATTCCTCCCGCGCACGACCTTCGAGGCCGCGGCGAAGGCGAAGCCCGAGGAGGCGCTGATCGAGCTGCGCGCCCAGGTGCAGATGGCGCTCGACGCGGGCATCGACGTCACCCACATCGACACCCACATGGGGACCTGCTTCTTCCCGAGCCTGATCGACGTGTATCAGCAGGTGGCCGAGGAGTTCCGGCTGCCCGCCTTCGCGGCGCGGCCGAACCTCCCTGCCCTGAAGGAGGCCGGGCTCGAAGGCGCCGCGGCGATCCTGAACCAGGTGGTCGACAATCTCGAGGCCAAGGGCTTCCCGGTCCTCGACCACTTCTGTGCCGACTCGCTGAGCTTTTCCGAGGGCACCGGCGCGGCTCACATGGGTCGACGCCTGGACGGGCTCCAGACGGGCCTCAACTACGTGATCTGCCACCCGGCGCAGGAGAGCCTCGAGCTCTCCCACGTGACGCCGGACTCCGCCCACCAGCGCGACTTCGAGCGAACCTTCTTCGGCGGCGAGGCGGGGCACGAGGCCCTCGCGTCCCGGGCCATCAAGACCGTAGGCATGCGGCCGCTGCGCGACTGGCTGCGCCGGAACGGCTAGGTCGCCGCGCGACGGGCTCCGCCGGAACGGCTAGGTCGCCGCGCGACGGGCTCCGCCGGAACGACTAACGGCCGACGACGGTGCGGGTCTCGTCCATCCGGAAGCGCGCCGTTCCGGGATCGAGCTCGTAGCGCCGGATCACCACCATCACCGCCTGCGCCTCCGGGCGTCGCGCCAGGACGCGGCGGGCCACGGGCTCCGGGTCGACGAGCCGGCCCAGGGCGTGGCGGCGGCGCTCGAAGTCCCGGAGCTCCTCTCGCGTCTCTTTCGGAAGCACGGCCGGGTCGAGGCGCCGCGGCCCGCTCGCGCCCACCTCGATCCAACCGATCTCGAGGGGCGGTGCCGGCGTCGTGTACATGGCGAAGCCGCCGAGCTTCCACGGGTTCGCGTCGAGGCGGCGGGCCAGACCGTGCTGGGCCAGCGGCCAGAGCGCGAGGACGGTCAGCAGGGCCATGGCCCGGCGCGAGCTCACAGGTGGCCTCCGCGCAGGAAGCCACCGTCCGGGATCACTCCGGCGGCGAGGCCGAAGAGCACGCCGTAGCCGAGCGCGAGCCAGGGGAGGGCGCGAGGGAGGGGGTCCTTCGGCAGGAACAGGCAGAGCCCCGTCGCGAAGAGCGAGAGGAAGAGCAGCTCGCGGGCTCCGAGCTGGAGCGAGAGCACCAGCGCGAGGGTGATGGCTGCCGCCACGGTTCGCGTCGGCTTCGCGATCAGCAGGAAGGGGAGGACGAGCTCCGCCACCACCACCGCGTTCGAGGCCAGCCGCAGCCAGATCGAGTCGCGCCCCTCGACCCGATAGGGCCCTGCGCCGTCGACGAGGATCCGCAGGCCCTGCAGTCGCTCGATCTCGGCGGCCGGGAGTACGAGCCCGAAGAGATCTCCGAAGGGCGAACCCGTCGCGATCATGAAGGCCAGGAAGTCGCCGTGCAGGTAGTGGCCCCAGAGGAGCTTCTGGAGGCCGGTGTGGAAGAGCACGATCACCAGCGCGAAGCGCAGGGTGCGGAGTGCCGTGGCGCCGTCGAAGGCGGCCAGCACGAGGACGAGCACGAGCTCGAGGAAGAAGTGGTTGTCGGTGGTCGGGAAGCTCCAGACGAGGTGGATGGCCAGGGGCACGAGGGCGGCGCGCGGGGCCAGGCGCTGCCACTCGCGGCGGGCTGCGAACGCGAGGCCGGCGCTCGCCGAGACGGCCAGGGCCAGGGCCACGAGCAGGCCCGCCTCGGCCCCGTCGACGCGCAGCACCGCGATCCAGGCGCGGGCCGACGAGTAGAGCAGCAGGGCCCGGGCGAAGCTCACCAGGCGCGCGTCGGGGTCGTCAGAAGCTCCGCCGGCCAGAGCCAGGAGCCGTTCGCTCCAGTCCGGGCGCGTCGCCGCGCTCACCCCGCTCGCGCCCGACTCGCTCGGACCTAACGCAGGGCCGAGAGCGGAGCGACCGAGACGTCGTAGCCGGCGGCCTCGGGCAGCACCATCATCTTCTCGCCGTCGCGCACCTCGACCCGCGGCAGCACCGTGACGACCGGGCCCGAGCGCGCGGCTCCGAGGGCGGCCTCCACCGAGTCGCTGCGCGCCAGCTTCTTCACGTTCATGAGTGTCGGGAAGATGATCGTGCGGCGGCCGGCCTCGGCGTCCGCCGCCGCCTCGCGCGGCGAGATCCACACCGAGTCGACCGACTCGCGGCCGTCGTGCGCGGCCAGGTGGTCCTTCGGGGCCGGCACCAGGAAGAAATGGGTGTCGAAGCGCTTCGGCATGAACTCCGGCGTGATCCAGTGGGCGAAGGGCTCGAGCAGGTCGAGCGCCAGCTCGAGATCCTCGCGCTCGCACAGATCGGCGAGGGTGAGGTCGCCCTGCTCGAGCTTCTCCCGCTCGGGGTCGAGGCCGGAGAGGCGCTCGGCGTCGACGAGGGCGTCGCTCCCCCGCGGCCGCGCCAGCAGCACCCCCGACTCCTCGAACGTTTCGCGAATGGCCGCGACGTGAATGGCGGCCACGTGGATGGGGAAGGCGTCGCGGGCCGGTCCGGCGCCGCGGCGGGCACGCTCGACCAGGCGCGGGTCGGCGTCGCCGGGGTCGACCTTGCCGCCGGGGAACACGAGGGCTCCCGTGGCGAAGTCGATCTGGTGGTGCCGCTGCACCATGAACACCTCGAGCCCCGCCGGGCCGTCACGCAGCAGGAGGATCGTGGCCGAGGGGCGGGGCAGGGGGGGCGTTCTGCTCGTCATGGCGGCCAGCATGCCCCCTCGTCCGCGCGCTGTCCAAGCCTCTATGAATGAATGATTCGTTCAGTTATCCTCGGGCCATGCCCCGCACCGCCCCCGAGGGCCGTCTGGCCGAGCTGATCGACGTGGCCGCAGGCGAGTTCACCCGCCGCGGCATCCGCCTGACCCAGATGTCCGACGTGGCCCGCGCCCTCGGCGTCGCAACGGGCACCCTGTACCGCTACGTGGAGGGCAAGGAGGCGCTCCTCGACCTCTGCATCCAGCGCGCCTTCTCCGGCAAGCCTTTCGTCCGCGAGGAGCTGCCCGTCCCCGAGCCCGCGCCGGGCGCGGCCGCCGAGCACCTGCGCAAGCGGCTGCGGGCGATCGGCGGCAAGCACGAGGCCCTGCTCTCGGCCTGCAACGCACCGCCGCCCGACGACCCCGGCGCCGAGATCGAGACCCTCGTCCTCGAGCTCTACGACTTCCTCGCCACGAACCGCCGCACCCTCGACTTCCTGGAGCGGATCGCGGTGGAGCGGCCCGACCTGCGAGGCGTCTACTTCCACCGCGGGCGTACGCGCCTGGTCGATCGCTGGGCCGGATGGATCGAGCGGCGCATCGACGAGGGCGTCTTCGCGCCGCTGCCCGACGCCCGGGTCACGGCCCGGCTCGTGATCGAGGGCTGCGCGTGGCTCGCGCGCCACCGCCACGGCGACTTCGACGGCGCGTCCATCGACGACGCCGCGGCGAGGCAGAGCCTCGTCCTGTTCTGCATCCGCGCCCTGTGCAAGGAGACTCCCCATGACCCTTCGTGAGCGTCCGTCGGCCGTCCCCGGGCTCGCCTGCCTCGTCTGGCTGGGACTCGTCCTGCTCTCGCCGCCCACCCGGGCCCAGGCCCCGGACACCGAGTGGCCCGCCTACGGGGGCGACGCGGGCGGAACGCGCTACGTCGCCCTCGGCGACATCACGCGCGAGAACGTCTCGCGCCTCGAGATCGCCTGGGAGCATCACAGCGGGGACGTGTGCGCGCCGGACAGCGGCTGCGGCTCGACCACCGCCTACGAGCTCACGCCGATCCTGGTCGGGGGCTGGCTCTACGCCTGCACTCCCTTCAACCGGGTGCTGGCGATCCACCCGGCGACGGGCGAGGAGCGCTGGGCCTTCGACCCGGAGATCGACGTGGCGGGACGCTGGGCGAACCAGCTGATCTGCCGCGGCGTCGCTCATTACCGCGACGCGAGCGCCGTCGCCGGCAGCGTCTGTGCCGAACGGATCCTGACCAACACCCTCGACTCCCGCCTGATCGCACTGGACGCGGCCACGGGGAAGCCCTGTCCGGGCTTCGGCGTGGACGGCGAGGTCGACCTCGCCCTGGGCGTGGGGATGGTGCGCTGGAAGGGCGAGTACTCGCATACCTCGGCGCCGGTCGTGATCGGCGACGTGGTGGTGGTCGGCTCGGCGGTCGGCGACAACGTGCGCACCAACGCGCCGAGCGGAGTGGTCCGCGGCTACGACGTACGCACCGGGGCGCTGCGCTGGGCTTTCGATCCGGCGCCGCCGGACGTCGCTCCGGGCGGCCGCTCGCCGGCCGGCTGGGCGCTCTCCTCGCCCAACGTGTGGGCGCCCATGTCGGTGGACGAGGAGCGCGACCTCGTGTTCCTGCCGACGGGCAACCCGACGCCCGACTACGCGAGCAAGTGGCGCGAGGGCCTCGACACCTTCGGCAGCGCCGTGATCGCCGTGCGCGGCTCGACGGGCGAGCGGGTCTGGAGCTTCCAGACGGTGCACGGCGACCTCTGGGACTTCGACCTTCCGGCCCAGCCGACGCTCTTCGATCTCGAGCGCGACGGACGGCGCATCCCGGCGCTCGTGCAGCCCACGAAGATGGGGCTGCTCTTCACCCTGGACCGAGAGGACGGGACGCCGCTCTTCCCGGTGGAGGAGCGCCCCGTACCGCCCTCGGACGACGGCGATCTGCCGGTCTCGCCCACCCAGCCCTTCCCGACGAAGCCGCCGCCGCTGATCCGGCACACCATCGGCCCCGAGGACGCCTGGGGCGTGGCCTTCTTCGACACGCGCGCGTGTCGCCGGTGGATCGAGTCGCTGCGCTTCGAGGGCGTCTACACGCCGCCGAGCCGCCAGGGCACGATCATGCTGCCGGGCAACGCCGGCGGATCCAACTGGGGCGGCGTGTCGGTGGACACCGGGCGCCAGCTCCTGATCGCCAACGTGATGGACCTGCCCTTCGTCGTCACGCTGATCCCGCGCGAGGACTTCGATCGCGTGAAGCGCGAGAACCCGGGGGTCGAGATCTCGCCCCAGGACGGCGCCCGCCACGGCATGCGCCGCGAGACGATGCTCTCGCCGCTCGGGCTGCCGTGCTCGAAGCCGCCGTGGGGCAAGCTCGTGGCGGTGGACCTCGAGGCCGGCGACATCCGCTGGGAGGTGCCGCTCGGCACCGTGCGCGACATCGCTCCGCTGCCGATCCCGTGGAAGGCCGGCGTCCCGAACATCGGCGGCCCGCTCACCACCGAGAGCGGCCTCGTGTTCATCGGCGCCGCCATGGACGACTACCTGCGCGCCTTCGACGTCGAGACCGGGGAGGAGCTCTGGGCCGGGCGCCTGCCGGCCGGAGGCCAGGCCACGCCGATGAGCTACCGCTACGAGGGCCGCCAGTACGTGGTGATCGCGGCCGGCGGCCACGGCCGGGCGGGCTCGACGATGGGCGACTCGCTGGTGGCGTTCGCGCTGCCCGAGTAGCGGAGCCGCCCTCTAGAACCGGTCATCCTTCAAGACGCCGATCCAGTCGAGGTCGCGGTACTCGCCGTCGACGTCCATGCCGTAGCCGATCACCCAGCCCGTCGCGATGCGGAAGCCGACGTAGTCGAGGGGGACCGGCTCGCGGCGGTCGCCGTGCTTGTCGACCAGCACCGCCACGCGCAGCGAGCGCGGGTCGCCGAGCGCCGCGAGGTCGAGGACGGCGCGCAGGGTCACGCCTTCGTCGGCGATGTCGTCGACCACCACCACGTCGCGATCCTCCAGGCGATCCGGGTCGAACTGGTCGACCTGCACCGGGCCGAGGGTCGTGCCCTCGCTGCGCCGGGCGCGGATCTCGAGGAGTTCGGGGGTCACGCCCTGATCCACCAGGGCGCGCTCGAGGTCGGCGGCGAAGCGCCGGGCGCCCTCGGCGATGCACACGAGCACGAGCGGCGAGTCCGCGAAGTCGCGGTAGATCTCGCGCGCGATCTCCAGAACGCGGCGCTGGATCTCGGCCCCTTCGAAGAGCGGCTCGATGCGCATCCGGGCCGGGGCTCAGCCGAGCTCGCGGAGGCGCCGGAAGGGGTAGATGCCGGCGGTGTGGCCGTCGCTCCACTCGATCTGGAGGGCGTAGCGGCCGACGCCCTCGATCTTCACCGGGCGGACGTCCTCGGGGACGCTGTTCGGATCCAGGCGCTCTTCGCCGGTCCACTCGTCGACGCACTGGGCGCAGCCGCAGGCCAGCCGCAGCTCGCGGACGTCGAAGAGGCTCTCGTGGCCGTCGCCCCAACGGATCTTGAGGGTGCGCGCGTCGTGCTGGCCGATCTCCGACGGCGTGGTCTCCGGGCCCGGGGCGTCCTCGCTCATGGCGGGAGGATGCCCGCGTCGGGCTCGGCGCGCGAGTCGCGGCCGGAGCCTTTCCTCATGCGCCCACCGAGGGTGGCGCGACCCCGCCGCTTCGCTGTTACCCTGCGCTCCCCATGAGCGACCAAGCCCCTCCCTCGACGACTTCCCCCGATCCCGAGGCCATCGCCATCCTGGGCGGAACCGGTGACCAGGGCCTCGGCCTCGCGCTGCGCTACGCCGCCGCCGGCCGCCGCGTGGTGATCGGCTCGCGAAAGCCCGAGCGCGCCGAGGCGGCCGCCGCCGAGGTGCTGGAGAAGGTGCCGGGCGCCGACGTCCAGGGCTTCGGAAACGACGCGGCCACCGCCGCGGCCGAGGTCGTGATCCTCTCGGTGCCCTTCGAGCACACCGCCTCGACGCTGAAGGGCCTGAAGGACGTGTGGCAGCCCGGGCAGATCCTGGTCTCCATGGGCGTGCCCCTGGCCACGGCCATCGGCGACGGCCCGGTCCGCACGGTCGGCATCTGGCAGGGCTCGTGTGCCGAGCTCTGCGCCGCTCTCGTGCCCCAGGGCGTCGAGGTCGTGTCCGCCTTCCAGAACGTGCCGGCCCATCGCCTGCAGCACCTCCCCGATCCCGTCGAGTGCGACGTGATCGTGTCCGGAAAGAAGGCGCCGCGCGAGCGGGTCCAGGCGCTGTGCGAGCTGGTGCCCGGCATCCGGGCCATCAACGGCGGGCTGCTGGCCAACGCGCGCTACGTGGAGGGCTGGACGGCGCTGCTGATCGGCCTCAACGTGCGGTACAAGGTGCCCGAGGGCACGGGCTTCCGTATCACCGGCCTGCCCGAATGACGGCCACGCTCGCCGAGCGCGCGCAGGCCAACCTCTCACGCCATCTCGCCGGCAATCCCTACCCGGGGCGCGGCCTCGTGATCGGGCGCGCGAGCGCCGGCGGCTGGCTCCAGGTCTACTGGACCATGGGGCGCAGCGCGGGCAGCCGCAATCGCGTGTTCGAGGCGGAAGGCCCGGTGCTGCGGACCCTCCCGGCCGATGCCGACTCGAGCTCCGGCGACACCTCGCTCACGCTCTACGAGGCGATGCTCGAGCTGCCCGGGATCCACCTGGTGACCAATGGCGACCAGACCGGGACCGTCCGCGACTTCCTCTCGCGGGGGGAGGGCTTCGAGGCCGCCCTCGGGACCCGCGAGCGGGAGCACGATGCGCCCAACTACACGCCGCGCATCAGCGGCATGCTCGACCTCCGATCGGAGGCGCCGGCGCTGGCCCTCTCGATCCTGCGCGCGAGCGAGGCCGACCCCGAGCAGACCGACCGGGTGGTGTTCCGCCCGGCGCCGCCGCCGGCCGGCCTGGGCTTCGGGCTGACCACCTACGAAGGCGACGGCTCGCCGCTGCCCTCGTTCCGGGGCGATCCGCTCTGGCTCCCGCTCGACGGGGACGCCGAGGCGGTGCTCGAGACCTACTGGAAAGCCCTGGACGAGGACAACCGGGTTTCCCTGGCGGTGAAGCCGATCTCTGCTGACGGCCAGGCCGGGCCCATCCGGATCCGCAACCAGTACGCCCGGAGCTAGCTCGCCCGGCGTCCCGACCCGCTGCGCGATCCCTGCCTGACGCGCCGCGGCAGCGCGCCGCATCAACCGAGCAATTCCAGGCACTTGCCGGTGCCCCCTGCGCTCGGTGGCCCGCCTCGGGCGGGCCCCGGCACATCGGAACGCGTCGCCACCGCCCCGAGAACCCGTGCAACCGCGAGGACTTGTGGTCCTCCTGTCAGTAGAGCCCAAGATTTTGTGCTTTTTCGTTGACGCTCCCGAGGCCCGGAAGTATCACAGGAGTTCACGGGGATGATCTCTCTCCGGTGGCCTGGGGGGTTCGAGAGAACAGGCGGTTGCCGGAGGGATGCGGGTTCAGGCGGGAAGGAGGACCTGCCGGACTCGGGGGCCCCGGGGAAACCCGGGGCCTCTCTCATCTCCAGACATCGATATCGCCACGAGCCCGCGGGAGCACGGGCCCTGGCAGTCCGGAGGGGGCACCCTCCAGTGGAGAACGGTGAGCATGAGTGAGGCGATGGTGGAGACGGGGAAGCGCGCGACCCAGCCCGAGACCAAGGGGTCCAAGGCGAAGGCTAGTTCCAAGGCCAGTCCCAAGGCCAGCCGGAAGACGGCGGCCAAGGGGGTCCACGTCCAACGTCACTTCACCCGCGCCGGCAGCGATCCCTTCGAGGAGATCGAGTGGGAGCTGCGCTCGGCCACCATCGCCAACGAGCAGGGCGAGGTGATCTTCGAGCAGCGCGACGCCGAGATCCCGGCCGACTGGTCCCAGCTCGCCACCAACGTCGTCGTCTCGAAGTACTTCCGCGGCCACCTGGGAACGCCCGAGCGCGAGACGAGCGTCCGCCAGCTGATCGGCCGCGTCGTCGCCAAGCTGCGCGAGTGGGGCGAGGGCTCCGGCTACTTCGCCACGCCCGAGGACGCCGAGGCGTTCTCCGACGAGCTCAAGCACCTGCTGGTCAACCAGAAGATGGCCTTCAACAGCCCGGTCTGGTTCAACCTGGGCGTCAAGGACACGCCCCAGCAGGCCAGCGCCTGCTTCATCAACTCGGTCGCGGACACCATGGAGTCCATCATGGACCTGGCCAAGACCGAGGCCATGCTCTTCAAGGGCGGCTCGGGCGCCGGCTCCAACCTCTCGAGCATCCGCTCCTCCAAGGAGGATCTGGCCGGAGGCGGCACCGCCTCGGGGCCCGTGTCGTTCATGCGCGGCCTCGACTCCTTCGCCGGCGTGATCAAGTCGGGCGGCAAGACCCGGCGCGCGGCGAAGATGGTGATCCTCAACGTCGACCACCCCGACGTGCGCGAGTTCGTGCACTGCAAGGCCGAGGAGGAGAAGAAGGCCTGGGCGCTGATCGACGCCGGCTACGACGGCGGCTTCAACGTGACGGGCGGCGCCTACGAGTCGGTGCAGTTCCAGAACGCCAACCACTCGGTGCGCGTCACCGACGACTTCATGCGGGCGGCCCTCAACGGCGAGCCCTGGTCGACCCGGGCGGTCCGGACGGGCGAGGTGGTCGAGACCTTCGGCGCCAAGGAGCTGCTGGGCGAGGTCGCCGAAGCGGCCCATCTCTGCGGCGATCCGGGCATGCAGTACGACACCACGATCAACCGCTGGAACCCGGTCAAGAACTCGGGCCGCATCGACGCGAGCAACCCCTGCTCCGAGTACATGTTCCTCGACGACACGGCCTGCAACCTGGCCAGCCTGAACCTGATGCGGTTCGTCGACGAGGCCGGGGAGTTCGACGTCGAGTCCTTCACGCGGGCGGTGGCGGTGACGATCCTGGCCCAGGAGATCATCGTCGATCACGCGGACTACCCGACGCCGCAGATCGCCAGGAACAGCCACCTCTACCGGCCGCTCGGCCTCGGCTACGCAAACCTGGGCGCCCTGCTGATGGCCCAGGGCATGGCCTACGACAGCGACGAGGGGCGCAACCTGGCGGCGGCCATCACGTCGCTGATGTGCGGCGAGGCCTATCGGACCAGCGCCGAGATCGCCGAGGCCATGGGGCCCTTCGCGCGCTACCGGGCCAACCGGAAGCCCTTCCTCGAGGTGATCGGGATGCACCGCTCCGCCGCCGACGCGGTGCCGACGGCCGGTGTCCCGGCCGACCTCTGGGCGGCCTCGCGGGATGCCTGGGCAAAGGCCGAGAGCCTCGGCAAGAAGCACGGCTACAAGAACGGCCAGGTCACCGTGCTGGCGCCCACCGGCACGATCGCGTTCATGATGGACTGCGACACCACGGGGGTCGAGCCGGACATCGCGCTGGTCAAGTACAAGAAGCTCGTGGGCGGCGGTCTGCTCAAGATCGTGAACCGGACCGTGCCCATGGCCCTCGAGAAGCTCGGCTACTCCGAGGCGCAGGTGTCGGACATCCTGGACTACGTGGACGAGCACGAGACCATCGAGGGCGCGCCGCACCTCGCCGAGGAGCACCTCGACGTCTTCGACTGCGCGTTCCGCGCCGTCAACGGAGAGCGCTCGATCCACTGGATGGGGCACATCCGCATGATGGGGGCCGTGCAGCCCTTCCTCTCGGGTGCCATCAGCAAGACGGTCAACCTGCCGAGCGACGCCAGCATCGATGACGTGAAGGCGGCGTACGTGGAAGGTTGGCGCCTCGGTCTCAAGGCTCTGGCCATCTATCGCGACGGCTGCAAGCGGACCCAGCCGCTGAATGCGGGCAAGGACGAGGGCACGCCGGACAACGTGGTCGACCTGGCCGAGCGCCGGGCCGTCCGCGAGAAGCTGCCGGACGAGCGCCAGTCCCTGACCCACAAGTTCTCGATCGCGGGCCACGAGGGCTACCTCACCGTCGGCCTCTACGACGAGGGCCACCCGGGCGAGATCTTCCTCCGCATGGCGAAGGAGGGCAGCACGATCTCGGGCCTGATGGACAGCATCGCGACGATGACGTCCATCGCCCTCCAGTACGGTGTCCCGCTCAAGGCGCTGGTGGACAAGTTCAGCCACACCCGGTTCGAGCCGGCCGGCTTCACGAACAATCCCGAGATCCCGATCGCCAAGTCCGTGACGGACTACGTGTTCCGCTACCTCGGGAACCGCTTCCTGGCGGGCGAGGCCCTCGCCGACGACGAGCAGGAAGAGAGCGGGGAGCAGGCCAGCCTGGCACCGGTGGCGACTGCACCGCGGGCGGCGGTGGCCGGCGGGTCGGGCGACAAGAGCGTGTTCGTGAACCAGGCGGACGCGCCGGCCTGCACCGAGTGCGGGTCGATCACGGTGCGCAACGGGGCCTGCTACAAGTGCCCGAATTGCGGGGCCACCAGCGGATGTAGCTGAGGGGTCGCCCTCGCCCAGGGGCAGAGGGAGTTCCTGTGGCGTCTCGAGCAGGGGGGGTGAGAGACGCCACGGAGCGCGGAGTCGGGCCGGATTCGTCCGGTCTGGCTCCGCGCTTCTCCGTTGGGGCCGCCGCGGGACTTTCCGGCGCGGGGGCTCGGAGTAGACTCCGCGCCATGACCCACCGAACCGCCTGCCTCCTGCTGCTCTGTCTGCCTCTCGTCTCCGGGTGCATCACCCTCGAGATCCCTCTCTTCGGGGGTGGCGGGCCGCTCGAGGAGAGCGTCGTGATGGGCGAGGAGGGTGGGAAGATCCTGCTGCTCGACGTGAGCGGCGGGCTCAGCGAGCAGGGCGAGTCGGGCCAGCTCGGGGTGGGGCGCACCGCCGCCATCACCGCGCGGGTGCGGGCGCAGCTCGAGCAGGCGGGCCGCGACGACGAGATCGAGGCCGTGCTGCTGCGGATCAACAGCCCGGGCGGGACGGTCACGGCCAGCGAGATCCTGTACGGGGAGATCGCGCGCTTCAAGGCCGAGCACGAGGTTCCCGTGATCGCCCAGCTGATGGGAGTCGCCGCAAGCGGCGGCTACTACGTCGCGATGACGGCCGATCACGTCCAGGCCTATCCCACGACGATCACCGGCTCGATCGGCGTGATCTTCGCGGGCGTGGAGGTGAGCGGACTGATGGAGAAGATCGGCGTCGCCGACCAGACTCTCGTGACGGGCCCCTTCAAGGATGCCGGCTCGCCGCTCCGGCCCCTCTCCGACTCCGAGCGCGAGCAGCTGCGTTCGGTGATCGACGACCTGTTCGCGCGCTTCGTCGCAGTGGTGGAGGACGGGCGCCCCGAGCTCACGACGGAGCAGGTCCAGTCCCTGGCCGACGGCCGCATCTACAGCGCGGGCCAGGCGCTCGAGGCCGGGCTGATCGACAGCGTCGGCGACCTCCCCTCGGCGGTCGAGCTGGCGAAGGAGGCTGCCGGCCTCGAGGAGGCCCGGGTGATCCGGTACCTGCGGCCCGGACGCCGCGACACGACGCTCTTCTCCGCGGAGGCGCCGGCGGCTCCCAGGGATCCGTGGTCGCGCGTGCCCGGACTCACGGGCCCGTCCTTCCTGTACCTCTGGTCGCCCGGGAGCCCGTAGACGGGGGCCGCCGCCGAGCCCCTTTGCGGGACGGCGGCGAGGCGCCTAGTAGATCCAGCGGCCGTCCTGGAAGCGGAAGATCTCGGCTACGCGGTCGCGGCCCTCGAGGCGGCAGCGACCCTTGCGGGAGCAGCTCCAGCGCTCTTCGTGGTACCGCAGGATCCCCACGAAGGGCGCTCGGCTGCTGCGCGTCGCGCGGACCTCGAGCTCGAAGTCGTCGCCCACCCGGTGGCCGGGGGCGCTCTGGCGGGCGGCGCCCCGCAGCCAGTCCTTCGCGAAGCCGCGGAACGAGCGCTCCACCCAGCCCGGGCGATGGGCCACCGACGAGTCGATGGCCGCCGGCGGGCCGGCCAGGACCGGGGTCGGGGCGGCGAGGCAGGCGAGGATCGCGATCCGGGCGCAGGCCCGCAGGGCAAGCGCCCGTCGTGCCTGTCGATCTCCCCGTCCGCGCATGCTCGATCCTCCTACCCGGCGAATCGGCTGGCCATTATGCCGACTTGAAGGCCCGCGTGCCGTGACCTGCGTGACAAAACCGGGACGCGCCGCCCCAAACCCCCGGTTTGGTTCGCGATTTTCCATGCGCCGACGCCGTTACGAAAGCGTCACGTTCGGGAGGCATTGTGACCGCTGCGTGGCGGCCGGGTACCCCGCCGGTGCGCGATGGGTAACTTCCCGCCATGCCGGAGAGAATCCTCGTCGTCGATGACGAGCCCGATCTGCTGGAGCTCGCCCGCTTCAACCTGAGCCAGGCTGGCTACGAGGTCGAGACCGCCGAGACGGGTCGCGCCGGACTGGAGGCGATCCAGGCCCAGGTGCCCGACCTCGTGGTCCTCGACCTGATGCTGCCGGACCTGCCTGGCACCGAGGTCTGCCGCAAGCTGCGGTCCGACCCCGAGCTGCGGGATCTCCCGATCATCATGCTCACGGCGAAGAGCGAGGAGGTCGACCGCGTCGTCGGCTTCGAGCTCGGCGCCGACGACTACGTGACCAAGCCCTTCAGTCCTCGGGAGCTCACCCTCCGGGTCCAGGCCATCCTGCGTCGCGCCAGCACCCCCCGAGAGGCCACCTCGGTCATGGCCCGGGGCGAGCTCGCCCTCGACGTGGATCGTCACCGCTGCACCGTCGGGGGCAGCCCGATCGATCTCACGGCCAAGGAGTTCCGCCTCCTCTCGGCGCTGATGAACCGGCCGGGACACGTGATGAGCCGCCAGCGCCTGCTCGACTCGGTGTGGGGCTCGGAGATCACGGTCACCGAGCGCACGATCGACACCCACTTGAAGCGCCTGCGCGAGAAGCTCGGCCCGGCCGGGGACCTGATCGAGACGGTCCGCGGCGTGGGCTACCGTTTCGCAGACCAGTAGCGCCGACCCCTAGCCTTCGGGTGCCACGGCTCGGCCGCGGCCGGAAACCCACCAAGCCCCCGGGAATCCAGTGAAGCGCACCCAGCTCAGGCTCGGCGCCGGACTGGCGCTGCTCGTCGGCATCGCCCTGCTCGGCGCCGGGTTCGTCGCCCAGGGCCAGCTCCGCGAGCGCGAGCAGGGGCAGCTCCGGGTCACCCTCGAGGAGCGGGCGCGGCTCGTCGCACGTTGGGTCGCGGCGGCGGATGCAGGCTCGCCCGACGTTTCGGCCGTTCGTCCGGAGGCCCGTCCGGAGCTCGCAGCCCTGGCCGAGCGCGCATCGAACGACGCCAAGGCGCGGGTCAGCCTGATCGCGCCCGACGGGGTCGTCGTCGCCGACTCCTCCTTCGGGCCCGAGTCCCTGGCTCGCCTCGACAACCACGCGGGCCGTCCCGAGGTCGCTGCGGCCCTCGAAGGGCGCGTGGGAAGCGACGTCCGGCTGAGCCGGAGCGTCGGGAGGCGTCTGCTCTACCTCGCCGTTCCGGCCGAAGGCGGCGGCGTGGTGCGCCTCGCGGTCGACCTCGAGAATCCGATTGCCACGAGCTCCGTCGAGCCCTCCCTGGCTCGGGTGCTGGGCCTCGCAGGGGCCGCCGGGCTCGCGATCGCGCTCTTGATCGGCTTCGTGACGGCGGCGCGCGCCATGCGTCCCCTGGCCGAGCTGCGCGAGGTCCTGGTCGGATTCGCCCAGGGCGACCTCAGCCGGCGGCTTCCCTGGCGCTCCCGCGACGAGCTCGGCGACATCGCCCGGGTGATGAACCGGATGGCCGAAGAGCTTCGCGATCGCATCCAGGACCTCACGTCCGAGAAGGAGCAGCTGCGTGCGGTGCTCCAGGGCATGGTCGAGGGCGTGCTCGTGGTCGATCGCGCCGGGCGCCTCGTGCTGGCGAATCCGCGGCTGCGGGAGCTCTTCGGCGTGTGGGGCGAGGTGGCGGGACGGCCCGCCCTCGAGGTGATCCGCCGGACCGACATCGAGCAGGCCCTCGAGGACGCGGCCCGTCGCGACGAGCCCGTCGTCCTCGAGGTGAGCGCCGGGGAGAACCGCGAGCGTTCGCTGCAGATGCACGCCGTGCGCTTCCCGGCCACGGGCGACCACATCGGGACGGTCGCCGTGTTCCACGACGTCACCGAGCTGCACAAGCTCGAGCGCATGCGCAGCGAGTTCGTGGCCAACGTGTCCCACGAGCTCAAGACGCCGCTCACGGCCATCCGGGGCTTCGCCGAGACCCTGCAGGCCGAGGGGCTCGAGCCCGAGCAGCGGGCCCAGTACCTGGGCATCGTCCTCGATCACGCGGGCCGGCTCTCGACCCTGATCGACGATCTCCTCGAGCTCTCGCGCATCGAGGGCCGCAACGAGCCCCTCGCCCTCGACGTCGTCGATCCCCGGGCCGTGGCGGAGTCGCTGCTGCGCAACATGGCGCCCCGGCTCAAGGCCCGCGAGATCGAAGCGAGCCTCGAGAGCTCGCCCGAGCTTCGGGTGCTCGCGGATCGCCGGGCGCTGGAGCAGGTCTTCGAGAACCTGCTCGACAACGCGGCGAAGTACACCGACCCCGGTGGCCGGGTGCGCATCCGCATGAGCCCCGACGGAGATCGGGTCCGCATCGAGATCTCGGACACCGGCATCGGGATCCCCGAGGAGGACCAGACGCGGGTCTTCGAGCGCTTCTACCGGGTCAACAAGGTGCGCTCCCGCGACCTCGGCGGTACCGGTCTGGGCCTCGCAATCGTGAAGCACCTCGTGCAGGCGATCGAGGGCGAGATCTTCCTCGACTCGCGAGAGGGCAAGGGCACGACCTTCTCGATCCTGCTCCCCGCACCGACCGGGGCGGCGCCTCGCGGGTCGGCCGATCCCCTGGCTCGGGGCTGACCGAGCCCATGGAAGCGCGCGAGGGGGCCGGCGACGAGTCGTCCAGGGGCCGTCGCTTCGTGGAGCGGATCGGCCCCGCCGTCCGGCAGGCGGCGGCGATCGCCCGCGCGCTGGAAGGCCGCGTTCGCAACCAGCCGAAGTCCGGGGAGAACAGCGCGATCAAGGCGGCGATGACCATCGCCGACTCCGCTGCGCAGGAGGCCATCCTCGTGCCGCTGCTGGAGCACTTCCCCGAGGTCTCCCTCGAGGCCGAGGAGGATACGCCCAACGTGGCGGGCTTCGGGCCCGGGCACCCGCTCTCGGTGGTGATCGATCCCATCGACGGGACGCTGCAGTCCTACCTCGAGGGCCGCGGGCCCTACGCCGTGATCGCCGGTCTCGCCGACGAGGCCGGCTACCTGGGAGGCCTCGTGGCCCTGCCGCGCGAGGGGCTCTTCCTCGACGCCGTCCGCGGCGGCGGCGCGCGCCGGACCCGCCCGCTCGGGAGCCCGCGTCCGGCCCGGGTGCGGACGGATCCCGACGGCGCCCGTCGGGTGCTCGTCTCCCACGGGCTTCCCGAGGCCGGCCGCGACGTGCTGAAGGACGCGGGGCTCGAGCCCCTCGGAGGCTGCGGCGGCGCGATCTCGGTCGCGCCGGTGCTTCCCAGCGTGCGGGGTGGGCTCCGGCTGCTGCCCGAGGGAGGTTCGATCAGCGTCCGCGGCCGGGTCGGCGCACTGATCGCGCGCGAGGCCGGAGCGCTGGTGCAGATGGAGGGTGGGGCGCCCTTTCCCCTGGATCTGCGCACGCCGGCTCGGGCGCTCGTCGTCGCCGCCTCGCAGGCCGACGCCGAGATCCTGCACCGCGCGGTCGCCGCCTCGATCTAGGGGAGCTCTGCACAGGTTTCTCTACACGCAGCGCCCAGTCTCGAAGGCTGCGTGTAGTCCACACTTGCAGAGCTGCCCCAGCGAGACCGCGCGGAGTCGGACACTGCGCGGCTACATCTGGGTGTAGTCGGGTCCCTCGCCGCCCTCGGGCGTGGTCCAGGTGATCACCTGGTAGGGGTCGGCGATGTCGCACGTCTTGCAGTGGACGCAGTTCTCGTGGTGGATGAAGAGCTTCTTCTTCCCCGGGCGCTCGTCGTCCGGAACCATCTCGTAGACGGCGGCCGGGCAGAACGACTCGCAGGGATTGCCGTACTCCGCGGTGCAGAGATCGCTGCACGTGTTGCGGTCGGCGACCACCAGGTGCGAAGGCTGGTCCGTCTCGTGCTGGGTGCCGCTGAAGCCGACCAGGTGCTCCTTGGTGAACGTGAGCTTGCCGTCGAACTCGAACTCTTCCTTCTTCTGCTTCGAGGGCGGGAGCTCCGAGAGCTTCATGTAGGCGCGGTGGCCCGGCTCGAACTCGATGTCGCCGGAGAGGCCGCCTCCGTCGGTGAGGAAGCGGCGCACGGGCTCGTTCAGGAAGAAGTACGGAATGCCCTTGGTGAAGGCGCTGTGGTGGGTCCGCGCCGCGTAGTGCTCCTCGTAGGCCCAGCTGTGCCGGTACCGCTCGGTGTACCCGCCCAGGGTGACGGTGGAGAAGTCGTCGGCGGCGAGGGCGTCGATCAGGGTCTCGGCGGCCATCATGCCGGACTTCATCGCCAGGTGGATGCCCGCGAGCTTCTCGGCGTTGCAGAAGCCGCCGGAGTCGCCCACCAGCATCGCGCCATCGGCGTAGAGCTTCGGCATCGCCGACAGCCCGCCCATGGGCAGGGCCTTGGCGCCGTAGCGCACCAGCTCGGCCCCATCGAGCAGCTCGCGGAAGAAGCGGTTGGTCTTCAGCTTCTGCGACCAGAGGTGGGGGTCGTGGTAGGGGTTGTGCGAGTCGAGGGCGGTGACGACGCCGTACGAGATGAGGTTGTCCTTCATGTCGTACATCCACATGCCGCCGAACGCCTCGGGGAGCATGTCCGGGATCAGGCCGTGGATCACCCGGCCGGGAACGTGCTTCTCCGGACGGATGCGCCAGATCTCCTTGATGCCGGTCTCGAAGACCTGGGGGTTCTCGCCCTCGAGGCCCATGCGCTCGATCAGCTGCTTGCTGAGCGAGCCGCGCACGCCCTCTCCGAGCACCGTGCAGCGGGCCAGGATGTCCATGCCGGGCTGGAAGGTGGGCTTCTGCTTGCCGTCCTTGTCGATGCCCATGTCGCCCGTGCGCACGCCCTTGACCACGCCGTCCTCGATGAGGACCTCGTCGCCCGCGAAGCCGGGGTAGATGTCGATGCCCTTCTCCTCGCACTTCTCCGCCAGCCACTTGGTGATGTTGCTGAGGGACGACACGAGGTAGCCGCGCTTGTTGAACTCCGGCGGATTGACCGGGAGCTGCGCGTAGTGCCCGGTGGGGAGGAAGGCGTAGGTCATGGGCTTGTCGCACACGTACTCGAGCGGGAAGCCCTGCTCCATGTAGTCCGGC
>JASJCN010000071.1 GCA_030065975.1 Myxococcota bacterium
GAGGCGGCGGCCCGGAGGACGGCACCGGGACGGCGCGCGCCGGGAGCCGGGCGACGCTTCGCCATGGCGTCGGGCTGGCTGGCGGCCGCCGCCGGGTGGGCGCTGGTATGGCTCGGAGGCGTGCCGCAGCCGACGCCCGAACCGGCCCCCGCGCCGACGGTGGCCGAGCGGCTGGCCAGTCTCGAGACCCGCGCCGCGGATCTGGTACGCGTCGACTGGTCGGCGGGCGGCGACGAGACGGGCGGCACGGCACAGGGCGACGTCGTCTGGAGCGATGCGCTCCAGGAGGGCTACATGCGCTTCGAGGGCCTCGCCGTGAACGACCCGACGAAGGAGCAGTACCAGCTCTGGATCTTCGACGCGGCGAGAGACGCCGCCCACCCGGTGGACGGCGGCGTCTTCGACGTGGCCGAGGGCGGCGAGGTGATCGTCCCGATCCGCGCGCACCTTCCCGTGGACGAGGCGACGCTCTTCGCGGTCACCGTCGAGCGACCGGGCGGCGTCGTCGTCTCCAGCCGGGAGCGCATCGCGGTGCTCGCCCAGGTCGGCGGCTGAGGGCCGCGGACGTGAGCTTCGACACCACCTCCGCGATCCGCTTCCTGGTCACCGTCGCCGCGGGCGCCGGCGTGGCGCTCGCGGGGAGCCAGGGAGGAGCGCTCGCCTTCGGCGTCCCGGTCTTCGGCCTCTGCGCGGCCGTCTCCTTCGCCATCAACTGGGGCGTCTTCGTCCCGTCCTTCATCAAGCAGACGGAGCACTACTACGATCTCACCGGCGGGCTCACGTACCTCTCCGTGGTCGCCTGCGCGCTCCTGCTCGTGGGAACGCCCGACCCGCGCGGGCTCCTGCTGGCCTCGCTCGTCGCGATCTGGGCGATCCGGCTGAGCTCCTTCCTCTTCCTGCGCATCCGCCGCGACGGTCGGGACGTGCGCTTCGACTCGATGAAGCCCCACTTCGGGCGCTTCCTCGTCGCCTGGACCGTGCAGGGCCTCTGGGTGCTCTTGACCGCGGCGTGCGCGCTCGCAGCCATCACCACCGCCGAGACGGCGCCGCTCGGCCCCTTCGCCGTCGTCGGTCTCCTCGTCTGGCTCCTGGGGTTCGGCATCGAGGTCGTGGCGGATCGACAGAAGCAGCACTTCCGGAGCGATCCGGAGAATCGGGGCCGCTTCATCACCACGGGCCTCTGGGCCTGGTCGCGACACCCGAACTACTTCGGGGAGATCGTGCTCTGGATCGGCGTCGCCCTGATCGCGATCCCGGTGCTCTCGGGCTGGCAGTACGTGACCCTCGTCTCGCCGCTCTTCGTGACGTACCTGCTCACCCAGGTGAGCGGCATCCCCATGCTCGAAGCCGTCGGCCAGAAGCGTTGGGGGGACGACCCCGCCTACCAGCGGTACCTCGAGTCGACGCCCTCGCTGATCCCGAGGCCCCCCGCCCGGCCGGCCTAGGGAAGCTCTGCACAGGGTTCTCTACACGGACCGTCGGGGCCCGTCAGTCGCGGGTAGTCAACATCTGCAGAGCTTCCCTAGGGGCTCCCGCTAGTTCGCGAGCAGGGCCTGGAGCGAGCGGCCCATGCGGCCGTCTGCGTCGCTCACGTCGGTCTCCACGAGGCCGACGCCCGCATCGTCGCGCAGTCCGAGCAGACGGTGGGCGAACCAGTGACCCCGGGGTGGACGCTCGAGGTAGAGCGTCGTGTCGGTGTTGATCAGCATCCCCCACTCGCGATGCCCTTCCTGCATCAACGCCCGGCCCGCGAGCCCGAAGGTGACGTCTGCGAGCATGGCGCAGCGCACCAGCGGCGTGGTGGCCTCGCCCGCCACCAGCGAGAGCGGCGTCGTGGCCCACAGGCAGGGGACGGACACCCCCTTCGCCAGGTGGGCCCGAACGCTCCGGTGGAAGCCCGGGAGCGGATCGCCGAGAGACGTCGGGATGAACTCGATCGCCTCGCCGCGCTCGGGTGGGGCGGCGTCGCAGCCCGGCGGAGCGATGTCGTAGGAGGCCTCGCGATCGGGCGCCCTCGCCAGGAGCAGGCCGTGAGCACGACTGATCTCGTCGTCCTCTCCGCGGAGCAGGCGCGCCTCGACCCCGGCCACGCGGCGACCCCGACGGACGAAGCGCCACGCGAGGCGGAGCGGCTCCTTCGGCACGGGCCGGAACAGCTCGACGGTGATGCGCGCCACCTGCAGCCGCGACTCTTCGGCCGCCTGCTCGATCGCCCGGGCGAAGAGTCCGTTCACGGGCCCGCCGTGCTGCAGCTGGGCCGACCAGGGTCCCCCGGCCCACGGTGTCGGCGCGAAGGAGTCCCCTTCGCGCTCGTAGAGGAAGTCCGTCATCGACGGAGCTCGGGAAACTCTGCACATGATTCTCTACACGGACCGTCGGGGCCCGTCAGTCGGTTGTAGTCAACATCTGCAGAGCTTCCCTAGCGCACGACCTCGATCAGCTCGACCTCGAAGACCAGCGCGGCCCCGCCCGGAATCGTGGGCGGCGAGCCGCGGTCGCCGTAGGCGAGGTCCGAGGGGCAGTAGAGACGCGCCTTCTCGCCGACCTTCATGGCCGAGACGCCCCGCTGCCAGCACGGAACGACTCGCGTGAGCGGCGTCTCGAAGGGCTGGCCGCGATCCACCGAGGAGTCGAAGACCTTCCCGTCGCGGAGCGTCCCGTGGTAGTGGACCTTCACGGTGTTGGCCGGCGTCGGCTGGTCTCCGTCTCCCGGGGAGATCCGCTCGATGAGGAGGCCGCCCTCGAGCTTCTCCACGCCGGGCCGCGCGGCCTGTTCGTCGAGGAAGGCCTGGGAGGCGGCCTTCTCCGCGCTCGCGATCTGGGCGGCACGCTCGGTCGCGATCTGCTGCAGCCGGCCTCCGTAGGTCTGTCCATCCAGCGTGATCGTCTCTCCGGCGCGGTAGTCGTCGATCCCGCGCTGGACGACGGCCATCTCCTCCTCGGTCAGCGAGAAGCGCTCGAGGCTGCGGCCCGTGAGCGTCCCGAGGAAGTAGAAGGTCTTCTCCTCTTCGGTCAGGGCGGCCGGCGCGGCGGCCTTCGCTTCCTTCGACGGGTCCTGCTCCGCCTCGGCGTCGACGCATGCGAGCGTCAGGAGGAGGCTCGCGGCGGCAGCCAGCGGCAGGCCGGCGCGGCCCGAACGGATCGAATGCATGAGGGTCCCCTCGATGGAGCGCAGGAGTGCGCGAGGGGGGAGCATACGCGACCTCGCGCCGGCGTCATGTCGGCCGTCGGGGATGCTCTGGGCCCGTCAGCCGTCGACGCTGGTCGTCCCCGTGATCTCGTCCGCGATCCTGCTGATGCGGTCCATGATCCCGTAGACGTCGTCCTCACTCAGACCGGTCGACTCGAGGGTCGCCAGCAGGTGGTCCAGGTAGCGACGCAGGTGCTTCGGCTGGATGCCGAGCCCGTAGTGAGCCTCCGCGATCGGCCGGCCCGTGTAGAGGCTCGGCCCGTCGAGGGCGGCTGCGAAGAACTCGCGCTGCATCCGCTCGAGCTTCTCGAGCTCGATGCCCTCGAAGAAGGGACGCAGCTCGGGGTCCGCGAAGACCCGCTGGTAGAAGGTCCCGATCAGGTCGTGAACCCCGGCTTCGCCGCCCACGCGGTGATACAGGGTCTCCGACTCGCTCATGTCTTCCCCCCTGCGCTAGATGCCGAGCTTCGCGAGCGCGTCGGCCACCCGACCCAGCGCCTCCGAGAGGCGCGGATGCTCCTCGGCAAAGTGCGTCGCCAGCTCCATCAGCGAGTCGGGCGGATGGGAGCCCCCCTCCACCTCGACGGCCTCGTGCATCTCCTGCAACGCGCGGTCGACCCGCTCGCGCCGCTCGGGCTCGAGATCGGAACTCTCCGCCAGGATCCCTTCCAGCTTCTCCAGCGCTTCACCGAGTGCTTTTCTGGTCACACCGAAAGAATAGCGCGCCGAGCCGTCCGATCGCGACGGGATCGCTCAGGCGTGCCGCGATCGGGCCGGACGGCGGAGCCTCGCGGCGGCGAGCAACGCACCGAGCCCGAGCATTCCCGGCTCGGGAACCCGGAACACCAGGTCGAAGCTCCCTGCCTCGATCGCGGAGTCGGGCAGCGCACGCCCGGCATTCGCGATGGCGACGGAGCTCGCGCTCAAGAAGTAGAACACGCCGGGCTGGAGCTCGCCGGAGACGTCGAAGCTTCGACTGCTCTCGAGACCCAGATCGAAGCTCGTGCCGAACGAGCCTTCCGAGAAGCTCGCCGACACCGACGGCCCGCCCGTACCGGTGAGGGTGATGCGCAGTACGAAGGGCGTGACCTCGTCGACCGTGAACTCGTACCGGAACAGCGTGTCGCCAAGGGCCGTGGTCGAGACCGTGGGCGACCCGCTCGCCGTGGCGGACGCCGTCCCCGCGGCCGCGATCCGCATGGAGGTCGCAGAGGTGCGCAGCGCGGATACTCCCATCGCGTCACCACCCGTCGCCACCTCGGTGACACGGACCTCCTCGTCGAAGGGATTCGGATCCAGGCGGTCGATGGCCTGCTCGGTCTCGATCAGCGGGCCCCCGTCGTCGATGCCGGCAAGCGCCCGCACGGCGCTCCGGGCGTTTCCGGTGGGCAGGATGCTGCCGGCCTGCACACTACCTGCGCCGAGCAGGACGAGGACGAGGATGGGAACGAGAAGCGGCGACATGGCTCTCCGTTGGGGTGCCGATTCGGGAGCGAAAGGTGTCGTCCCCGCAGGCGGCATCGGCCCTAGCTCACCAGGCGGATCGTCAAGGGATACCGGTAGTGCTCGCCCTTGCTCGCCTTCATCGTCGCGAGGACGACGCATACGAGATTGATCAGGCCGAAGACCACGAGCATCGGGAGCCCGATCAGGACGAACGAGAGCAGCACGCTGATCCCGATCCAGAGCGTCATGCTGATCTGGAAGTTCAGCGACTCCAGCGCATGCTCGGCGACGAACTCGGACTCGTCCCTCTTCATCAGCCAGACCAGCAGCGGCACCAGGATGTGACCCACCGCCACGAGGTACCCGGCGAGGACGCCGAGATGCGCGAGCAGCGCCAGGTTGCGCTCGTCCGGAGTGGTCTCCGCCCGAGGGGTGGACTCGGCTCCCGGAAGTTCAGGATCGCTCATGCGGCACCTCCGGCCGCGAGCCTAGGCAAACCGGCCCGATCCGACATGCGGGGTGCGCGTCATCCGCCGCTGCCGCGCCACGGCCGCCCACACGCGAGGGTGAGCACGACGCACAGGGGCAAGAGCAGCGGCAGCCAGCCGCGCAGGTCGGGCGCCTCCCCGAAGCGCGGCCCGGCGCAGCTCGGCGCGGTGACGGCCGAGTCGCTCAGCGACAACCCCGGGCCGTGGAAGCGCGGTCCGCCGACGCACGCGCCGACGCACCCCTTGGCACGCCCGGCGTCGCTGCGACCCGGAGGCGTTGGGGTAGGCCCGCTGGGAACCGCGGGCGGCGCCGGTGCCGAGGAGCCCGGTGACGAAGCCGGTGGCGCCGGATCGCCGAGCAGGTCGTCCAGGGTCCGGCCGACGAAGCCGCCCACCCGGGTGCCGGCCCAGTAGCCGACGACCGCCCCGCCGGCCGCGGCTGCGGCGGACGCGGGGCCGACCGCAGCGACGTTCAGGTAGGCGAGCGCGGCGCCGGCTCCCACGGCGGCTCCCGCCGCGCTCCCGGCCACGCCGCCGTACTCCTCGAGCACGGACTCGAAGGTGGCGCCGGTCGGGTCCGAGTAGAGGATCGGGTTGCCCTGGGCGTAGGCGTACTCGTTCACGAGCTGCGGGACGGGGTCGGGGGACAGGAAGCGCCCCACCGAGCCGTCGAGCACGCGGTGTCCGAGGAGCACGAGCACGCCGCCGAGGTCGAGCCCGCCGGCGAAGCTCCGCTCCGGGACCTCGCCGTGGACGGCCGCGACGCCGTACGGGGCGTAGGCGACGTGGCTCACCACGGAGCCCGCGTCGTCGGTGACGAGGGTGACGTTGCCCCGGTAGTCGAAATGCCGGTGGCGGTCGCCCTGCCCGTCGAAGCGGATCGAGACGTGGCCCAGATCGAGCGAGAGCGGGACGCCCTCTTCGTCGCAGGCGACCCGGCCCCCGAAGCGGAGCCGCCGGGTCACGCCCGAAAGCTCCCGCTCCACCGGCCGCCCCCGGACGTCCCACACGAACCGGGCCGCGTCTCCGACGCGGGTCACGCGACCCGCGGCGTCGTGCTCCACGACCTCGCCGTCTCGCGCGGTGGCAAAGCCCGCGGCATCCCAGGCGAAGTGATGCACGGCGGCACCCCAGGCATCGCGCACCGACAGCAGTCGCGAGCGCTCCGCGTCGTACTGGGCGGAGTGGATCAGGCCGTCGTTGGTCCAGTTGGCGACCTCGTCGTAGTCGAAGAACAGCGGGGGGAACTCGAACAGGCCGTGGGCGACGAGCCGCGGGCCCGAGGGCCCGCTCAGGCCGAGCCCGTAGAGCCGGTGGCTCTCCTCGCTGGTGGCGACGATCCCCCGCGCCGAGTGCGTCGCGGCCGTCACCGTCGTGGTCGAGGGAAGGTCCTGAACCCAGGAGACCTGGCTCGACGCCACCTGCGCACCGTTCGCATCGAGGAGGACGGAGCCCGTCAGCAGCGCAGTGAGTGGATCGCGCTCGAGATGTCGGGTGAGCACCGCCGGATCGCCCGGCCCGTGGAGGATGCGCGCCAGGCGTCCTCCCTCCCGTTCGAATCCCACTCGCCGCGACCCGTCGCGTGAGAGCTCGCGCAGGCGGCCCGCCCCGTCGAACCGGCGCTCGATCACCACGAGAGGCTCGGCTTCGTCGAGCCAGTAGCTCTCGCGCACCGGGAGCGAGCGTTCATCGTAGTCGATCTCCCGTCGCTCTCCGCCGGCGTGCTGGATGCGAACGGGACGCCCGACCGCGTCGTACTCGATGGACTCGGAGCCCAGGAGGACCGAGTCGCCCACTCCGACCAGCCGCTCCCCCTGATAGGCGAAGAGCGCCGCCTGCTCGAGTGCCGTGCCTCGCCAGTGGCTCACCAGGACGGGCCGGCCGGCGGCGTCGACGTCCTGGCGCGTGCGCATTCCGTTCGAGAGCTCTCGCTCGAAGAGCCCCCCCTGTGGCCCGTAGCGCAGCCACTCGACGGCGTCGCCACCGGTGCGGCGCTGCCGCCTCTCGACCAGCCGGCCGAGCGCATCGTAGGCGTACTCGAGGTCGAGGCCTCCGGGCCGGCGGATGGCCCGCACCTGGCCGTCGCTGCGGCGCTCGATCCGCACGCTGCGGGTCGTCTGCGCCGGAACGCCCGGATGGGTGGCCTGCATCGCGATCTCGACGAGCGCTCGACCCGCATCGAAGCGGCGCTCGACCTCCCCACCCGGTGCGATCGCGACTCCGTTGCGCTCGCCGCGCAGCCGGTTCCCGACCGCGTCGTAGTACCACGCGAAGACGGCGCCACCCCGCTCGACCCGCGCCGCGTGCCCGTGCTCGCCGTGCTCCAGGAAGCGCACCTCGCGCCCGTCGGGCCCGGTCGCAGCGACGAGCGTCGGACCCTGCCACGTCCACGTGGTGGTCTCGCCTGCGCCGTTGGTCTCGTCGGCCGCAAGGCCGTCGGCGCCGTAGGTCCGAGCGACGACGAGACCGAGCCCGTCTCGAACTTCGAGGACCGGGCGCCGCTCGGGATCCCGTGGCTCGATGGCGCCGGCTGCGTAGCGAACGGTGCGCGCCGGGAGATCGCCTCGCTGGATCGAGACCACGTCGTCGTCCTCGATCGCATAGCGCGTCACGACGCCGGCCGGGCTCACCTCCTGCACGATGCGTCGCCCCTGCCAGCTGAAGAGCGTCGCCCCGATGCCGGCGGGCTCCCGGAGCTCGAGAACGCGCCCGTCGGCCTCCGCGATCCACTCGCGCAGCGAGCCGCCCGGCCCCTCGAGCCGCGAGGCGTTCCGCCCGGCCGTGCGTGCGTAGCTCGCCTGGAAGAGGAAGTCGCCCTCGCCGACCGCGCGGGCCTCGAGCATCCGCCCCTTCCCGTCGAAGTGGTACTCGACGCGCTCCGCCTCGGCGGACTCCCACGCGACCAGGTCGCCGCCCGCGTACTCGAACTGCGTGGCGGCGGCGCCCGTCTCGCATGCGCGCGCGTCGCGGGCCGACGCGAGCCGGCCTTCCGCGAGCCAGGTGTAGGCGACGCAGCGGCCCGCACGATCGACGGCGCCCGCGAGGCGCGCGTCCGCGTCCCACTCGAGCGTGAGGACGGTCTCGCACGCGCCGGGAGCGTTGCACTGCCGAACCGAGTGGATGCGCGTCTCGCCGGCGACGATCCCGCGCTCGAAATCGAGACGCGGATGGGGATGACCCTCGAAGTGGATCGACTCGATGGCGCCGTCGAGGGCGAAGTCGTGCACCCGCCCGCCCTTGGTCTTCATGCGATGGGCGTCGAGCTTGACCCAGCGGGTTCCGGGCACGGCCGCGCCGGGTGCGAGCGCGCCCACGTCCGCACGCGCGCCGGACTCGTCGACGAAGATCCCGTCGCGGTAGGAGGCCTCGAAGCCGAAGTGCCAGCGGCGATCGGCGGAGTTCCACACGGCACCGAGGACGTAGGTCCCGAGTCGCGTGTCGATGGAGAGATCGCGGCGCGAAAGGAGGAGGTTGCCGCTCACGGCGTCGAGTAGCGCGCCGGGAACGGGCACGAGCGCCGGCGCCCGCCACTGGGATTGGCCCGGCATCGGCCGGATCGGCTCGGGGTCGCACCCCAGTCCTCCCAGGGCGATCGCGATGCCGAGAGAAGCCACGCGCAGGGCGAGCCATGCGCTTCGACGGCGAGGGTCCATGTTCCACCTCGGGAAGAGCCCGGGGTGGGCCGGCCCTCCTTTCGTTCCTCGAAGGTCTCGCGGGCAGATGCACCTGCCCAGGTCCGCAGTCGGACACAGGCGAACGCTTTCGGAACGCCTGGGCCAGGCGAGAACCGACGGGGCGTCCGCGTACGAGGGGATGCCCCGAGCCCCCGTCGGGCCCGTCGAGGGCCGCGTTCAGCGGCGTTCATCTACCCCATTTGGGCAATGCGCCCCAGAGCGGCATGCCTCTAGGGTCGAGTCGCGGGTAGGACGTTAGGGGGCCTCGAATGGAGCAGCCGGTTTCGATTGCGACGCACGAATCAACGACGGGGAGCCGTGTGCTCGTAGTCGAGGGGAGGAAGGATGGCCGGGGGCAAGCCCAGGTCGATCTCCAGAACCTCCTCCGGCGGATCGCCCAGGAGCAGCTTCCCCTAAGTGAAATCACCGACCGGTACATCGAGGCAATCATCGAGGTCGCCGGCGGCAACAAGGTGGCGGCGGCCAAGATCCTCGGCATCGACCGGAAGACCCTGTATCGCCGGGCCGACCGGCGGCGGCGGCGGAACCAGGGCGGCTGAAGAAGGGGATCGGCAGGAGTCGCGCGCTCGGCCGACTCCATCCCCTCGAGCCGGACCTGCGGCCGCAGCCCGCGGCGCTCAGGCGGCCAACGGCGCTCCGGCCGCCGCGCCCTTTGCCAGGTGCTGGATCAGCTCCGCCTGGATCAGGCGCCGCCCCGGGGCGAGACGGTGGGAGAGACCGTTCAGCAGGACCAGCGTGCGCAGCACCAGGGCGAAGTCCGGCGGGATCGTCCGCACCTGGCTCTCGCTCAGGATGTCGAGCAGGCCCTCCTCGCCGTCGCGATCGCCGATGATCATCAGCATCAGCCGACGCAGGTGCTCGGGCCGGATCGAGAACGTGTCGAAGCCGAGCGCCCGAGCCGCGGCGATCGAGCCCTCGTTGTCGCCGACCAGCGCGCACACCATCATGTCCGCGACCTTGTAGGCGAAGCCCTCGGGCAGGTCCTTGCAGAGGCCGAAGTCGAGCAGCCCGATGCGGCCGTCGGGAAGCACCAGCAGGTTGCCCGGGTGGGGGTCGCCGTGGAAGCTCCCGAGCTCGAACATCATCGCGCCGTAGAGCGCGCCGATCTTGCGCGCCACGTCGGTCGTCCGGTGCCCGGCCTCGCGCCACTCGCGGGTGCGGGCCACCTGGATGCCCTCCAGGTACTCGAGCACGATCGTGTCGTCGCCGCACAGGTCGACCTCGACCTCCGGCACGCGCACGTCGGGCCACTCGGCGAGGACCTCGCCCAGGCGAAGCGTCGAGCGGACCTCGTTGCGGAAGTCGAGCTCGAGCTCGACGTAGTGCGCGACCTCGTTCACCACGCTGCGCAGGTCGACGGTGCGCTGCATGCGATGGATCAGGCCCGCCACGAGACGCAGCATGCGCAGGTCGAGAGGGATGATCCGCCGCGCTTCGGGGTATTGGATCTTCACGACCACCTCGCGTCCGTCCCGGAGCGTGGCCCGATGCACCTGGGCCAGGGAGGCGGCGGCCAGCGCTTCGCCATCCACCCGAGAGAAGCGCGCCTCGAGGGGCCCGCCCAGGTCACGCTCGACCACCGGCCGCAGACTCTCGAAGGGGCGCGGCGGGACGGCGTCGTGGAACTGGCTCAGGATCTCGATGAAGGGCTCGGGGAACATGTCGGCCCGCGCGCCGCCGATCTGCGCCGCCTTGGTGAAGGCCCCGGCCAGGTCGAGGGCCAGGCCGCGGATGCGGAGCGCGGCGCGGGTATGGACGCGGTTCCAGGTCTCGGCGGAGGCCGGCCGGCCGAAGGCCGCCCGGAGGTTGAGCCACGCATAGCGGGGCATGACGTCGAGCACCGCGAGCGCCACGCGCAGGGCGCGGTAGGGTCGCAGCTGGCGGTAGGCCTTGGGGGGCGAGCCGGATGCGGCGGATGCGGTCATGGGAGGTCTCCGCGGGCGCGATCAGCGGAAGGGGCGGGAGCCGCGTCGGGAGCGGTGGCGTTTGCGGAGTCGCCGCTGGGCTCGGCCGGCCGACCCGCGAGGCCGCCCAGGAACAGCTCGCTGATGGTCCGGACCACCTGATGCTCGGGGACGGGCAGGATGCGGCCGACGCCTAGCAGCTCCTGGGTCACGAAGGTGAAGATGATCATGCCGAGCAGGCCGCGCACGGCGATCACGGCCGAGATCTCCTGGGCGCGCTCGGGCAGGCGCGCCGCCAGGTACTCGGCCAGCACCTGGTTGCCCGGGGCCATCACCCGCTCGACGAGCTGCTGGGCCTCGTCGAGATGGGTCGGCAGCTCGCGCAGCGCCACCAGGATCAGCGGCTTGTTCGAGCAGAGGTGGCGCCAGGCCCCCTCGACGAAGCCGTGGACGGCCTCCTCGAGGCTCTGGTTCTGCAGGTCGTCGACGAGCTGCAGCAGGTTGGGGATCAGCGAGTTGCGCCGCATCACCTCTTCGAGCAGCGCCTGCTTGCTGTCGAAGTAGAGGTAGACGGTGCCCTTCGAGACGCCGGCCTTCTCGGCGATGGCCGCCATGGAGGTCTGGTCGAAGCCCTGCTCGGCCCACAGGCGCAGGGCCACCTCGGCCAGCTCCGCCCGCCGGGCCTCGTAGAAGGCCTCGCGCTCACTGGCGGGGATCTTGGGCATGCCTTATTATGACCAACCGGTCAGTCATTCTCAAGCGCCCGACCCTGAGAGGACGATCCATGGCAGCGCAGACCCATCCGATTTCCGAACCCGAGGCCAAGACCCCCGAGAAGAGCAGCGAGCTGGGCGAGATCGACCTGCTCCTTCCCCTGCGGAGCAGCGGCTCGCTGGAGAGCCCCTACCCGATCTACTCCCTGCTCCGAACGGTGCGGCCCCATCTCGAGATGAAGGTCCCCGGCTACGACGGCCCCGGGGTCTGGCTGATGACCCGCTACGAGGACGTCCACGCGATCCTGCGCGACCCGCGCTTCTCCGCCGATCGCACGCGCGCTCCGCTGGTACGCGACAACCTCGAGCGGCTGCCGGCCTTCGTGCAGCAGGCCGCGGGCGGGCTCCGCACGATGCTGGTGATGGATCCGCCGGATCACACCCGGGTGCGCAAGCTCGCGAACAAGGCGTTCACGCCCCGACGCGTCGAGGCCCTGCGCGAGCGGACCGAGGCGATCGTCGAGGAGCGACTCGACGCGATCGGAGACGCCGAGCGCTTCGACCTGATCCACGACCTGGCGGAGCCGGTCCCCGCCATCGTGATCGCGGAGCTCCTCGGCGTGCCGGCCGAGGACCATCGCCAGTTCCGAGAGTGGTCGAGCGCGCTGATCCGGGCGCTCGCATCCCCCAACGTCGAGGATCGGGTCGAGCAGTCGAACCAGGCCTCCCAGAAGATCTTCGGCTACCTCGCCGCGATCATCGCCGAGCGGCGCAAGGCGCCGCGCGACGACCTGATCAGCGCCCTCATCGCAGCCCAGGAGGAGCAGGACGCGTTGACCGACGCCGAGCTCCTGGCCACCTCCAACCTGCTGCTCCTGGCCGGGCACGAGACGACCACGAACCTGATCGGGAACGGCATGCTCGCGCTGCTGCGCGAGCCCGATCAGCTCGCGCTCCTGCGGGCCGAGCCCGAGCGGATCGACACGGCCATCGAGGAGCTGCTGCGCTTCGACGGGCCGGTGCAGGCGACCGTGCGCGTAGCCCTCGAGGACGTCCCCTTGAAGGGGTGCGTGGTGCCGAAGGGCGCCATGGTGCTGATCAACATCGGCGCTGCGAATCGCGACCCCGAGGTGTTCGCGGAGCCCGACCGGCTCGACATCACCCGGAGCCCGAACCCGCATCTCGCCTTCGGCTTCGGCACCCACTTCTGCATGGGCGCTCCCCTGGCCCGGCTCGAGGGCCGCATCGCCTTCGACGCGCTGCTGCGACGCTTCCCGCGCCTGTCGCTCGTGGACGAGACCCCGGCCTACCGGCCGAACCCGATCCTGCGCGGACTCTCGCGCCTCGAGCTCTCGACGCGCTAGGCGTTGGGCGTCCGGCGTCGGGCGTCGGAACTCAGGCGCTCTCTGCAGAGGGCGCCGCGCCGATGCCCGACAGGAGCTCGAGGACGGCCGTCGCATAGCCGGCGCGCGCCGACTTCGGATCCTCGGCGGTGCCGATCGCCACACCGGCCTGGGTCAGCGAGCCGAAGAGCAGGTGGGCCAGGGGCTCGACCTCCGCCTGGCGCAGCCGGTCGAACTCGACCAGGTGCTCGAGCCCGTGTCGCAGCAGGCCCAGCACCACGGGCTCGAGCAGGGAGCGCCAGGCCTCGAACCCGAGCACCGCCGGGCCGTCGACCAGCAGGATCCGCGACACCTCGGGCTCCGCGAAGTAGTCGAGCAGCAGCAATCCGCCGACGCGAAGCTCCTCGGCCCCGCTCTCCGCCTTCTGCATCGTCTCGTCCGCGAGCCGGAGCGCGACCCGCTCGAGGGTGTCCTCGCAGACGGCCCGGAAGAGGTCTCGCTTGTCGACGAACTGGTAGTAGAGGGCCCCGCGTGTCACGCCCGCGGACGCCACGACCGCCTCCGTACTCGTGGCGGCGTAGCCGTTTTCTGCCATCAGCCGGCGGGCCGTCTCGATCAGGAGAGCCCGGTTCTTGCTGGGTTTTCTGGCCTTGGGCCGCGGTTCCGTCACGACGCAGGAATCATACAGCTTGTACGAAAAGGGCGGAACGGGTATGGCTCGACCATGCCGGGCCGGTCCGGCCCATCCATCTCATCGGGAGGCGAGCATGAGCGCAAGACCCCGAACCGCGACCCTCGGCCGGCGCGCCTTCCTGGGATCCCTCGGCGCGGGAGCCGGCCTCTTGCTGGGCGGTGGATGGCGGCCCCTGCTCGGGAGCTCGCGGGCGCAGTCGGCCGCGATCGCGGAGCTCGACTTCGACGCCTGCCTGGCGCGACTCGACGCGAGCCTGAGTCCCGGCCAGCGCGCGCTCACGGTCCGGCCCTTCGATCATCCCGCGCGGCAGATCACCAACACGATCTCGGTCTTCCGCTCGCCCCACATCGGAACGCTCTTCGACGCCGAGCAGACGGCGCTGATCGAGCGGCTCTACCACACGATGGTGTCGGATCGGGGCCGCGACTGGCTCCACCACACGATCACGCTCGAGGGTCGGCTCGACGCCTGCGTGCTCTCGCTCTTCAGCGACGAGCCGGCGGGCTCGCTCGCGGGCGGCAAGGGCCGCACCCAGGCGATGATCAACGGCGGGCACCTGATGCTCCGCCGCGGTGGCGAGGCCCGCAGCGGCTACGCGTTCGGCGGGCCGATCTCCTACGGGCAGCAGCTCGGGAACGGGCGCTACCGGGTCGAGGGCAATGCGTTCGCGGCCCACGGAGACGCGGCCAACCGGTTCTACGAAGCGCTCGACCCCGATGCCCGACGGCGGAGCCTCGTGCCCTCGCCGCCCAACGAGCTGATGGTGCAGCCCCTGGGCGCGGCAGCGCGGCCCGACGGCGTTTCGCTCGCGAGCACGACCGGCCCGGCGCGCGAGGCCGCAGAGGAGCTCGTCGAGACGGTACTCGCCACCTACGAGGCCGATGCGCGCTCGGATGCGCGATCCTGCCTCGAAGAGAACGGCGGCATCGACGCCCTCTCCGTCTGCTTCTACGCGGACAAGGGCTTCTACGCCGACGGAAGCCGCTTCTCCGAGAGCGCGAAGCCGAACGACTCGCAGGAGCTTCCCTACTGGCACGTGTGGCGGATCGAGGGGCCCGGCTGCGTGATCCACTTCAAGGGCTGGCCCCACGTCCACGCCTACATCGACATCGTCCGCGACCCGACCCGCCAGAACGTGGGGGAGGCCCTCACCCATGCGCCCGCGGCGCTCGAGGGGCGCGCAGTGCAGCGCCTGCTCACTGCCGCCCTGCGCGCGGAGACCGACGAGGCCCTCGCCTGGATGCCGGAAGACGCGCCCGGCCGGGTCTGCCCGGGAGAGGTGACGACGGGCGTCGCCTGGGCGCTCGACCCGTATGGCAACGACGTCGTCGTCGCGACGATCCGCGGCGACGCGATGGCCCCCGCGCTGCGCGAAGGGCTCGGCATCCCGGTCGAGCCCGCTCGCGAGGTCCGCGTCGCGACGACCGCCTACCCCGCCACGCGACGCGATCTCTTCGGCTCGCCGAGCCGCGTCGAGACGGGCTCGCGCACGCTGCGCGCGGCGCTCGTCGACTTCCTTCGCGACCGCGACCTCGGGAGCTTCCTCGATGCCTGAACGCATCGTCTCCTCGCCCGCAGTGCCGGCGGCCGGGGTCGCCATGGCGGCGCTTGCGCTCGGCAGCGTCGGGCTCCTGCTGTCCTTCCGTGTCCCCTTCGGATCCCTCGACCCGGCGTTCGCCGCCCATCTCGATCGCCTGCTCGCCGCGGCGGCCGCCGGCCTGGCGCTCGCTGCGGCCGGCGCTCTGCGCGAACGCACCGGGGAGAGTGCCCCGCTGCGCGAGCCGCTCTGGTTCGCACTCTCGACCGGTGCAGCCGGGGGCTTCGTGCTCGGCGCGAGCCTCTGGGAGACGCCGGCCGCCGGATGGCTGCTCGCGCTGGTGGGGGGCGGCGTGTCCGCCCTCCTGGTCGCCGCCCTCGATCGCAGCGGGCGCGCCTGGAACCTCGCCCTCGGCTTCGTGCTCGCGACGATGGGGATCGCCGCCGTCCCGACGGTGCTCGTGGCTGCGACCCTGGGCGCGGCGGGCGGGCCGGCCTTCTGGCTCCTGGGGGACGTGTCCCATGCAGCGGGCCTCGGCGCCCCGCTCGTGCTCGGACTCTCCGCGCTGGGATGCGGCGCCGCCGCAACCGTCGCGTCGGCGGCGCGTCTCGGGGAGCGCACGGAGCTCGCCCGGACGACGGCCGTCCTGCTCCTCGGGCTCGGCATCGGAATCGCGGGACCCATCGCCTTCGTCGCGTGGTTCGCACCTTGGGTCGTGCGCAGCGTGTCGCCTGCACTCTCCGCAGCCGCACAGGTCGCGCTCGCGGGGTTGGTCGGGGCGGGCTCGATGATGGCGGCCGACTCGATCCCGCGCGCCCTGATCGGCGGCTACGCACCGCCCCTCAATCTGTGCATCGGACTCGTCGCGATTCCCACCTTCCTCTTCTGGAACCGGGCCCGGCTCGCGAGGAGCGCCCCGTGCCGCGCCGGCTTCGCGTTCGAGGCGATCGAGCTGCTCGTCCTGTTCGCCGCGACCGGCTTCTTCGCCTGGCTCACCTTCGCGGTGACGGGCTACGCGCGATCCGCGGCCTAGCCCGGTACCCTCGAGGAGAGCCCGGGAGGCACTCCATGAGCCATTCCCACTTCGTCCCGGCGGCGGGTCACGACTGGCTGCTGCCGCTCTACGACCCGCTCCAGCGCTGGCTCGGCGCCGATGCCCTGCACGACGCGCTGATCGATGCCTCGGCTCCCCTGGACGAAGCCCGCGTTCTCGACGTGGGCTGCGGCACGGGGAACCTGGTGCTGCGGCTGGCGAGCGCCCACCCGGGTGCGCGAATCCACGCGCTGGATCCGGACCCGAAGGCCCTGGCTCGCGCTCACGCCAAGGCCGAGCGCGCCGGCGTTCAGCTGGATCTGAACGAGGGCAGCGCCGAGGCCCTGCCCTACGAGGCCGGCTCCTTCGACCGGGTGTTCTCCTCGCTGATGTTCCACCACCTGCCCGGCGACATCCAGGCGGGAATGCTCCGAGAGGCGAGGCGCGTGCTCCGCAGCGGCGGAGAGCTTCACTTCCTCGACTTCGCGCGCGTCGGCGCACCGACGCTTCTCGCGCGGTGGCTCCACAGCCACGCCGGCCCCGAGGTCGAGTCCCTGGTGGCCCAGTGCCGCGCCGCGGGCTTCGAGGACGTGACGGTCCTCGACGAGAAGCGCACCGTCTTCGGCGGAGTCTGTCAGCTGCGAGCGCGCTGAGCGCCACGACCGCTGCGAGCGCGCTGAGCGCCACGACCGCTGCCGGTGCGCCGAGCGCCACGACGCTGCCGGTGCGCCCAGCGCGCAGGACCGGCTAGTGGCGGCCGCGGGAGAAGCCGCGATGCCCGTAGCGGTCGAACCGACCGAACTTGCCGTAGCGGCCGTACGAGCCGAAGTGGCGGCGCTCGAAGCGCGACCCGTGGTGCTTCGAGAAGCGTCGGTCCGCGTGGCCGAAGCGCCCGGAGCGGGGGATCACGACGACGGACCCGCGGCGCGTGGTGACGACCGCTCCGCGGTGCAGGCCGCGGTGACCGAACGACCGATGGTGGACGCCGGTCGCGTGGCCGTGGCCGGCATGGCCGAAGCTCGCGTGGCGGCCGTGGGATCCGTGGGAGACGTAGGCCTGGGCGGGGGCGGCGAGCAGCACCAGGGCCGCGGCGGTGAGAAGAAGGGAGCGCATGGGAATCCTCCGGTTGATGTCTTTCTGGTCTCTCGTTGCTGCGATGCCGCGGCCCGCCAGGAAGTCACTGCGAGGCGCTCCGGGGCCTGCGATCGTCGTTCAGCGCACGGCACCATTGCTGCGCTCGAACTCGATTCAGCCGGCGCCGAGTGAGAGCGCCCAGCGCTCGGCCCCCTCGCGGGCATCGCCGCTCGCCGCGAAGCCCAGGCGCTCGAGCAGGCGCACCGAGCCCCGGTTTCCGGCATCCACGTAGGCCTCGACCTCCCGTGCTCCCCGGGAGCGCGCCCACTGGAGGGCGAGCCGCGAGGCTTCGGCGGCCAGACCCTGGCCCCAAGCGTCGGGCACCAGGTGGAAGGCGTACTCGCAGCAGGCTCCTACCTGGTTGAAGCCCACGGCGCCGACGAAGGCGGTCTCGGGCCGTCGGTGGAGCGCCCAGCGGAACCCGCTGCCCTCCCGGGCTCGGGCGAGCCAGTAGTCGAGCAGCCGATCGCTTCCGTCGCGGTGCGTGACGGGGAGCGGGATCTCGCGGCCTTCGAGGTCCTGCGCCGGCCCCGAGTATCGGCACACCTCGGCCCGGCTGAAGAGCGCGAACATGCCCTCCGAGTCGGCTCGCGAGAGGGGCACCAGTCGAAGCCGCGCGGACTCGAGCGTCGGGATCGGGAGCATCGGAGCCTCCGGCCGGCGATCGCGCCGCCCTGCCAACCACTCTACCCTGTCGCCATCGACAGGGAGGCCCCATGTACTCGCGCTTCGTCAACTGGCTCTCGGCGACGCCCTTCGGCTCCTGGCTGGTCAAGCACGTGGCGTCGCCCATCGATCCCTGGATCTTCCGCGTGACCGGCGGGCGCTTCACGTCGACCGGGGTCCCCACGCTCCCGATGATCACCGTCGAGACCATCGGGCGCCGCTCGGGCGAGACCCGCCCCGTCCAGCTGGCGTTCCATGAGGAGGGAGGCGAGCTCTTCGTGGTGGCCAGCGCCATGGGCCAGGAGAAGCACCCGGCCTGGCGCTACAACCTGGAGGCACACCCCGAGGTGTGGGTCCAGGCGCGCGGCGAGCGCTTCGTCGCGAAGGCCCAGCTGCTCTCGGACGAGGAGAAGCAGCGCATCTGGCCGGCGATCCACGAGACGATCCCGCAGATGCGCGTCTACGAGCAGCGGACCGACCGGAACATCGGCGTGTTCCGGCTGACCCGCGTGGAGTAGCCCCTTCGCCTAACGCGCCTCGTGCTTCTCGGAGTGCCCGGAGAGCGCGTCGATGACCTCGGGCCAGACGTGGGGATGCATGTCGTGCCCCATGCCGGCGATCACGCGAAGCTCGGCGCCGGGAATGCTGCGCGCGGTGTCGCGCCCGCCTTCGATCGAGACGAGCGGATCCGCGTCGCCGTGGATCACCAGGGTGGGCGCCGCCACGCCGCGCAGGGCCTCGACCCGGCTGCCGTGCGCGAGGATGGCCGCGAGCTGACGGATGCCGCCCTCGCGATGGGAGGAGCGATCCCAGAGTCGCTCGCCCCGGGCCCGGATGCGTTCCTCGTCGAAGGGGAAGGCCGGCCCGCTCAACACGCGCGTCGTCGAGACCGCGCGCTCGATGGCCTCGTCGCGTTCCGTGGGAGGCGGCGCCAACAGCACGGCCATCGCCTCGGGCGTGGCCGGCGGAACCTCGGGATTGCCGGTGGTCGACATCACCGAGGTCAGACTGCGAACGCGGCCGGGATGCCGGATCGCCACGGTCTGCGCGATCATGCCGCCCATGGAGGCCCCGCACAGGTGGGCCTGCTCGAGCTCGAGTGCGTCCAGCAGGTGCACGGCGTCGTCCGCCATGTCGTCCAACGTGTACGGCACCTCGATGGGCTCGCCCTGGGCCACCCGCCCCATCAGGGCGAGCACGTCGGGGGTTCCCGCGTGGTCGAACTTGCTCGAGAGCCCGACGTCGCGGTTGTCGAAGCGCACCACGAAGTGCCCGGCGTCGGCGAGCCCCGCGCAGAAGGCCTCGTCCCAGATGATCATCTGGGCTCCCAGCCCCATGATGAGCAGGAGCGGACGGGCGGTCGGATCGCCGAAGGTGTCGTACTCGATCTGAACGCCGGTCGGGAGGGAGGCTCTGGGCATGGAGCGGAGGGTAACGCGGGCGGCCCGCTCGCAAGTCGGGCGACACCCACGGGGATCGGTTCAGGAGCGGTGGTGCGTGCGCCAGTGGCACAGGCCGATCATCGAGACCCCGGCGAGCATCAGCACACCGTGCTCGACCGCGAACTCCCCGGAGAGGAGGCACGCGACGAGCGTGGCTGCGAAGATCGGAGCGCCGATCTTGCCCAGGAACTCCCACCAGAACCCCGGGTCGTCCACGATCCCGTCCTCCCTCGATGATCGAAGAGGCGTAGCATGAGCGACCGGATTCGTCCGGCCGAGTCGGCCGATCTCGCCGCGCTGGTCCGCATCTACAACCACTACGTGACGCACTCCCACGTCACCTTCGACACCGAGCCGTTCGCGATCGAGGAGCGAAGGGCCTGGCTCGACGGCTTCGGCACCTCGGGCCCCCACCGCCTGCTGGTCCTCGAGGACGCCGGGGCCGTGCAGGGCTATGCCTCGTCGGGCGTGTTTCGGGGCAAGCCCGCCTACCGCCGCTCGGTCGAGACGAGCATCTACGTCGCTCCCGAGGTCCGGGAGCGCGGCGTCGGGCGCCGGCTCTACGCGGCCCTTCTCGACGAGCTGGATCGGGAGCCCGAGGTCCATCGGGCCGCTGCGGGAATCGCCCTCCCCAACCCCGGGTCGATCGCCCTGCACGAGTCGCTCGGCTTCTCGGTCGTCGGCACCTTCCGCTCGATCGGCTACAAGCACGAGCGCTACTGGGACGTCGTGTGGTACGAACGTCCTTGTCCCTAGGCCACCAGGCGCCAGGCTCTAGGCGTTAGGCGCCGAGGAACTGGTAGGCGAGCACGCCGGCGGCGACGAGGGTCACGAGGAGGGTGCCGGCGGCGCCGATGCCCCGGGGAATCGACTGGATGGTGTCGGCCTTGAGGCCCACGGCGTGGAGGATGCGGGCCACCAGCAGCGACAGGCCGAGGCCGTGGAGCAGGGTCGCCGAGGCCCCGTTGAGCTCGAGGGCGGCGAGCATGATCAGGATCAGCGGGACATACTCGACGAAGTTGCCGTGGCGGCGCATCGCGAGGAGCAGGTCGGGCCGCCCGCCGTCCCCGATCGAGATGCCCGAACCCCCGCGAATCCGGCCCGGAAAGAACGCGAGAATCGAGGAGAAGATGGCGAAGATCGCCAGGTACAGTCCCGTGATGGGAATGGTCATGGCTCGCCTCCCGCGCTGCGCGTTGGGCCGATCCTAGCACGGTGCCTGCCCCGCCCTGCTTCCATGGCTTCCTCCGCCGGGCCGCGCGCGCCGGGGTCGTGGCGCTCGGTCTCGCGGCTTCGGCCGGACCCGCGCCCGCCGCGATCGCGGAGGACGCGAGCGTCGCCGCTCCGGGCATTCCCGAGCCGCCGCCGGAGGCCGTGCTCGCCGACCTGCCCTTCGAGGACGCGCCGCCGACCCGCGTGTTCGTGAACCTGGCTCCCGAAGGCAGCAAGCCCATGGTGCTGATGCTGGATACCGGGGCCTCCGATTGCGTCCTGACGCCGGGCATGGCGCGCTCCCTCGGCATCTCCATCCGCCGCACCAAGTCCACACCCTACCGACGCGCCACACGGCTCGGACGCGATCTGCAGTTCTGGATCGACACCCAGTCGAGCGACACCGCCTCCAAGACGGGATTCGAGTACGGCCTGCTGGGCGGAAGCTTCCTCGACGACTACGTGCTCGAGATCGACTACCCGGGGCGTCGCGTGCGCTTCCTCGACCGGAAGCGCTACCGCCTCCCCGAGCACACGGACGCGAGCAACGAACGGGTCCTCCCCTTCAAGCGCTCCGGGACGCGGATCTTCACCGAGATCGAGATGGGCGATCGGAGCGAGCGGGTGCTCCTCGACACCGGGGCGCCGGGCACCGTGCTCCTCTCCGGCCGAAGCGCGCGCCGTCTCGGCATCGACGTCGACTCCCTGCCCGTCCTGGGGGAGATCGGGGGCGTCCTCGGCACCACCGAGGTGCGCTTCCTCGAGACCGACCATCTGCGCTGGGCCGGATTCGCCTTCGGGGCGACCCCGGTCGAGGTGGCGCCGCGCGGATTCTACAACCAGGCCGGCAGCACCGACTCCATCCTCGGCTACGACCTCTTGCGACAGTTCACCATCCGCATCGACTACAGGCGCAAGCGACTGTGGTTGCGCCGCGGAGCCGACCGCGAGATGACCTTCTACGGCGAGCCCTACGAGGCCGTCGGCCCCGCCCCCGAGTCAGGAGAGCCCCGATGAACCGTCTCACCCCGCTCCCTCGCGAGGAGCTCGCCGAGTTCGAGCCCCTCTTCGCCCTGGTCGAGGCCAACATGGGCTTCCTGCCCAACAGCATGCGCATCATGGCCCGCAAGCCGGAGCTGCTGCGCGGCTTCGGCGCCCTGATCGCGCCCGTCCTCGGGCCGGGCGCCGTGGCACCCGAGCTGAAGCAGCTGGTCGCCTACGTCGCGAGCGTGGCCAGCGGCTGTCGCTACTGCCAGGCGCATACCGCGCACTCGGCCCACCGGGCCGGCTCCTCGGACGAGAAGATCGCCGCGGCCTTCGAGTTCGAGACCAGCCCGCTCTTCGACGAGAGGGAGCGCGCGGCTCTCGCCCTCGCGGCGGATGCGGCCACGGCCCCCCCGGCGGTCAGCGACGCCCACTTCGAGGCGCTGCGCAAGCACTTCGGCGAGGACGAGATCCTCGAGATCGTCGCCGTGATCGCGGCGTTCGGGTTCCTGAACCGCTGGAACGACACGCTGGCCACCGAGCTCGAGGACTCGCCGCTCTCCTTCGCCCGCGAAGGCCTCGCGGCCTCGGGTTGGGAGCCGGGCGAGCACGGCCAGGCCGACTCGGACCCAGCGGATGCCTAGGACGCCTCCGTGGATGTTCGCCGAGTTCGAACCCGTCGGCGTCGAGCTCGGCACGGAACGTGCGGTCGAGGCGTACGATCACAACCAGGGGACGAGTCGCGCCCGAGACGATGCGCTCCTGGATGCGCTGGGCGTCGCAGAGGGGACGACCTTCGTCGACCTCGGCACCGGAACCGGCTCACTTCCGATTCGCGCTGCACTCCGAGGCGCCAATGCCCACGCCGTCGATGTCTCCACCAACATGCTCCACTTCGTGCGCCGTCGCGCGAGTGAGGCCGGCGTAGCACTCGAGATCCACAAGGCGGGGTTCCTCAGCTACCGGCACGAGGGTCCGCCAGCGGACGTCGTCACGACCCGTTCGGCGCTTCACCAGCTTCCGGACACCTGGAAGCAGGTGGCCCTCAACAACGTGGCATCCATGCTCGCGGTGGGCGGTCGCTTCTTCCTCCAGGATGCCATCTGGTCCTTCCCTCCGGCCGAGTCGATGGAGATGCTCCCGGCCTGGGTCGAACGCTCAGCGAAGCCACCCGGAGAGGGATTCACTCGCGATGACTTCGAGACCCATCTTCGGGAGGAGTTCTCCACCTTCTCGTGGATCCTCGAAGAAATGATCGAACGAGCCGGACTCACGATCTCGGAAGTCCGACATCCAGAGCCCTGGTACGGCGAGATTCTCGCGGCCAAGCCGGGTGCCGGGACGCCGGACCCGGCCGGCGCTTCAGACCCGCGCCCCTAGCCCGAACGAACCGGCAGGCGCAGCTTGAAGGTGCTGCCCTCGGGCCCGGAGCTCGCTTCGAGGCTGCCGCGATGGGCGACGGCGATGTCGCGGCCGATCGAGAGCCCGAGGCCGCTGCCTTCCCGCTTCGTCGAGTAGAAGGGCTCGAAGATGCGGGCCATGTCCTCGGCCTCGATGCCGGGGCCGTCGTCGCTGATCTCGACCTCGACGAACCCCGCGTCCTCCCGACAGGCGATGCGCACCGCGCCGCCCGGCCCGACGGCCTCCACCGCGTTCTGCAGCAGGTTCAGAAGCACCTGGGTGATCTGGTAGCGCTGGCAGTGGATCTCGGGAACCACCGCGAAGCGCGTCTCGAATCCGATGTCCTGCTTCGCCTCGGCGCGCACGATGTGGAGGGCGGTCTCGATCATGCGCGGCACGTCCGCGCGCTCCGGGGTGCCCGCGACGCCCTGGGCGAAGCGCCGGAGCTCGTCGCCTACGTGACGGATGCGGTCCGCGCCGTCCCAGGCCTCACCGAGCAGGCTGCCGAACTCCTCTGCGAGCAGGCTCATGCGGCTCTCGGCCGAGGCGGAGAGAGCCAGCTCCCGGGTGCGCTCGATGCGCGGATCGTCCGAGCCGGGCAGATGAGAGGCGCTCTCGACGACGGAGAGCAGGCCGGGGAGCGTGCGCGACAGCTCGCGTGTGTACTCCTGGGCGCGCACCAGGTTCGAGAGCAGGAAGCTCAGCGGGTTGTTCACCTCGTGGGCGATGCTCGCGGCGAGCTTCCCCATCGCGGCGACGCGCTCCTGACGGCTGAGCGCAGCGCGCGCCTCGTTGACCTCGCGCGTACGCTCCTCGACCAGCGACTCGAGGTTGCGCGTGTGACGCGCCTGCTCCCGTACCAGGTGGGCATGGCGGATCGCCACGGCCACGAAGTCGGAGAGTACGCCGAGGGTGCGGGCGAGATCTTCCGCGTTCTCGCTGGTCGCATCGGGCCGGGCGGGGCCCTCCTTCACCACGGCGAGGACGCCGAGGAGCTGATGCTGGGAGACGAGCGGCGTGACGTGTCCCTGGGTGCCGTCGGCCAGCTCGAAGCGGGTCACCTCGGAGGCCTCGAAACAGGAGCCGATGGCCTCGGACAGCCGGTGGCAGGCCTCGGCGACCAGCGGCTCGCCGCGCGAGGCCATGAGCTCGGGCTCCCGGTCCCTGCCTTCGAGGATCAGGGAGGCGTATCGGAACGGAACGGCGGCCTCGACCACCTCCAGGAGCCCCTCGCCGAGGCTTCGCACCTCGAAGCGGCTCGCGAAGAGCTCGCCGACCTTCCGCAGCAGCGAGAGCTCGCCCACCCGTCGTTCGAACTCGCCGAAGCCATGGAGGGTCGAGTCGCGCAGCAGCCCCACGATGGGCTCGAGCCGACCGAGGGTGCAAAGGGCCGACGCGACGTCGGGCTCGGGCCCGTCGAGCTGCTCGTTCAGCTGCGCGATCAGGCGGGAGGCCGGGTCGGCGGGCACGGGGCGAGTGCGCGACGGATCGCTCATGCCTCGCCTCCGCCGACGCCGAGCTCGATGACGCCGCGCCGCGCCAGAAGCCTCTCCTCCAGCGTGGCGACCTGCTCTCGCTCGAGGCCGAGCGCGTGGAGCCACGACGTGGGGATCGGATCCTCGGGCTTGCACTCTCCCGGCCCCTCGAAGCCGGAGTCGCGCGCCAGCTGATCGGCGATCGCCACGATCGCCGCGAAGCCCGACGGCTCGTTCTCGGGGGCGTGGTGCCGTCCGGCGGCCGAGAGCAGGCGATCGGGGACGCTCCAGCTCTCGAAGAGCACCGAGGCCGCCCAGCCGTGGTCGACGCCGAGCGTCTCGCGCTCGATCTCGACGAGGTCGCCGCCCGCGTCCACGCGAGCGAGCACTTCCCCGTACAGCGGGCCTTCGACCTCGGAGAGCACCGCCATGCCGAGATCGTGCAGCAGACCCGCGACGTAGGCGGACGAGCCGTCGAGTCGCGCCGCGTCGGCCACGATGCGCGCCGCCTCGCCGACCGCGCAGGAGTGCCGCCACAGGGCGCGGCGGTCGAGGTTGTCGTCGTCGCCCTGGAAGACCGGGGCCATGGCCGCGCAGGTCGCGAGGGTGAGCACGTTCTTGTAGCCGATCACCAGGACCGCGCGGCTGATGGTCTCGACGCCGCCGGCCACGCCGAAGTACGCGCTGTTGGAGAGCCGCAACACCCGGGACGCCACCGCGGGATCGAGGGCGATGGCGGCCTCGAGATCGGCGATGTCGGATTCGCAGTCGGCCGCCAGCGAGAGGATCCGGTCGAGGGACGCGCTCGGCGACGCGATGCTCTCGAGGCGTTGGATCTTGCGGCGCAGCTCCTCCGGTCCCATTTTCGTCCCATCGGAGCCTCGCGGCCCGGGCTCAATCGGGGGAAAGCCGGGGTGCGGCTGCACCCTTCTGCGTACGCCTCGCGCACGGGCCGAGCACGGTGTCGAGCGTGGGCCCGGCGCAGGCTCGAGCGCCCGACTAACGCGTGAGGACGCGGTCGAAGCGCACCTCGGGTGCGCGCCCGTCCGCGGGGCGCAGCGCGATCCCACCGTCGAGGCTGCGCAGCTCGTAGCGGACCCCGCCCAGGACGAGCGCCGCGTCGGTGTAGCGCCCGTCCCAGCGAAGGGCGCCGGAGCGAAGCTCGGCACTGCCGTCTTCGCGTACCCGCAGCTCGAGTTCGCCGCCGGCGGCCGGGTCGAAGCCGCGGAACGTGCCCAGATGGGCGGCGGGAATTGCCGGGCCCGGCGCGGGCGGCGTGAAGCCCGAGGGCCCGGCCGGAGCCGGCGCGGCCGAGCCGCC
>JASJCN010000072.1 GCA_030065975.1 Myxococcota bacterium
GTGGAGCTGATCACGCCGATCGCGATGGACAAGGAGCAGCGCTTCGCGATCCGCGAGGGCGGACGCACCGTGGGCTCCGGCGTCGTCACCGAGATCATCGAGTAACGAGCCGGCAGGGGGGCCGACAGGGGCTCCGCCGCTCAGCTTTCGTTTCAGGAGAGGGAAATGGCCGAGGTTGCCACCCAGAAGATCCGCATCCGCATGAAGGCCTACGACTTCAAGCTGCTCGACCAGAGCGCCGGGGAGATCGTGGACACCGCCATGCGGACCGGCGCTCGGGTCGCGGGACCGATCCCGCTGCCCACGAGCATCAACAAGTACACGGTGCTGCGCGGCCCCCACATCGACAAGAAGTCGCGCGAGCAGTTCGAGATGCGCACGCACAAGCGGCTCATCGACATCCTCGACCCCACGCCCCAGACGGTGGACGCGCTCATGAAGCTCGAGCTCGCCGCCGGAGTGGACGTGGAGATCAAGCTCTAGAGGCACTCATGGGTTCCGTAGACGTCATCGATTCGGGCGGAGGAAAGGCGGGCTCGGTGGAGCTCGACCCGACGGTCTTCGAGGCCGCGGTGAAGCCCCACCTCTTCCACGCCGAGGTTCGCCGCCAGCTCACGCGCCGGCGGGCCGGCACCCACTCGACCAAGAACCGCGCGGCGGTCTCCGGCGGCGGCTCCAAGCCCTACCGCCAGAAGGGCACCGGCCGCGCGCGTCAGGGCACGACCCGGGCGCCCCAGTACCAGGGCGGCGGCGTCGTGTTCGGGCCCGTCCCGCGCGACTACGAGCACCGGCTCAACAAGAAGACGCGCCGGGCGGCGCTGCGCGCGGCCGTCAGCCTGCGTCTCCGCGAGCAGGACCTGGTGGTGGCCGAGGCGCCGGCCCTCGACGGCTTCAAGACGAAGGCCGTGGTCGAGTGGCTCTCGGGGGTCGGGCTCGGAGGCAGCTCGACCCTGATCGTGATCCCCGAGGCCGAAGCGAAGCTCGTGCTCTCCGCGCGGAACATCCCCGGCGTGGACGTGCTGCCGGTCGCCGGCCTCAACGTCTACGACGTCCTGCGACACCAGAAGCTGCTGCTCACGAAGGAGGCGGTCTCCGCCGTCGAGGCGCGTCTGGGAGACGGTGGCCCGGAGGCTTCGGCATGAACGTCTACGAGATCATCAAGCGCCCCGTGGTGACGGAGAAGAGCACGATCGCCCGCGAGATGGACAACGTGGTCACGCTCGCCGTCGATCCCCGGGCGAACAAGCAGCAGATCAAGAGTGCCGTCGAGGCGCTCTTCGAGGTCGACGTCGAGGACGTGCGCACCATGCGCATGCATCGCAAGACCCGGCGCGTCGGCCGCCACATGGGCCGCAAGCCGGAGTGGAAGAAGGCGATCGTCACCCTGGCCGAGGGCCAGTCGATCGAGTTCTACGAGGGAGTCTGATCGTGCCCGTACGCGTCTACAGGCCCACATCGCCCGGCCGCCGCAAGATGAGCGTCTCGGACTTCGCGGAGATCACCCGCGGCAAGCCCGAGCGCTCGCTGGTGGGCGGCCGCGTCAACAAGTCCGGCGGGCGCAACGTCCACGGCCGCGTGACCTCCTGGCATCGCGGCGGTGGGCACAAGCGCCGCTACCGGAAGATCGACTTCCGCCGCGAGAAGGTCGGGATCCCCGCGAAGGTGGCGGCCGTCGAGTACGACCCGAACCGCTCGGCCAACATCGCGCTGCTGAACTATGCCGACGGCGAGAAGCGCTACATCCTGGCGCCCGCCGGCGTGCGGGTCGGCGATCAGCTCCAGTCCGGCGAGGGCGCCGACTTCCGCCCGGGCAACGCCATGCCCCTGGCCGCGATCCCCCTCGGCACGGTGGTCCACGCCATCGAGATGAAGCCGGGCAAGGGCGCCCAGCTCGTCCGGGCCGCCGGCGGTGGCGCCCAGCTGATGGCGCGCGAGGGCAACTACGCCACGCTCCGCATGCCGAGCGGCGAGAACCGCATGATCCACGTGCGCTGCACCGCCACGATCGGGCAGGTGGGCAACCTCGAGCACGAGAACCAGCGCATCGGCAAGGCCGGACGCTCCCGCTGGAAGGGCAAGCGCCCGAACGTGCGCGGCGTCGCCATGAACCCGGTCGACCACCCGATGGGTGGCGGCGAGGGCCGCTCCTCGGGCGGCCGCCATCCCTGTACTCCGTGGGGCAAGCCCACGAAGGGCCACAAGACCCGCTCCAACCACCGATCCGACCGCTACATCGTGAAGCGGCGAGGGAAGAAGTAGCCATGGCGCGCTCTCTCAAGAAGGGCCCCTTCGTCGACCACCACCTGCAGAAGAAGGTGGACGCGGCCGCGGCCTCCGGCTCGAAGCAGGTCATCAAGACCTGGTCGCGCCGCTCGATGATCACCCCGGACATGCTCGGCATGACCTTCCACGTGCACAACGGGAAGCTCTTCATGCCCGTCTACGTCAGCGAGAACATGGTGGGTCACCGCCTCGGCGAGTTCGCTCCCACCCGCAAGTTCACCGGCCACGCGTCGGACAAGAAGGTCAAGCGCTGATATGGAGGTCAGTGCCAAGCTCAAGAACTACCGCGTCAGCGCCCGCAAGGCGCGGCTGGTGGCGGACACGATCCGCGGTCGGCAGGTGGAGGAGGCCCTCACGAGCCTCGACCTCTCGCCGAAGCGTTTCGCCCGCCCGATGGCCAAGCTGGTCCGTTCGGCGGTCGCCAACGCGGAGAACAAGAACGACACGATCAAGGCCGGGATCGACGTGGACAACCTCTACGTCAGCCGGGTCTTCGTGGACGAGGGGGCCAGCATGTGGCGCATCCGTCCGCGTGCCCAGGGGCGCGCGTTCTGGGTCCAGCACCGCACCAGCCACGTCACCGTCGTCCTGGAGGAGCGCTAGATGGGCCAGAAAGTCCATCCCTACGGATTCCGCCTCGGCACCCTCTACGGTTGGAAGTCCAACTGGTACGAGGAGCGTCGCTACGGCGACCAGGTGATCGAGGATCACGAGATCCGGAAGTTCATCAAGAAGAAGCTCTACCACGCGGGCATCTCGAAGGTGGTCATCGACCGCACCGGCGAGAAGTGCGTGATCAACATCCACACGGCCCGGCCGGGCATCCTGATCGGGAAGCGCGGCGCCGAGGTGGAGGTGCTCCGCCAGGAGCTGGCCCGCTTCACCTCCCACGAGATCTTCATCAACATCAAGGAGATCCGGAAGGCGGAGCTCGACGCCCAGCTCGTGGCCGAGAACATCGCGCTGCAGCTCGAGCGCCGCGTGGCCTTCCGCCGCGCCATGAAGAAGGCGCTGCTCTCCACCATGAAGTTCGGCGCCAAGGGCATCCGCCTCGAGTGCGGCGGCCGCCTCGGCGGCGCCGAGATGGGTCGCCGGGAGCGCTACGCCGAGGGGCGCGTGCCCCTGCACACCCTGCGCGCGGACATCGAGTACGGCACGGCCGAGGCCAAGACGACCTACGGCGTGATCGGCGTGAAGTGCTGGATCTTCAAGGGCGACGTCGAGGGCAAGGACCTGCGTCGCGGCGCCCTGTCCCAGCGCGTCCAGGAAGACGTGGCGAGGTAGGTCATGCTGCAACCGAAGAAGGTCAAGCACCGGAAGGTTTTCAAGGGCCGGATGAAGGGGAAGGCCCAGCGGGGCAACACCGTCTCGTTCGGCGAGTACGGCCTGCAGGCCACCGATCGGGGCCGCCTCACGGCGCGCCAGATCGAGGCCGCCCGTATCGCCATGACCCGCTACATCAAGCGCGGCGGCAAGATCTGGATCCGCGTCTTCCCCGACAAGCCCATCACCAAGAAGCCTGCCGAGACCCGCATGGGCAAGGGCAAGGGAAACCCCGAGGAGTGGGTGGCCGTCGTGCGCCCGGGTCGGGTCCTCTACGAGATGGAGGGCGTCACGCCCGAGATCGCGCGTGAAGCCTTCCGGCTGGCGCAGCACAAGCTGCCCATCCCGACCCGCTTCCTCGAGCGGGAGGAGCTGTGATGACGCCCGAAGAGATCCGGGATCTGAGCTCCGAGGAGCTCTCGACCAAGTCCGCCGAGCTCCGTTCCGAGCTGTTCAACGTGCGCGTGAAGCACGCCACGGGCCAGCTCGAGAACACGGCGATGATCGGGAAGCTGCGAAAGGACATTGCGCGGGTGGAGACCATCCTGCGCGCGAAGCTGGGGGCGGATCAGTGAGTGAACGCGGAGTCAAGCGAACCCTCGAGGGGCTCGTGGTGAGCGACAAGATGGACAAGACCGTCGTCGTTCGCGTGGAGCGCTTCGTGAAGGACAGCCGCTACCACAAGTACGTCCGGCGCTACACGCGCTTCCTCGCACACGACGAGGGCAACGAGTGCGGGATCGGCGACCGGGTGCGCATCATCGAGCATCGGCCGCTCTCCAAGCGGAAGCGCTGGCGCGTCGAGTCCACCCTCGCCAAGGCCACCACGGTCTAGGGGCAGAGAGATGATCCAGACGGAATCGACCCTCCAGGTCGCCGACAACTCGGGCGCGCGCAAGGTCGCGTGCATCCGCGTGCTCGGTGGCACCCGGAGGAAGTACGCCTCGGTCGGCGACGTGATCGTGGTCTCCGTGAAGGAGGCCATGCCCAACGCACGCGTCAAGAAGGGCGAGGTGCGCCGGGCCGTCGTCGTGCGGACCAAGAAGGGCATCGCGCGCCCCGACGGATCGTACATCCGCTTCGACGACAACGCGGCCGTGCTCATCGATCCCCAGCGCGAGCCGGTGGGCACGCGCATCTTCGGGCCGGTGGCTCGCGAGCTTCGGGCTCATCGCTTCATGCGGATCATCTCGCTCGCACCGGAGGTGCTGTGATGACCCCCCGAATGCTCGAGCGCTACCGCTCCGACGTGATGCCGAAGCTCCGCGAGGAGTTCTCCTACGCCAACGTGCACCAGATCCCGAAGCTCGAGAAGATCGTGGTGAACATCGGCCTGGGCGAGGCCGCCCAGAACCCGAAGCTGCTGGAGCGCGCGACCGAGGAGCTGGCGGCCATCACCGGCCAGAAGGCGATCCAGCGCCGCGCCCGGAAGTCCGTCGCGAACTTCAAGCTGCGACAGGGGCAGCCCATCGGCTGCATGGTCACCCTTCGCGGCCCGCGGATGTGGGAGTTCTTCGACCGGCTCACCACCGTCGCGCTGCCCCGCGTCCGTGACTTCCGCGGCACCTCCACCAAGGCCTTCGACGGCCGCGGCAACTACACCCTCGGGATCCGTGAGCAGATCATCTTTCCCGAGGTCGACTACGACAAGGTCGAGAAGATCACCGGAATGAACGTCACGATCTGCACCAGCGCCAAGACCGACGCCGAGGCCAAGGCGCTGCTCGCCCATCTCGGCGTCCCCTTCCGGCGCTAGAGGAACACCATGCTGACCGATCCCATCGGAGACATGCTCGCCCGCATCCGCAATGCCGGTCAGGCCGGCCATCCGGACACGTCCTGCCCCGCCTCCAAGCAGAAGCTCGCCGTCGCGAACGTGCTGAAGGAGAAGGGCTACCTCGAGGACGTCCGCGAGGAGGAGATCGACGGGCACCCCGGCATGCGCCTGGTGCTGCGCTACGGCGACGAGGGCCAGTTCCTGATCGACGGCCTGCGCCGCGTGAGCAAGCCGAGCCGGCGCGTATACGTCGGTGCCAAGGAAGTCCCGAAGGTCCGCAACGGCCTCGGGACCGCCGTCCTGTCCACGAACCTCGGCGTCATCTCCGACGACGAGGCCCGCTCCCGCTCGGTGGGTGGCGAAGTGGTCTGCGAGGTCTGGTAGCCATGTCGCGAATCGGAAACCGTCCGGTCGACCTTCCCGATGGCGTGACCATCACGTCGAAGGAAGGTCAGGTGGAGGTCAAGGGGCCGAAGGGCACCCTGTCCGAGCGCCTGCCGGAGTCCATCGGCCTCGAGGTCGGCGACGGGAAGGCGACGCTCACCCGCCCCGACGAGAAGAAGGAGAGCCGCGCGCTCCACGGTCTCGCGCGCGCCCTGCTGGCCAACATGGTCACGGGCGTGACGACGGGCTTCACCAAGGAGCTCGAGATCCAGGGCGTCGGCTACCGCGCCGAGGCCGGCGGCAAGAACCTGAAGCTCTCGCTCGGATTCTCCCATCCGGTCGAGATGTCCGTCCCCGAGGGCCTCTCGGTCTCGGTGGCGGAGAACGTGATCAAGGTCGAGGGCGCGAGCAAGCAGAGCGTCGGACAGTTCGCCTCCGAGATCCGCAAGCTGCGGCCGCCGGAGCCCTACAAGGGCAAGGGCGTTCGCTACGTCGGTGAGCAGGTGCGGCGCAAGGTCGGCAAGGCCGGGGCCGCCTGAGGTCGGGAATGAAGCCCAAGATCCACAACACGAAGCTCAGCAAGCAGATGGCCCGCAAGAGCCGCGTGGCCCGGCGCCTGGCGCTCTCTCGCCGGCCCCGCCTCACGGTCTTCCGGAGCGCGAAGCACATCTACGCCCAGCTCGACGATCCCCAGTCGGGTCGCACCCTCGCGATGGTCTCGACCCGCAACAAGGGCGTGGCCGAGGGGCTCTCGAACACGGGCAACGTCGACGCGGCGAAGAAGGTGGGCACCCGCGTCGCGGAGATCGCACGCGAGAAGCAGATCGAAGAGGTCGTCTTCAATCGCAACGGATTCCTCTACCACGGCCGCGTCAAGGCGCTGGCCGAGGCCGCGCGCGAAGCCGGCCTGAAGTTCTGAGACGAGGCAACGCATGCGCGAACGTCTGAACGCGAACGACTACGAACTGAACGACCGCGTGATTCACATCAACCGCGTGGCGAAGGTGGTGAAGGGCGGACGCCGCTTCAGCTTCAGCGCCCTCGTGGTGGTGGGGGACGGCAACGGAATCGTCGGCGTCGGCCTCGGGAAGGCCGGCGAGGTGCCCGAGGCGATCCGCAAGGGCGTCGAGAAGGCCCGCAAGAGCCTGATGCGGATCCCGCTCCAGGGCGGGACGCTGCCCCACGAGATCATCGGCGAGTTCGGCTCGGGTCGCGTGCTGCTGCGCCCGGCGAGCTCCGGTACCGGCGTGATCGCGGGCGGCGGCGTGCGTGCCGTGATGGAGTCCGCGGGCGTCCGGGACGTCCTCACGAAGACCCTCGGCACCAACAATCCCCACAACGTGGTGAACGCCACGATGGCCGGCCTGAAGGAGCTCCGCGATCCCGAGGAGCGCGCCGCCGAGCTGGCCCAGGCCTGAACATGAGCGAAGCCAAGATCAAGGTCACCCAGACCAAGAGCGAGATCGGCTACGACCGTCGCCAGCGCGCGACGCTGCGTGGCCTGGGCATCCGGCGGATGAACCACACCGTCGAGATCGAGGACACCCCCGCGACCCGCGGGATGATCCGCAAGGTGATCCACCTGATCCGGGTGGAGGAGTAGACATGCTGGATCGACTATCGCCGCGCCCCGGTGCCCGTCACCGCCCCAAGAGGGTGGGGCGCGGGCCGGGCTCGGGCTGGAACAAGACCTCCGGACGGGGCGAGAAGGGCCAGGGACACCGCTCGGCCGGGCGCGAGACGCCGCTCTGGTTCGAGGGCGGCCAGATGCCGCTCGCTCGCCGGACCCCGAAGCGGGGCTTCAAGAACATCCACCGCAAGGCGGTGGAGTCGCTGAACGTGCGCGAGCTCGCCAACTTCGCGGAGGGCAGCACCGTGGATCCCGAGGCGCTCCTGGCCGCCGGGCTGATCCGCGGGCGTGCCGGCTGCGTCAAGCTCCTCGGGGACGGCGATGCCCCCAAGGGCCTCACCATCAAGGTTCACAAGGCCAGCGCCGCAGCGATCGAGAAGATCCAGGCCGCCGGCGGCACCGTGGAGATCCTGGCTTGATCGGAGGCGTCCAGAACATCGGGCGCATCCCCGAGCTGCAGCGTCGGATCCTGTTCACGCTGGGGATGCTGGCCGTCTACCGCGTGGGAGCGAAGATCGCCGTGCCGGGGATCAACCCCGACGTGATCCGGCAGACCTTCGAGCAGCTCGCGGGGACGGCGTTCTCGCTCTTCAACGTGTTCTCGGGAGGCGCGCTCGAGCAGCTCTCCGTCTTCGCGCTGGGCATCATGCCCTACATCAGCGCGTCGATCATCATGCAGCTGCTGACCGTCGTGATCCCCCAGCTCGAGGCCATGAAGAAGGAAGGGGCCGAGGGCCAGAAGAAGATCACCCAGTACACCCGCTACGGGACGATCGTGCTGGCTCTCTTCCAGGGCGTGCTCCTGGCCTTTGCGCTCGAGAGCGGGCAGTTCGGCGCGGGCGCCGTGCTCGAGCCCGGCCTTCCCTTCATCCTGATGACGACGCTGACGCTGACCGCGGGAACCACCTTCATCATGTGGCTCGGCGAGCAGATCACCGAGCGGGGCATCGGCAACGGCATCTCGCTGGTGATCTTCTCCGGCATCATCATCACCATGCCGAGCGCCCTGGCCCAGCTCTGGGAGCTCGTGCGCACCGAGCAGTTCTCCCTGCTCCAGGTGATCTTCCTCTTCGCCTTCGTGATCGTCCTGACCGGCTTCGTCGTCTTCGTCGAGCGCGGCCAGCGGCGGATCCCGATCCAGCACGCGCGCCGGGTGGTCGGCAAGAAGGTGGCCCAGGCGGGCACCAGCTACTTCCCCCTGCGGGTCAACACGGCCAACGTGATCCCGCCGATCTTCGCCTCGTCCTTGCTGATCTTCCCGAGCACCATCGCCCAGTTCGGCTCGGACGGCGGCGGCGCCGTGGACCGCTTCTTCCAGGACTACCTCTTCCCAGGGGGCCTGCTCTACAACGCGATCTACGTCGGCCTGATCATCTTCTTCTGCTTCTTCTACACGGCGATCGTGATCAACCCCGACGACGTGGCGGACAACATCAAGCGCTCGGGCGGCTCGATCCCCGGCATCCGGCCGGGCCGGCGCACGTCCGAGTTCATCGACCACATCCTGAGCCGGATCACCCTGGTGGGAGCGATCTACGTCTCCTTCATCTGCGTGGTTCCCGTCCTGCTCTCGACCCGCTTCGGCGTGCCCTTCTACTTCGGAGGGACGGCGCTGCTGATCGTGGTCGGTGTGAGCATGGATCTGATGAGCCAGATCGAGTCCCACCTGGTGTCGCGCCAGTACGAGGGCTTCGTCCAGGGCGCCAGGGCGCGCGGGAGGATCGGCTGATGGCCGCGCGTCGACTTCTGCTCCTCGGGCCTCCGGGTGCCGGCAAGGGCACCCAGGCGAAGATCCTGGTGGAGCGGCTCGGAATTCCGCAGATCTCGACCGGTGACATGCTGCGGGCCGCCGTGTCCGCGGGCACGCCGGTCGGCGTCGAGGCGAAGTCGTACATGGACGCCGGGAAGCTCGTGCCCGACGAGGTCGTGATCGGCGTGGCCGAGGAGCGGCTGCGGCAGGACGACGCCGGGAGCGGCTTCATCCTCGACGGATTCCCGCGCACCGTGGCCCAGGCCGAGGCCCTCGACGCGCTGCTCGAGAAGCTCTCGGTGCGGCTCGAGTGCTGCGTGTCGCTCACCGTGGACGAGGACGAGCTGGTCGGCCGGCTGCTCAAGCGGGCCGAGATCGAGGGGCGGAGCGACGACAACGAGGAGTCCATCCGCACCCGGATGCAGGAGTACCGCGCCAAGACCGAGCCCCTGGTGGCCTACTACCGCGAGCACGGCGTGCTCGCCGAGGTCGACGGTCTGGGCGATATCGAAGAAGTGGCGAAGCGCGTCGAAGGCGCGATCAGTTAGGACTGACACATGAAGGTACGGGCTTCCGTCAAGAAGATGTGTGAGAAGTGTCGGATCATCCGGCGGCGAGGCGTCGTGCGCGTGATCTGTGAGAACCCCAAGCACAAGCAGAGGCAGGGCTAGTCATGGCTCGAATCGCCGGCGTCGATCTCCCCCGCAACAAGCAGGTCGGGATCTCGCTCACCTACATCTTCGGCATCGGCCGGACCCTCGCCGTCGAGATCTGCGGCAAGGCGGACGTCGACCCGCTCACCAAGACCGAGCAGCTCGGCGAGGGCGAGGTCATTCGCCTCCGCGAGATCATCGAGCGGGACTACTCCGTCGAGGGCGACCTGCGACGGACGGTCTCCCAGAACGTCAAGCTGCTGATGGACATCGGCTGCTACCGCGGGCTCCGCCATCGGCGGGGTCTCCCCGTCCGGGGCCAGCGGACCCATACCAACGCGCGGACCCGCAAGGGCCCCAAGCGCACCGTCGCCGGCAAGAAGAAGCCGGCCGGCAAGAAGTAAGTAGAGAGAGGCAGCCATGAAGAAGGGCGCCAAGAAGAAGGTCAAGAAGAACGTCCCGACGGGTGTGGCCCACATCCAGTCGACCTTCAACAACACCGTCATCACGATCACGGATCCGAGCGGCAACGCGCTGTCCTGGGCGAGTGCGGGTCAGCAGGGCTTCAAGGGCTCGCGCAAGTCGACGCCCTTCGCCGCCCAGACCGCCGCCGAGGAGTGTGCGCGGAAGGCCATGGACCACGGCGTGCGGACGCTGTCGGTCTACGTGAAGGGCCCCGGCGCCGGGCGGGAGTCCGCCCTGCGGGCCCTCCAGGCCGCCGGACTCCGCGTGACGATGATCCGGGACGTGACTCCGGTTCCCCACAACGGCTGCCGCCCGCCCAAGCGGCGGCGCGTGTAGCGAGGTTCGAGGATGGCTCGATATCGAGGCTCGGTCTGTCGGCTCTGCCGTCGCGAAGGCACGAAGCTCTTCCTGAAGGGCGACCGTTGCTTCAGCGACAAGTGCTCGGTGGATCGCCGTAACTACCCGCCCGGCCAGCACGGCCAGGGGCGTCCCCGTTTCTCCGACTTCGGCGTGCAGCTGCGCGAGAAGCAGAAGGTGAAGCGCATCTACGGGATGCTCGAGAAGCAGTTCGCCGACACGGCGACCAAGGCTTCGCGCATGAAGGGGCGCACGGGCGACAACCTGCTCCAGCTGCTCGAGCGGCGCCTGGACAACGTCGTCTTCCGCCTGGGCTTCGCGACCTCGCGCAACGAGGCGCGCCAGCTCCTGCGCCACGGCCACTTCCTGGTCAACGGCCGGAAGACCACGATCCCGTCCTTCCTCACCAAGCCCGGCATGCTGATCACGGTTCGCGAGAAGTCGCGAGAGGTCACGCGCATCGCCGGAGCCCTCGAGACGCTCGAGGGCCGTTCGGTGCCGGAGTGGCTCGAGGTGGACAAGGACAACTTCGCCGGAACGGTGAAGGCCCTCCCGACCCGAGAGGACGTCACGCTGCCCATCGAGGAGCAGCTCATCGTCGAATTCTACTCGCGATAGTCGGACCCGACTCGCGATTCCGATGGGAGCGGCCCGGCCGCTTCACAGGGGGACACCATGCAGCAGGAACTGGTCGCACGAAACTGGCGGGAGCTCATCCGCCCGCGCCGCCTCGAGCTCGAGGAGGCCGAGTCGAACGAACGCTACGGGCGCTTCGCCTGCGAGCCGCTCGAGCGCGGCTTCGGTCAGACGCTCGGCAACTCGCTTCGCCGCGTGCTGCTCTCGAGCCTCCAGGGTGCCGCGATCACGAGCGTCCGCATCGAGGGCGTGCTCCACGAGTTCTCGACCATCCCGGGCGTGCTCGAGGACGTGAGCGACATCATCCTGAACCTGAAGGAGACGCGCCTGCGCCTCCACGCCGAAGGCCCCAAGACGATCCGCCTCTCGAGCAACGAGAAGGGCGAGATCCGGGCCGGGGCCCTGCAGAGCGACGATCAGACCGTCGAGGTCATGAACCCCGACCAGAAGATCGCGACGCTCACCGGCGAAGCCCAGTTCGAGATGGAGTGCGAGGTGGGCATGGGCAAGGGCTACGTCCTCGCCGAGCGCAACAAGAACGAGGACCAGCCGATCGGCACCATGCCGATCGATTCGGTGTTCTCGCCCGTGCTGCGCGTCAACTACACCGTGACGCCCGCCCGCGTCGGCCGCGAGACGGACTTCGACCGCCTCAACCTCGAGGTCTGGACCGACGGCTCCGTCCTGCCCGCCGACGCGGTGGCCTACGGCGCGAAGATCCTGAAGGACCAGCTCGCCATCTTCATCAACTTCGAGGAGCCCGAGGAGGCCGCCCTCCCGAGCCTGGACGCGCCGGCGCCGCTGAACCCGAACCTGTTCCGCTCCGTCGACGAGCTGGAGCTCTCGGTGCGCTCGGCCAACTGCCTCCAGAACGCCAACATCCGCTACATCGGCGAGCTCGTGCAGCGCACCGAGGGCGAGATGCTCAAGACCAAGAACTTCGGCCGGAAGTCCCTGAACGAGATCAAGGACGTGCTGTCGTCCATGGACCTCCACCTCGGGATGACCCTCGAGTCCTTCCCCTCGCGGAAGGAGCTCGAGCAGCGTTCGCGCGAGCGCGAGGGCTAGCCGGGCCGGAACGCCAGGGACCCGGCAGGGCCGGGTTCCGCCCAGACTTGGAGACCGCGCACATGCGCCATCGATATCGACACGGAAAGCTCGGACGCAACGCCAGCCACCGGAAGGCGCTGCTGCGCAACATGGTGACTTCGCTGCTCGCCGAGGAGCGCATCGAGACCACCGACGCCAAGGCGAAGGAGCTGCGCCGGGTCGCCGACAAGATGATCACCCTGGGCAAGCGGGGCGACCTGCACGCTCGACGCCAGGCCCTGGCGGTGATCCGCGACGACGGCGTGACGGCGAAGCTCTTCAGCACCCTGGCCGAGCGCTACAAGGAGCGCCCGGGCGGCTACACGCGCGTGCTCAAGACCCGCAATCGCATCGGCGACGCCGCCCCCATGTCCATCGTCGAGCTCGTCGACGGCGTTCCCGGCGGCGGGGACGACGACGAGTAGACGCGCTTGAGCTCACGGGCCGGTGGGATCGTCCTGGCCCTCGCGATGGTGGCCGGGGCCGTCTGGCTCTTCACCCGCGAGCCGCTGCCGGTCGCGCCCATCGAGGCCGGCCTGCCGGCCCCGGGCTTCTCGCTCCCGGACCTCTCGGGCGAGCCGGTGAGCCTCGAGGGGCTGCGCGGGCAGGTTGTGCTGGTGAACTTCTGGGCCACCTGGTGCAAGCCCTGCGAGGACGAGATGCCGGCCATGGAGCGCCTCTATCAGGCGCTGGAAGGCGCGCCCTTCGAGATGCTGGCGGTGTCCGTCGACGACCCCTCGGACCCCGTCGCCCCGTTTCGCGACCGCATGGGCCTGACCTTCCCGATCCTGCTGGATCCCGAGAAGCAGGCGGCCCGCGACTACCAGAGCTTCAAGTACCCGGAGACCTACCTGATCGACGCCGAGGGGGTGCTGGTGGCCCGCTACGTGGGGCCACGGGAGTGGGACTCACCCGAGTACGAGGCCCGGATCCGGCGCCTGCTCCCGGCCGGTCGCTAGGAAGGGGCCCTAGGAGGGGCCCGCGACAGGCGTTCCGCAGCCGTTCCGGTATGTTCCGCGCTGCCCTCCAGGGGGGAGGAGAGCCTTGCTGCGCTGGTTGATCACGCCCGCGCTGGTGCTTTGCGCCGGGCTGGTGGCTTGGCTCGACCCGAAGAACGGGGTCGAGTCCTGGCAGAAGCACCGGGAGCACCTGCGTGCGGCCCGGGAACGCATCGCCGAGCTCGAAGCCGAGATCGAGGCGCGGGAGAAGCGCAGCAAGTCGATCAACGAGGACGAGTTCGCCCTCGAGGCGGCCATCCGCGAAGACCTGGGGTTCGCCCGCCCGGGCGAGATCGTGATCCGCCTGCCTCGGACGGATCTGCCGACCGCCAACCTTCCTTGACCCACCTGCCAGCGAAAGCGACGTTTCGGAGATGCGCGAGAAGCTCGAGAATGAGCTCCAGGCGGCCGTCTCGCGGCTGCTCGCAGCGGCAGGAGATGGGGATTCCCCTCCGGCCTTCGCCGTCGAGGTGCCTCGTCAGGACGATCACGGCGACTTCGCCTGCAACGCCGCGATGCTGCTGGCCAAGCGGCTGCGGCGGCCGCCGCGCGAGATCGCCGAGCAGCTGATCGCGGAGCTGGGCGACGCCGGCGGGCTCGTCGATCGCGCCGAAGTGGCCGGGCCGGGCTTCGTGAACCTGTGGCTCTCGGGCGCGCGTTGGCAGGACGTGCTGGTGCAGATCCTGGCGGCGGGGTCGGCCTACGGCCACTCCGAGGCCGGCGTCGGCCAGCGGGTGCAGGTGGAGTTCGTGTCCGCGAACCCGACGGGCCCGCTCTCCACCGGGCACGGCCGCCAGGCGGTGCTCGGCGACTGCATCGCGCGCCTGCTCCAGGCGACGGGCCACGACGTGACCCGCGAGTACTACTTCAACAACGGCGGCCGCCAGATGCGCGTGCTCGGCCAGTCGGTCAAGGCGCGCTACCTCGAGATCCTGGGCCGCGCCGCGCCGCCGCCCGCCGATGCCCTGGCCGACGCCGATCTGCCCTGGCCCGACGAGATCGACGGGCTGCCGGTGGCCTTTCCTCGGGACGGCTACCAGGGCGAGTACATCGCAGACATCGCGCGCGCCCTGATCGACGAGCACGGCGAGGGCTGGATCGAGGAGCCGGCGGAAGAGGGCTTCCGCGAGGAGGCCGAGCAGCGCATCTTCGCCGAGATCCGCGCGACCCTCGACTCCCTCGACCTCCACTTCGACGTCTACACCAACGAGAAGACGCTCTACGACGAGGGCAAGATCGAGCAGGTGCTCGCCGACCTGCGCGAGACCGGGAGCGTCTTCGAGGCCGACGGCGCCACCTGGCTGCGGTCGGAGGATCTCGGCCTGCCCCGCGATCGCGTGCTGGTGAAGAGCTCGGGCGAGCCGACCTACATCCTCCCCGACATCGCCTACCACCGCGAGAAGTTCCGCCGCGGCTTCGAGACGATCATCGACGTGATGGGCGCCGACCACATCGAGCAGGTGCCCTACGTGAAGGCGGCCATGGGGCTGCTCGGCTTCGACGGCGATCGCGTCGAGTTCGTGATGCACCAGTTCGTGACGCTCTCGAGCGGCGGCAACACGGTCAAGCAGTCGACCCGTCGGGCCACCTACATCACGATCGACGAGCTGATCTCCCAGGTCGGCGCCGACGTCTTCCGCTTCTTCATGATCCAGCGCAAGCCCGAGGCGCACCTCGACTTCGACCTGGATCTGGCCAAGTCCGAGGACTGGACCAAGAATCCCGCCTTCGCCCTGCAGTACGCGCACGCCCGCACCCACGGCATCGAACGCAAGGCCGCCGAGCTCGGCGTCCGCATGCCCGGCCCCGGAGAGCTCGACCCGAGTCTCCTCGAGTCGAGCGGCGAGATCGCGCTGATCCGCAAGCTCGGCGAGTTCCCCGAGGTCGTAGCAAGGGCCGCCGAGAGCCTCGAGCCCCACCACGTGGCCTACTACCTGCGCGACGTGGCCGGGCTGTGGAACCCGTGGGTGCAGGATCGCAGCAACCGCATCCTGTCCGACGATGCGGCGCTCACGGCTGCGCGCCTGGGGCTCACCCTCGGCGTCCGGATCGTCCTCGCCCAGGGGCTCGCGCTGCTCGGCATGAGCGCACCGGAGCGGATGTAATGGCAGAGTCACGCAAGGCGAAGAGCGGCGCCGGCCCGGGCTGGCTCGCGACCCTTCTCGGAGGCCTGGTGCTGGTGGCGCTGGGCTTCGGCCTGGGCCTGGTCGCCGGCGCGGCCTACGAGGAGCCGAAGCTCGTGGCCGAGCACATCGCCGGTCGCACCGTCGACGTGCCCCTGCCGGCCCCGGCGGAGGCCCCGGCTTTCGGGGCGCCCGCGGAAGAGCAGGCCGTACTGGAGGAGCCCCTGCGCGCGGCCGCGCCGCCGCCCGAGCCCGTGCGTGAGCCGGTCCGCGAGCTCCCGCCGCCCGAGCCTCCGCCCGTTGCCGCGGCTCCGAGCCCGGCGGATCGGAACCCGACGGACGGCTTCCGCATCCAGGTGGGCGCGTTCGGCGACATCGAGGGCGCCCGCAAGCTGCGCGGCGAGCTCCGTGCGGCCGGCTTCCCGACGGAGATCCACGAGGTGGGCAGCGGAGCCCGCTTCAAGGTCCGGGTCGGCCCGATCCCGACCCGCGGCGAGGCCGAGGCCACGGCGCGCAAGCTCGAGACAAAGCGCAAGCTTCCCACCTGGATCCTCGCTCCGGGCCGCGGCTAGAAGGAGACCCATGTCCGACTCGACCCATCGCGACCCCATCGCCCGAGGCGGGCGCGTGCTGGTGACCGGCGGCGCCGGCTTCATCGGATCGCATCTGTGCCGTCGGCTGCTGGCCGAGGGCTGCGAGGTGATCTGCTTCGACAACCTGCTCACCGGCAGCATGGCCAACATCGAGCCGCTGCTCGGCGAGGCGCGTTTCTCCTTCGAGCACTACGACGTCACGAACTACCTCTACGTGGACGGTCCGCTCGACGCGATCCTCCACTTCGCTTCGCCGGCCAGTCCGGCGGACTTCGAGCGTCTGCCGATCCAGATCCTGAAGGTGGGCTCGCTCGGCACCCACAAGACGCTCGGCCTGGCCAAGGCCAAGCAGGCGCGCTTCCTGCTCGCCAGCACCTCGGAGTGCTACGGCGACCCGGAGGTCAACCCCCAGCCCGAGACCTACCTGGGCCGGGTCAACCCCGTCGGCATCCGCGGCGTCTACGACGAGGCCAAGCGCTTCGCGGAGGCCATGACCATGGCCTACCACCGACACCACGGGGTCGACGTCCGCATCGTCCGCATCTTCAACACCTTCGGCCCGCGCATGCAGATCGCCGACGGTCGCGCGATCCCGAACTTCTTCACCCAGGCCCTGCGCGGCGAGGACGTGACGGTCTACGGCGACGGCTCCCAGACGCGCTCGATCCAGTACGTCGACGACCTCATCGAGGGCATCTGGCGGCTGCTCAACTCGAACTACGTCGGGCCCATGAACATCGGGAGCCAGGCCGAGATCACCATGCGCGAGCTGGCGGAGACGATCATCCGCATCACCGGAAGCCAGAGCCGCATCGTCGAGAAGCCGCTCCCGCCCGACGATCCGAAGGTCCGGCGGGCCGACAACACCCTCGCGCGCGAGGTCCTGGGCTGGGAGCCGCAGGTCTCGCCCGAGGACGGCCTGCGTCGCACCGCCGAGTACTTCGCCGAGGCCCTGAAGGCGGCATCCGCCAGGGAGGAGTCGGCGTCCGGGTAGGGGAGGGCGACGGCGACCCGGCCCGCGGCGGGCCGGCCCGAGCGCCAACCGAGGACCTCGAGAGAAGCGATGCAGCCCGAGCGAATCCGCAACTTCTGCATCATCGCGCACATCGATCACGGCAAGAGCACCCTCGCCGATCGATTGCTCGAGGAGACCCGTACGCTCTCGGCCCGGGAGGCCAAGGCGCAGTTCCTCGACAAGATGGAGCTCGAGCAGGAGCGCGGGATCACGATCAAGGCGCAGACCGCGCGCATGTCGTTCCGCGCGGCGGACGGCCACGACTACACCCTCAACCTGATCGACACCCCCGGCCACGTGGACTTCTCCTACGAGGTCTCCCGGGCGCTGCAGGCCTGCGAGGGTGCGATCCTGGTGGTGGACGCGGCTCAGGGCATCGAGGCCCAGACCCTGGCCAACGCGTATCTCGCCATCGACGCCGACCTCGAGATCATCCCGGTCGCGAACAAGATCGACCTGCCGGCGGCGGATCCCGATCGGGCGGCCCAGGAGGTCGAGGACATCGTCGGGCTCGCGGCGGAGAGCGTGCTGCCCGTCTCCGCCAAGGACGGCACCGGCATCCCCGAGCTCCTCGAGCGCATCGTGAAGGAGGTGCCGCCGCCGAAGGGAGACGCCTCGGCCCCGGCGCGGGCGCTGATCTTCGACGCCTGGTTCGACCCCTACGTGGGCGTCGCCGCCCTGGTGCGCGTGGTCGACGGCTGCCTCAAGGTGCGTCAGAAGGCGCTGCTGATGGCCCAGGGCACCGAGCACGAGATCCAGGAGCTGGACGTGATCGACCCCCACCCGCGCAAGGTGAAGGAGCTCCACGCGGGCGAGGTGGGGATCGTGATCTGCGGGATCAAGACCCTCGACGACGTGCGCATCGGCGACACGGTGACCGACGCCAAGGCCCCGGCCAGCGAGCCCCTGCCGGGCTTCCGCGAGGTCAAGCCCATGGTGTTCAGCGGGCTCTATCCCGTCGACGCCGAGGACTATCAGGACCTGAAGGACGCCCTCGAGAAGCTGCGCCTGAACGACTCGAGCTTCCAGTACGAGCCCGAGACGAGCGTCGCCCTCGGCTTCGGCTTTCGCTGCGGCTTCCTGGGCTTCCTCCACGGCGAGATCATCCAGGAGCGCCTCGAGCGCGAGTACGACCTGAACCTCATCACCACGGCCCCCACCGTGCGCTACCGGGTGGTGAAGACGAGCGGCGAGGAGGTCGAGATCGAGAGCCCCGCGGCGCTCCCCGAGACCACCGAGCTCGACCACATCCAGGAGCCCATGATCCTGGCGACCATCCACGTGCCCCAGGACCACGTCGGATCCGTAATGGCGCTCTGCCAGGACCGTCGCGGAAGCCAGAAGGACATGGCGGTGCACGGTGGGCGCGTGCAGCTGCGCTACGAGCTGCCTCTGGCCGAGATCGTGGCCGACTTCCACGACAAGATGAAGAGCGTGACCCGCGGCTACGGCTCCTACGACTACGAGCTCCACGGCTACCAGCGTGCGGATCTCGTGAAGCTCGACGTCCTCGTGAACGGCGACAAGGTCGACGCGCTCTCCCTGATCGTGCACCGGGACAAGGCCTTCTCGCGGGGCAACGAGCTGACGCGGAAGCTCAAGGAGTTCATCCCGCGCCAGATGTTCGAGGTCGCGATTCAGGCGGCGATCGGGTCCAAGATCATCGCGCGCACGACGGTCCGCGCGCTGCGCAAGAACGTGACGGCCAAGTGCTACGGCGGCGACATCACCCGCAAGCGCAAGCTCCTCGAGAAGCAGAAGGAAGGGAAGCGCCGGATGAAGCAGGTGGGCTCCGTCGAGATCCCTCAGGAGGCCTTCCTGGCGGCGCTGAAGCTGGAGGGCGACTGAGGTGGCCGACGAGAGCAAGGCATCCGCCGAGGCGCCGGAAGAGGGCTTCGTCCAGCGCTTCTTCGGCGACCTCCCGACCCTGGTGCTGGCCGTGGCGGTGGCGCTCCTGATCCGCACCTTCTTCTTCCAGTCCTTCTACGTGCCGTCGGACTCGATGTTCCCCACCATGCTCGTGGGCGATCACGTCTTCGTGAACAAGCTCGTCTACGGACTGAAGCTGCCCTTCTCCGATGGCCGGGTGCTGCCCCTTCGCGAGCCGCGGCGCGGCGAGGTGATCGTGTTCCAGCTCGGGCGAGGGCCGCGGAACGAGCTGCGGCCGGCCGACCTCTGGCCCGACTTCCAGCGCGACGCGTTCGTGAAGCGGCTGATCGCGGTGCCGGGAGACACGGTGGCCGTCGAGAGCGGGCGCATCCGTCTGAACGGGGAGCTCCTGCCCCTCGAGGAGACCGGCGAGACCTTCACCGATGCGTCGGGCAACGAGTTCGACATCGAGATCGAGACCCTGGGCGACTGCCGCCACCGCGTGCTCAACCTCCCGGGCAAGGCCGATCTCGACATGCCCGAGAGGACGATCAAGCCGGGCCGGTACTTCTTCATGGGCGACAACCGCGACAACTCCCACGACGGGCGCCTGTTCGGCACGGTTCGCGTCGAGGAGATGGAGGGGCCGGCGGGCCTGCTCTACTGGTCCTGGGACTGGTCCGGAGGCTGGCTCGAGCTCCTGAACCCGCTCACCTGGATCGACAATCTGGTCAATCACACCCGCTGGAGCCGCAAGGGACGCTTCCGGGAGTGCTTCGACCCGCTGGCGCCCCTGCCGCCCTCGCCCCGCTCAAACGCGGGTTGATCCAGGCCGCCCCCAGGCCCGGTGTGCCGCCGACGGAGAGGGGTCCCCGCATGGCGGGGCCCCCTGCCTGTGGGTACATTCCGTCCGCCTTTTAACTTCGTCCCGTGAGGCGAGGAAAGGTGAGCGGTGCAGAGCGAGCCCCCCATCCATCCCGACGCCGGCAGCCCGGCGAGCGCGGCCTCCGAGGCCGCGACCTCTGCTCCGGGACGCGTCGTGCTCGACGACGTCGCCATCCGCCGCGCGCTGATGCGGATCGCCCACGAGGTGGTCGAGCGCAACGACGACCTCGACCGGCTGTACCTCGTCGGCGTGCCCAACGGGGGCGTGCCCCTCGCGCGCCGCCTCGCCAAGAGCCTCCACGAGGTCGCCGACCTCGAGCCCGTGGTCGGGATCCTCGACACCACGCTCTACCGCGACGACGTGCTCACGTCCGGCGAGCGCCCGCGCCTGCGCGTGACCGAGATGCCCTCGGCCGTCGACGAGCAGATCGTGATCCTGGTGGACGACGTCTGCAGCACCGGCCGCACCATCCGCGCCGCGATGGACGCGTTGATGGACTTCGGCCGGCCGCGCGCCGTACAGGTCGTCGCCCTGGTGGACCGCGGACACCGGGAGCTCCCGATCAAGATCGACTACGTCGGGAAGAACATCCCGACCCGCAGCGAGGATCGGGTCAAGATGCGCCCCGGCCGCGAGGAGGGGCTCCTCGAGGTGGCGCTGATCGAGGCCGCCGGCGAATCCGAACGAGGAGAGGCGTCATGATGGGGACGGACCTGCTCGCGATCGAGGACCTGTCCCGCGAGGACATCGAGCTCGTGCTCGAGACCGCGGGGCACATGCAGGAGGTCGGTCGGCGGGACGTGAAGAAGGTTCCGACCCTGCGCGGGCGGACCATCATCAACCTCTTCTTCGAGTCCTCGACGCGCACGCGCACCAGCTTCGAGATCGCCGGCAAGCGCCTCTCGGCGGACGTGGTCAACTTCTCGCCCTCTTCGTCGAGCCTCAAGAAGTCCGAGAGCATCCTCGACACCGCGAAGACCCTCGACGCCATGGACCCGGATGCGGTGGTGGTGCGCCACGCCGTGGCCGGCGTGCCCAAGCGGATCGCCGACGAGCTGGCCGCGCCCGTGATCAACGCGGGCGACGGCGCCCACGAGCATCCCACCCAGGCCCTGCTGGATCTCCTGACGGTGAAGGAGCGCAAGGGCCGGATCGACGGGCTCACGGTGACGATCATCGGCGACATCGCCCACTCGCGGGTGGCGCGCTCGAACATCTACGGCTTCACGAAGCTCGGCGCCGAGGTGCGGGTCGCCGCGCCGCCCACGATGATCCCCGCCAACGTCGACTGCCTGGGCGTGAAGGCCTTCGGCTCCCTGCGCGAGGCCCTCGACGGCGCAGACGTCGTGATGGCGCTGCGCATCCAGATGGAGCGCCTCACCGGGGCCTACTTCCCGAGCGTCCGGGAGTACTCGGGGACCTTCGGCCTCGACCGCGCGAAGCTGCGCTTCGCCAAGGACGACGTGATCGTGATGCACCCCGGGCCCGTCAACCGCGGCGTCGAGCTGGCCCACGATCTCGCCGACGGTCGCCCCAGCGTGATCCTCGACCAGGTGCGCAACGGCGTCGCGATCCGCATGGCCGTCCTCTACCTGCTGGCGGGCCGGCGGCCCGAGTCGGAGGCCTGAGATGGCGCGGGTGCTGATCCACGGCGGTCACGTCCTCGACCCGCGCAGCGGTCGCGACGAGCGGGCCTGTGTCCTGCTCGAGAACGGCCAGGTGGCCGAGATCGGGAGCGACGTCCAGGCGGGGAGCTGCGAGCGGGTCGACGCCACCGGCTGCCTCGTCACCCCCGGCTTCGTCGACGTGCACACCCACCTGCGCGAGCCGGGGCAGGAGTACAAGGAAGACATCGCCTCGGGCGGCCGCGCGGCCGTGGCCGGCGGCTTCACGCACATCGCGTGCATGGCCAACACCGAGCCCGTGAACGACGACCCCTCGGTCACCGAGTACATCCTGGATCGGGCCCGTCAGGACTGTCCCGCCCGGGTACTGCCGATCGCCGCCGCGACCAAGGGCCTGCGCGGCGAGGTGATGACCGAGATGTCGGCCCTGGTGGACGCCGGTGCGGTGGCCTTCAGCGACGACGGCAAGACGATCATGGACGGCGGCATGCAGCGGCGGGTGCTCGAGTACTCCCGCCTGGTCGAGAAGCCGCTCATCGTGCACGCCGAGGACCTCACGCTGGTCGGCGACGGCGTGGTCAACGAGGGCAGCGTCTCGACCCGGCTCGGGCTCCCGGGCAACCCGTCCGTGGCCGAGAGCATCCACGTGGCGAGGGACGTTCAGCTCGCCGAGCTCACCGGGGCGCATCTCCACGTGGCCCACGTCTCGACCGAGGCGGCCGTGTCGCTCATCCGCGAGGCGCGGGCAAGGGGCGTGCACGTCACGGCCGAGGTCACCCCGCATCACCTCTCGCTCACCGACGAAGCGACGATGGGCTACGACTCGAACACGAAGATGGCGCCGCCCCTGCGTGGCCGCCGCGACGTGGACGCCTGCCGGGAGGCCCTCGCCGACGGGACCATCGATTGCGTGGCCACCGACCACGCGCCCCACGCCGTGCACGAGAAGGAGGTCGAGTTCACCGAGGCCCCGCCCGGGATCCTCGGCCTCGAGACCGCGCTGCCCGTCGTCTGGGATCTCGTTCGGAGCGAGGTGATGACGCCCATGCAGCTCGTCGCGAGCCTGACGGCGAATCCCGCCGCGTTGCTGGGTCTCGATGCGGGTCGGCTCGACGTGGGCGTGCCGGCGTACATCACGGTCTTCGATCCCGAGCAGCGCTGGAAGTACGACCCGGCCAAGGGATTCTCCAAGAGCCGCAACTCCCCCTGGGCCGGTGAGACCCTGCAGGGGCGAGTGGTGGCCACGATCGTCGGCGGGTCCCTCGTGTACCACGCCGACCGGGGTGTACTGGCACCATGAGCGCGCGAACCTCCCCCCCGAGCCCCGCTCGGCTCGTCCTGGCCGATGGGACGGTCTACCGCGGCTACGCCGCCGGTGCGCGAACCGTCCAGAGCGGCGAGCTGTGCTTCAACACCAGCCTGGCCGGCTACCAGGAGATCCTGACGGATCCCTCCTACGCCGGTCAGCTCGTGGTGATGACCTGTCCGCAGATCGGGAACGTGGGCGTGAACGCCGCCGACGACGAGTCGGCGCGGCCCCACCTTCGGGGCTTCATCGTGAAGGAGCTCTTCGAGACGCCGAGCAACTACCGCGCGGAGGCGACGCTGCCGGGTTTCCTCAGGGAGCAGGGCGTGCCCGCCATCTCGGGCATCGACACCCGGGCCCTGGTGCGGCGCATCCGCGACCACGGCTTCCAGAACGCCGTGCTCAGCACCGATCCCGACCAGCAGGACGAGGCGGCCCTGCTCGAGCAGGCCCGCCAGGCTCCCGACCTGGACGGCCGCGACCTCGTCGCCGAGGTGACGACCGCCGAGCGCTACGAGTGGAGCGAGGGGAGCTGGCCCGGCATCGACGGACAGCTGCCCCGGGCCGAGCGCCCGGAGCCGAGCCTGCGCCTCGTGGCCTACGACTTCGGCATCAAGCGCAACATCCTGCGGCTGCTCCACGAGCAGGGCTTCGACATCACGGTCGTGCCGGCTCGGACGTCGGCCGAAGAGGTGCGCAGCCTGTCTCCGGACGCGGTCTTCCTGTCGAACGGGCCCGGTGATCCCGCCGCGGTCGAGGGCGTGCAGGAGCCGGTGCGGGCGCTGTCCCAGGAGTACCCGATGTTCGGGATCTGCCTCGGACACCAGATCCTGGGCCTCGCGCTCGGCGGCAGCACGCGCAAGCTGAAGTTCGGCCACCACGGCGGCAATCAGCCGGGCAAGGATCTCGCGACGGGCAAGGTCGCGATCTGCGCGGAGAACCACGGCTACGCGGTGGAGGCGGATTCGCTCCGCGCGGCGGGCGAGCCCGTCTCCATCACCCACGAGAACCTGAACGACGGCACGGTCGAGGGCCTCGCCCACGACGAGCGGCCGCTCTTCTCGGTGCAGTACCACCCCGAAGCGTCGCCGGGCCCCCACGATGCCCGCTACTTCTTCGGTCGCTTCCGCGAGATGGTGCTGCGCCACAAGGCCGGCGAGCCCGCGAGCGGTGCCGCCGTGGCAGGAGTCCTCTAGGTGCCCCGGCGCGACGACCTCCAGACCATCCTCGTGCTCGGCGCCGGCCCGATCGTGATCGGGCAGGCGTGCGAGTTCGACTACTCGGGCAGCCAGGCCTGCAAGTCGCTCCGCGAGGAGGGCTACCGGGTGGTGCTGCTCAACTCGAACCCGGCCACGATCATGACCGATCCCGAGATGGCCGAGCGCACCTACGTCGAGCCCATGACGGTGGAGTCGGTCGAGAAGATCATCGTGGCCGAGAAGCCGGATGCGCTGCTCCCCACCATCGGCGGCCAGACTGCGCTCAACCTCGCCGTGGAGCTGGCGGAGCAGGGCGTCCTCGAGCGCCACGGCGTGCAGCTGATCGGCGCCCAGCTCGACGCGATCATGAAGGCCGAGGACCGCGAGCTCTTCCGCCAGGCGATGGCGAAGATCGGGCTCGCCGTCCCGCGCTCGGGCGTCGCGAAGTCCCGCGCCGAGGCCGAAGAAATCGTCGAGCACACGGGCATTCCCGCCATCATCCGGCCCAGCTTCACGCTGGGCGGAACCGGCGGGAGCGTGGCGTACAGCCGCGAGGAGTTCGGCCCGCTGGTCGACTGGGCGCTGCAGCAGTCGCCCCGCCACGAGTGCCTGGTCGAGCAGAGCGTGCTCGGTTGGAAGGAGTACGAGCTCGAGGTGATGCGCGACGGCGCCGACAACGTCGTGATCATCTGCTCGATCGAGAACTTCGACGCCATGGGCGTGCACACCGGCGACTCGATCACGGTGGCCCCGGCCCAGACCCTCACCGATCGCGAGTACCAGGAGATGCGTGACGCCGCCATCGCGATCATCCGGGAGATCGGCGTCGACACGGGCGGCTCCAACGTGCAGTTCGGCGTGGACCCGGAGAACGGCGCGCTCGTCGTGATCGAGATGAACCCGCGGGTGTCGCGCTCGTCGGCGCTGGCGTCGAAGGCGACGGGCTTCCCGATCGCGAAGATCGCGGCGAAGCTGGCCGTCGGGTACACGCTCGACGAGATCCGCAACGACATCACCCGCGAGACGCCCGCGAGCTTCGAGCCCAGCATCGATTACGTGGTGACCAAGATCCCGCGCTTCACCTTCGAGAAGTTCGGGGCCGCCGACGACGTGCTCACCACGCAGATGAAGTCGGTGGGCGAGGCCATGGCCATCGGCCGGACCTTCAAGGAGAGCTTCCAGAAGGCCCTGCGCTCGATGGAGGAGGGCCACACGGGCCTGGACCCGCTGCCCGATCTCTCCATGGAGGAGCTGCACCGAAGCATCGACCAGCCGCGCCCGAGCCGGCCCTTCGCGATCGCCGAGGCCATGCGCCGGGGCGAGAGCGTCGAGTCGCTCTTCGAGCGCTGCCACATCGATCCGTGGTTCCTGCGCAACCTCCGCGAGATCGTCGACATGGAGGAGACGCTCGCGGCGGCGCCCCCGGACGAGCGCAGCGCCTGGCTGCGGCCGGCCAAGCAGATGGGCTTCTCGGATGCCCGCCTCGCGGCGCTCTTCGGGCAGACCGAGGCGGAGGTGCGCACGCTGCGCGTCTCCGAGGGCGTGCGCCCGGTCTACAAGCGCGTGGACACCTGCGCCGCCGAGTTCGTGGCCCACACGCCGTACCTCTACTCGACCTACGAGGCCGAGTGCGAATCGGAGCCGACCGCCAACCAGAAGATCATGATCCTCGGCGGTGGCCCCAACCGGATCGGCCAGGGCATCGAGTTCGACTACTGCTGCGTGCACGCGGTGTTCGCCCTGCGCGAGGCCGGATTCGAGACGATCATGGTCAACTGCAACCCCGAGACGGTCTCGACGGACTACGACACGAGCGACCGGCTCTACTTCGAGCCCCTCACCCTGGAGGACGTCCTCGAGATCGCCGAGCTCGAGAAGCCGCTCGGCGTGATCGTGCAGTACGGCGGGCAGACGCCGCTCAAGCTGGCCG
>JASJCN010000073.1 GCA_030065975.1 Myxococcota bacterium
GTGCGCTTGCCCTCCTCGACCTCGGCCAGGTGGCGCTCGATCTCGCCCGTGAGCTGCGCCGACGCCAGACGGTCGACGTTGATGCGCTGGAGCGTGTCGATCAGCCGGATGCCCTTGACCGTGGGACGCAGGGACTTGCCGAGCCGCACCGCGTAGCCCTTGAGGATCAGGTTCTCGATGATGTCGGCGCGGGTCGCCGGCGTCCCGAGCCCGCGCTCCTGGAGCGCCGCCGCCGCCTCTTCGTCCTCGACGTTCTTCCCGGCGTTCTCCATCAGCGAGAGCAGGCGCGCCTCGCTGAGTCGCGGCGGCGGCCGGGTCTCCTCGGCCTCGAGGGTCGCCTCGCGGCCGGCGATCGCGACGCCCGAGGCCTCGTCCTGGCCGGGCAGCAGCGCCGGCAGGCGCTCCTCGACCTCGTCGTCACCGCCGGGCAGCACCGCGCGCCAGCCAGGCTCGCGCAGGGTGCGCGCCCGCGTGCGGAAGGACTCGCCCGCGACCGTCGTGGTGCGCTCGACGCGCTCCCACACGGCGGGCGGATAGAACGCTCCGAAGAAGCGACGCACGACGTAGTCGAACAGGCGCTTGTCGTCGCCCGACAGATCCGCCGGCGGCATGTTGCCGGTGGGCACGATCGCGAAGTGGTCGGAGACGCCGGCGTCGTTGAAGATCTTGTCCTCGTTGAGGCGTCCCGCCTCCTGGAGCGTGCGCGCGAAGGGCGCGTACTCGGCCCCGGCGTCGCTGGCTCCGGCGAAGTTCGAGAGGATCTCGTCGACGTTGCCGCGGTAGTCCTCGGGCAGGCACTTCGAGTCCGTCCGCGGATAGGTCAGGAGCTTGTGGGCCTCGTAGAGGCGCTGGGCGGCGCCGAGGGTGCGGCGCGCCGACCAGCCGAAGCGGCGGTTCGCCTCGCGCTGGAGCGCGGTGAGATCGAAGAGCGTCGGCGCGCTCTCGCGGCTCGGCTTGCGGGTCTCGCGGGCCTCTCCGGCCTGGCCCGAGACGGCCTGGACCACGGCCTCGGCCCGCGCCTCGTCGAAGATCCGGTCGTCGCGGAGGTCCTCGTCCTCGCCGGGCTTGAAGCCCGGATCGAACCAGGTGGCCTCGTAGGGCTGCCCCTCGTGCTCGAAGGTGGCCTTCACCTGCCAGTAGGGGCGGGGCACGTGGGCCAGGACCTCGAGCTCGCGGCCCACGAGCAGGGCCAGGGTCGGCGTCTGCACCCGCCCGGCCGCCCAGGCGACCTTCTCGCGCTTGCTCGCCATGCGCTTGGTGATGGCGCGCGTGGCGTTCATGCCGATCAGCCAGTCGGTCCAGGCACGGCACTCGGCCGCCTGCCCCAGGCCCTCCATCTCTCGCCCGGGGATGAGCTCCTCGAAGCCCTTCTGGATCGAGCCCTTGGTCATCGACTGCAGCCAGAGCCGGTGGATCGGCTTCTGGAAGTCGAGGAACTGGGCCAGCTCGCGGAAGATCAGCTCGCCCTCGCGGCCGGCGTCGCAGGCGTTCACGACCCGATCGACGTCGTCGCGCTTGGCGAGCTTGTCGATGGTGCGGATGCGGTCGCTCTGCCCCTTCTTCTTCTTCAGCTGGAAGCGCTCGGGAAGGATGGGGAGGACGTCGAGGACCCAGCGCTTGTACTTCTCGTCGACCTCCTCGGGCTCGAGCAGCTCGAGGAGATGGCCCACGGCGAAGGTCACGACGTAGTCGTCGCTCTCCCAGTAGCCGTCCTCTTCACGAAAGCCGCCGAGGGCCGCCGCGATGTCGCGCGCCACGCTCGGCTTCTCGGTGATGATCAGGGCCTTCGCCACGGATCGACCTCCTGCTTCCGCAGCCCCCACGGGGGAGCAACGCCTTCCATCCTATGGAGCCGACCACCCTTAGCTTGGGACCCGAGCGCCGACAAGTTCGGGGCGGCGACGACCGAGGCCGCCCCCGGTCCGCCCTCATGCTCGGGATCGGGGCGCCCGAACTTGAGCGACCACGCGCAGAAAGGCTCCGGGTTGCGTCCCCGCTGCGCCTCGGCGAGGCTGCAAGTCCGCTGATTCACTGGCTGTTTCGAGGAGACGACGTGACCGACGCCCAGCCCATCACCGGCCTCACCACGGACCGGATCGCCCCCCACGTGCTGCTGTGCGGTGACCCGGCCCGGGTGGACCGGATCTCGGAAGCCTGGGAGCGCCGGAAGACCGTGTGCGAGGTGCGGGAGTACCGCGTCGTCACCGGAGAGCGAGGCGGAATCCCCATGATGGCGGCCTCCACGGGCATCGGCGCCCCGAGCACGGCCATCCTCCTCGAAGAATTGATCAAGCTGGGCGCCCACACCTTCCTCCGCATCGGCAACAGCGGCGGCCTGGCCCCGGACCTCGCGCTCGGCGACCTCGTGGTGACGACGGGCGCCGTCCGCGACGACGGCACCTCGAAGAGCTACGTCACGCCCGAGTACCCGGCCGTCGCCCACCACGAGGTGGTGGGCGCGCTCCTCGCCGCCGCGGGCTCGAAGGGCATCGCCTGCCGAGCCGGCGTGACCTGGTCGCTCGACGCGTTCTACATGCGCAACGCCATCCTGGAGAGCGACGGCGGCATGGGCTCGATGAGCGTGGGCGGCTACTGGACCCGCGCCCACGAGGCGCGCATCGAGGACATGCGCAGCGCCGGCGTCCTGAACTGCGAGATGGAGGCCGGCGTGCTGCTCACCCTGGCGGGGCTCTTCGGCGTACGCGCCGGCACGATCTGCGTCGTCTCCGACCGCACGCCCTGGCCCGGGCCGGCCGAGATCGACCTCGACCGCAACATGGGGCGCTGCATCGACGTGGCGCTGGCCGCCATGGATGTGCTGGCCGCCAAGAGCTAGCCGGGGGGCGAGGGAACGAGGCCCGGGACGAGGGTCGACCCGTTGAACACGAGGTGGGCCGCGACGCAGGAGGCCAGGCCGAAGCGTCGCGAGAGCATCCCGAGGGCCACGCCCATCGGGAAGAGCTGCAGCGCCCGCACCCAGGTGGGCTCGAGGGTGCCGAGGTGAACCCCGGTCCAGAGCGCCGCCGTCGTGAGCAGCGCGGCATCCGGGCCGCGAGGCCAGCGCGAGAGCACGCGGCCGAGATGCCACTGGATGCCCAGGCGATAGAGCAGCTCTTCGGCCAGGGCCGCGCGCAGGAGCACTCCCACGACCGTCGGGCTCGTCGCGGTGTCGTGGCCCGCGACGACCGGATCGACGCCACCGATGCGGAACACGAGGGCGGTCCACGCGGCGAAGTTGAGGCCGACGAGCACGCCGACACCGAGGCCCGAACGACCGCGGAGCGGCTCGCGTCCCAGGCTCCGCGCCGCCTCGAGACCCACTGCGGCGAACACGCACAGCTGCGCGAGGTCGATCCCCGCACCGAGCAGGCTCGGGCCGAGCGGAGCGGCAGCGGAGACGGCGGTGAGGGCGCCGAGGCACGCGACGGGCGCGGCCAGGAAGAGCGCCTCGCGAAACGGCATGCGCGCGCGCCAGCGGATCGCGCGGGCGACCATCCAGAGCGAGAGCGCCGTGAACACCGCGATCCCGAACGCCGCGAGGCCCGCGCCGGTCATGCCGCACGCGGCCGGACGAAGGCGCGAACGGCCGTGGTGTGCACGCCGTGGAGGAAGGCGCCGAGCAGGAAGAGGCCGGGCTCGAGGAGACCCGCGGCCAGGGGCGCGAGCGGCGGGACGGCCCCGGCCGCGACGATCGCCGCGGGCACGGCGTGGGCGAACGCACACCGGCGACGGCCCAGGCGCGTGTCGGCCTGCCGGAGGGCGAAGCGGAGGAAGTGGTAGAGGCTCGCGAGCGCCACGACGTCGGCCGCGCGCGTCCAGCCCTGGCTGGGTGCGACCTCCGCCACCGCGAGGAAGAAGAGCGCCGCGGCGCCCCGCCCCCGCGCGGTCTCGCTGGCGAGCGCGGCCACGGCGAGGACGACGGCGAGGATCGTGAGAGCCGACGCGCCCGCCCCGGGCGGGTCGAAGGCCCGGGCCTCGGCCGGGCTTCTCGCGGCGACGACCAGCAGACCGAGCGCGAGGGTCGGGGCCAGGGCACCGAGCCCCGATGGGATCGAGGGGGAGAACGGGGCCAGGCGCGGGCCGGAAGCACCGGAGACGGCGCGGGCCTCGTTCTCGAACACGTGCAGGAAGACGCCCGCGATCAACGTCGCCTGCACGAGAGGATGGGCGAGGGCGGGCGAGGCCGCGGCAATGGCCGTCGCGAGGCCGAGCGTCGCGAGCGCGGCCAGCCCCGCACCCGAGGCCGCCGGGAGGCGCGCGCGCACGCGCCGCGCGTCTCCGAGCGCCGCCCCGAGCAGATGCCCCCAGCCGACGACGAGCACGAAGTCGACGAAGGCCGCCGGCCCGGCTGCCCACGTCGCGAGCTGCCAGGCCGCGACGGCGAGGCCGAGCGCTCCGAGCCGCTCAGCCATGCGCCGTCCCCCGGCGCACGCGCCCGAGGCCGAAGAGGAGGGCGAGCCCCGGAAGCGCGAGCGTCGCGGAGCCGGCCGCCGAGAGGGCATGCCCATCGGGCGGCAGCCCGCCCGAGAGCAGGCCCAGGTTCAGCCCGGCGTGGACGCCGGCGCAGCCGGCGATCCCGGTCCCCGAGAGCCGCAGCCCGCCGAGCAGCAGCCCCACCGCCGCCGCGACGACGCCGTGCGGCCCGAGCCCGTGCCACAGCCCGAAGGCCACGCTGCTCCCGAGGAGCGCGCCCGCTCCGCCGAGGCACCCGCCGAGACGAGCGCCGAGGCGAGCCCCGAGCCACGCGAAGAGCACGCCGCGAAACAGCCACTCCTCGCATACGGGGCCGAGCCCGGCGACGCCCAGCAGATGCAGGGCTCCTCGGTGGCCCGGCGGGTGTGCGCCCACCGGGAGCGGGGCCGCCCAGGTGGCCAGCCCCGCGAAGACGAGAGCCAGGGCGGGAACGAGCGCCCACCCGACGGCCGCCGAGCAAGCCGCCTCGAGTGCGTCGCGAGAGCGCGGCCGGGGGAGCACCCCGGCCAGGGCGAGCGCGAGCGCACCCCCCGAGAAGGCCAGCACCCGCGCGAGATCGACGCCGAGCTCGGACGCCGCGCCCGCCGCGAGGACGAGCCAGCCGAGCTGGGCCGCGAACAGCCCGAGTACGAGCCCGCCGGAAGGAGCCCGCGCGCCCGGAGCCCGATCCCGATCCCGAGCCCGAGCCCGAGCCCGAACGAAGCGCTCTCGCATGCCCGCGAGACTGGTGGAGCCGCGGAGGCTCCATCAGTCGCGAATCCGGACGCGACCGGACGGACGCGAACGCCCGGCCGGTGAAGCTGGGGGGTCGAGGTGAGGGCGCGAAGGCGACGGCAGACCGCCGCGCGGCCTCAGGGCAGGAGCGCGCGATCCACCGGCATGAGGTTCCAGGTGAAGAACTTCTTCGGCGGCCGCGAGTAGATCACCTCGCGCGTCGGCGCTCCGTCGACCCATACGTAGCGGCGCAGCTCACCGTGGGTGTCGCTCGCGACGTAGAGCTCGTCGACGCCGTCGCCGTCGAGATCCGTGAAGATCGAGGCGTGCTCGAAGCCGCCCGACTCCTTGTCGAGCAGGGTGGCCTCCCACGTCCCGCGCGGATCGGCGCCCGGCCGCAGCAGCCAGACCCCGCTGTCCTTGGCCGCCACGACCAGCTCCTTCTTGCCGTCCCCGTCGCCGTCGCCGGCGGTCAGGAAGCGGGCCATCGGGTCGCGGAGCGTCGCGATCGCCACGCCCGAGTCGGGGGCGTCGCCGGCGTCGTAGCGGCGCACCTCGAGGTCTCCGCCCTCGGCGGCCTCGATCGAGACGTAGAGCTCGTCGCGACCGTCGCCGTCCACGTCCTCCACCAGGATCTCCTTGGCGTGGCGCTTGCCGAGATCGGCCACCGGCTCGGGGCCGACACCCTTTGCGGGCACGTAGCGCACCACGGTGCCCTCCTGATGGCTCCCGTCCAGGCGGTTCGGGTTGCTCGGCGTGGCGTACACCTCGAGCACCCCGTCGCCGTCGAGGTCGCCGATCTCGACCTCGTGGATCCAGGGCATGGGCGCCGTCGCGAGCTCCTCGACCTCGAAGCCTTCGGCGCCGGGCCGGATCACGGCCATCACGCCCTGGTCGTGGGTCGCCACGGCGATCGCCGTCGTCCCGTCGCCGTAGATGTCCGCGATCTCGGCGTCGCGCATGCGCGAGAACTTGCCGCCGAAGTCCTTCATCCAGAGCGTCTCGATCGGGGCCAGGCCCTCGTCGCCCTTGCGCCAGAGCTTCACGGCCGCGGCGCTGCCGCCGAGGGTCAGGATCCCGGGCTCGACGCCAGGCGTCTCGTAGACCATCGCCTTGTGGAAGACGTTGCTCTCGTCGTCGGCCACCACCGAGGGGGTCCAGGCGCCGCCTTCGCGGACCAGCATGACGAGCTCCGAGGCCGGGGCGCCCCCCTCGAAGCTCGCCAGCGCCAGCAGCAGGCCCTGGGGCAGCGAATCGGGCGAGGTGCCGGCCGGCAGCCCCGAAGCCGGGGCGGCCTTCTCGGGCACCGCGGCGGCGCGCTCGGGCGTGGCGGGCTTGGGCGCCGGCTTGTCGGGCGCGGCCTCCTGGGAGCCGCAGGCGGCGAGGGTGAGTGCCGTGGCCACGGCGGCGCTCCGAGCCAGGGCGGAGCGAACCAGGGTGAAGCGATGGAACACGATGATCTCCTGAGCAGGTCTTCGCTGGAATCCGGGCAGCCGACCCGTACGGCGGGTCGGGGCAGAGCGGGAGGGGTAGCAAGTCGGTGCCACGGGGTCCCTACCCCGACGGAGGCCTCTTCATCGGCGGGACGTCCGACCCGGCGGAGTCGAAAAGGGGCTCGCGCCCCCCGCCACGGCGCGGATCCCGCCGAATTGGCAAACTGCCGGCAATGGGATCGTCCCCCCTGAAGCCGCCCCGCGGCACCCGAGACTTCTACCCCGAGGAGATGCGCGCGCGGAGCTGGCTCTTCGCCCGCTTCCGCGAGGTCGCGCACCGCTTCGGCTTCGAGGAGGTCGACGCGCCCCTCGTCGAGCACGCCGAGCTCTACCAGCGCAAGGCCGGCGAGGAGATCGTCGACCAGCTCTACCACTTCGAGCTCCACGACCGGCACCTGGCGCTCCGGCCCGAGTTCACGCCGTCGCTGGCCCGCATGGTCATCGCCCGCCAGGGCGCCCTGCGCTTCCCGATCCGCTGGTTCTCGATTCCCCAATGCTGGCGCTACGAGCGCATGACCCGCGGCCGGCGGCGCGAGCACTACCAGTGGAACATGGACATCTGGGGCGAGCCGTCGGTCAGCGCCGAGGCCGAGCTGCTCGCCGCCATCTTCACCTGCGCCGATCTGCTCGAGCTGCCCCGTGACGCCCTGCGCGTGCGTCTCAACAGCCGGGCGCTGCTCGAGGAGAGCCTGCGCGGCGGTGTCCTGCGCGATCGGCCCGAGGCCTTCGCGCCGCTCTGCGTGATCATCGACAAGCTCGACAAGGTGGGCGCGGCCTCGGTCCAGGAGCAGCTCGCCGACGCGAAGGGCCCGGTGGGCCTCTCGGCCGGCGAGGCCGAGGACGTGGTGGCGCTGCTCTCGGTGAAGGATCTCGACGAGGCGAAGCGGCTGGCCCCCGAGCGCTCGGAGGCGATGGCCGAGCTCGAGCGCCTCTTCGAGCTGCTCGACCACTACGGCGACGCCGACCGCGTGGCGTTCGACGCCTCGGTGGTTCGCGGCCTCGCCTACTACACCGGAGTCGTGTTCGAGGCCAACGACACCGCCGGTGAGCTGCGCGCGATCTGCGGCGGCGGGCGTTACGACCGCCTGGCCGAGACCCTCGGTGGGAAGCCCGTCACCGCCGTGGGCTTCGGCTTCGGCGACGCCGTGATCCACGAGCTGCTCGCCGACCAGGGCAAGCTCCCGGAGCTGCCGCGCCGCCTCGATGCCATGGTGGTCGCCCTCGACGAGGGACAGCGCGACGCGGCCATCGCGCTGGCCGGCACCCTGCGCGAACGCGGCGAGTCCGTCGAGCTCGCGACGGGGACGCCGCGACTCAAGCGCGCGCTCACCGACGCCGATCGGGCGGGCGCTCAGCGGCTGTACTGGATCGGTGCCGAGGAGCGCGAGCGCGGTGTCGCCCGCGCGCGCGACCTCGCGACGGGCGAAGAGTCCGAGCATCCGCTTGAGGGCGAGTCCGAGCATCCGCTTGAGGGCGAGTCCGAGCATCCGCTCGAGGCCTGACGGAGAGACGAGCATGCGCGGTTGGAGTGCCCGGGAGAGTCTCGAGCTGTACGCCGTTCCCGCCTGGGGACGCGGCTACTTCGGCGTGTCCGACGAAGGCCACATGCTCGTGCAGCCCCGGGGCCCGGGCGGACCCACCATCGACCTCCCGGCGCTGGTCGAGGACCTGCGCCAGCGCGGCCTGCGGAGCCCCTTGCTGGTGCGCTTCTCGGACATCCTGGCCAGCCGCCTCGAGCGCATCGCCGCGGCCTTCGGCCAGGCCATCGGCTCCTACGAATACGGCGGCCAGTACCGCGGCGTGTATCCCATCAAGGTGAACCAGCAGCGCCACGTGGTGGAGGAGATCGTCCACTTCGGCGCCCGCTTCGGCGTCGGCCTCGAGGCCGGCAGCAAGCCCGAGCTCTTGATCGCCCTGGCGCTCCTCGACACGCCCGACGCCGTGATCATCTGCAACGGCTACAAGGACCGCGCCTACATCGAGACGGCGCTCCTCGCCCAGCGTCTCGGCCGGACGCCCGTGATCGTGATCGACCGCTACCACGAGCTCGAGCTCGTGATCAAGGCCGCGACGGAGCTCGGCATCCGCCCCCACATCGGCATCCGCGCGCGTCTCTCCGCCCGGGGCGCCGGCCGCTGGAACGAGAGCACCGGAGACCGCTCCAAGTTCGGGCTCGGTGCCGCGGAGATCGTGGAGGCCGTCGAGCGTCTGCGGGCCGACGAGATGCTCGATTGCCTCGAGCTCCTGCACTTCCACATCGGCTCGCAGATCACCTCGATCCGCGCCCACAAGGACGCCCTGCGCGAGGCGGCCCGGGTCTTCGCGGGCCTCCACGAGCTCGGCGCCCGCCCCACCCGCTTCGACGTCGGCGGGGGACTGGGCGTCGACTACGACGGCTCCCAGACCAACTTCCACTCGTCGAAGAACTACTCGGTGCAGGAGTACGCGAACGACGTCGTGTCGACGATCCAGGAGGCGTGCGACGAAGCCGGCATCCCGCACCCGGACATCGTGACCGAGGCCGGGCGCTGGATGGTCGCCCACCACTCGGCGCTGATCTTCGACGTGCTCGGCGTGAACGAGGTGCGCAGCCAGGACGAGCCGCCGGTCGTGACCGAGGAGGACCCGCGCGTGCTCCAGGGCCTGGCCGAGGTGCTCGAGACGGTGAACCGCAAGAACGTCGCCGAGTGCTACCACGACGCCGTCCAGCTGAAGGAGGACGGGAACGCGCTCTTCGCCCTGGGCCAGCTCGACCTGCGCGACCGGGCGCGCATGGAGCGACTCTTCTGGACCTGCTGCGCGAAGATCCAGCGCATCGCCCGGGAGCTCCCGCGACTGCCCGAGGATCTCGAGGTGCTCGAGAAGCAGCTCGCCGACACCTACTACGGCAACTTCTCGGTGTTCCAGAGCGCGCCGGACCACTGGGCCGTGAAGCAGCTCTTCCCGGTGATGCCGATCCACCGTCTGGACGAGCGGCCCACCCGGAGGGGCATCATCGCCGACCTCACCTGCGACAGCGACGGCAAGATCGACCAGTTCATCGACGCCCACGACGTGAAGGACGTCCTCGAGCTGCATGCCCCCGACGGACGCCCCTACTACCTGGGCATGTTCCTGATGGGCGCCTACCAGGAGATCCTGGGCGACCTGCACAACCTCTTCGGCGACACCGACGCCGTGCACGTGCGGCTCGAGGAGGACGGCTCCTACGGCGTCGAGCACGTGGTCGAGGGCGACGAGGTCCACCAGGTGCTCGAGTACGTCCAGTACGACCGCAACGCGCTGAAGGAGAAGGTGCGCCGCCTCTCCGAGGAGGCGCTGCGCAAGGGCGTGATCTCCCTCGAGGAGTCGACGCGACTCCGACGCCGCTACGACCAGGGCCTCTGGGAGTACACCTACCTGCAGCGGGACGAGTGAGCGCGACCGAAGACGCCCTGCGCATCCTCTCCTGGAACGTGAACGGCCTGCGGGCCTGCGGCAAGAAGGGCTTTCGCCGCTGGCTCGACCGGAGCGACGCGTTCCTGGTGGGCGTGCAGGAGGTGCGCGCAAAGGAGGAACAGCTCGAGGAGCGGATCGCGCGGCCGAAGGGCTGGTGGACCGACTTCCAGGCCGCACGGCGCAAGGGCTACAGCGGCGTCGGCCTGTACGCACGCCGGGCCCCGGACGAGCTCGCCACCCGGCTCGGCAGCCCGAGCCTCGATGCCGAGGGGCGGCTCCAGCTCGCGCGCTTCGGGCGCCTGGTGGTGGCCAACGTCTACTTCCCGAACGGGAGCGGCAAGGGCCGCGACAACTCGCGGGTGCCCTTCAAGCTGCGTTTCTACCGCACGCTCTTCGACGAGCTGGCCCGCCTGCGCCGCGGCGGGAAGCGCATCCTCGTGATGGGCGACTTCAACACCGCACACCGCGAGATCGACCTCGCCCGGCCCCGGGACAACAAGGATACGAGCGGCTTCCTGCCGAAGGAGCGCGCCGAGCTCGACCGCTGGATCCGCTCCGGCTGGGTGGACACCTTCCGCCGCTTCGAGCCGGAGCCCGGCCACTACACCTGGTGGAGCCAGCGCATGGGCGTGCGCGCCCGGAACATCGGCTGGCGCATCGACTACGTGCTGGCTTCGAAGGGCGCCCTCCCCTTCGTCCAGCACGCGTTCCATCAGCCCGACGTGAAGGGCTCGGACCACTGCCCCATCGGCGTGGACGTGACGGGGCGCATCGTCGGCTGAGGGCCGCGCGCCACCTCAGCTCCCGCGAAGTGCGAGCGCCGCGCGGATCTCCTCGTGGCGGCGTCGCGTGAGCGGATAGCGGGCCGCGAGCCACAGCGAGACGGAGAGGAACGCGATCGGCACCCCGAGGGCCAGCACCCGGATGGCAGCAAGCGCCGTCTCGCTCTGCTGGCTCCCCTGTACGAAGCCGGCGAGGTCGAGAACGATGCCCGCGACGGCGACGCCCGTCGCCCCACCGAGCTTGCGCAGGAAGGTGAAGACGCCGGCGTAGAGCCCCTCGAGTCGCTCGCCGCGCTCGAGCTCGGCCTCGTCGACCACGTCGCCCAGCATCGACCAGGGCATCAGGTCGCAGACGCCGTAGCCGATCCCGGCCAGCGCCACGGCGAAGAGCACGAGCCAGCGCGGATCCTCGGGGCCCAGGGTGAAGAGCACGACCTGGACGGCGATCCACCACCCGGCCCCCGCCAGGAAGAGCGCACGCTTGTCGAAGCGGCGGCCGAGCCAGAGCCAGACCGGGAGGCTCACCGCGACGGTTCCGAGCATCAGGCCGAGGCCCAAGGAGAAGTCGTCCTCGCGGCGCAGCCAGTAGGTGAACCAGAAGATCAGCATCGCGCCGACCACGTCGACCGCGATGCGCGCCGTCAGGAAGAAGGCACAGAGCCTCCGGTAGGCGACGTGGGCGAGCAGGCCGCGCAGCCCGTCCCGCAGGCCGCTCGTGGCGGGCCGCTGGAAGCCGGGGCGCTCGAAGCTCACGCGATGGACGACCAGCCACGGCACGGCGACGACGACGCCGAGCACGCCGCCGGCGCGCGCCCAGCCGGCCGGCCCGCCGCCGAACGCCTCGACCAGCGGACGCATGCAGACGGCCGTGCCGAGGATCGCGAGCACCACTCCGAGCATGCGCCATGCGTTCGCCGAGGTGCGCTCCTCGTAGGAGATCGCCATCTCCGGGAGCAGGGCCATGTAGGGCACGGCCAGGATCGTCGACGAGAGCGTGTTGGCGACGTAGAGCGCCGCGTAGACCAGGAAGGGTGCGAGGTCGCCGCCCAGGGAGACCTCGGACCAGAGGCCGGCGAAGGTCAGGCCGAAGGGCAGCGCGCCGATCAGGAAGAAGGGCCGGCGGCGCCCTAGACGCCAGCGCGTGCGATCGGAGATGCGCCCCATGGCCGGGTCCGAGAAGGCGTCGAAGGCGCGCCCGACCAGCAGCACCAGGCCCGCCAGGGAGGGCCTGAGCCCCGCGACCTCGGTGAGGAAGAACAGGTAGAACAGCGAGGTCGCGGCGAGCTGCACGTTCACCGCCGCGTCGCCCAGGGCGTAGCCGGACTTCCTCCAGACGGGGAGGCCCCCCGGACCGTCGTGCAAGGCTCTGGCTCCTCCCCGCGGCGCCCGCGCCACGATAGCGGGGAGTCGGGCCCCGGCCCGCGGGCACGGGTGGGGAGGATCGACCCAGGAGCGGCGCGATCGCCCCGCTGCGCGCCCGCCACAGGGCACACCTCTTGCGACGGGACGGGCAGGACGGGACGGAGGTGCGCTCATGGGAGAGCTCGACGGACGGGTCGCGATCGTCACCGGCTGCGGCCGCGAGCGAGGCATCGGCCGCGCCTGCGCCCTGGCCCTGGCACGGGAGGGCGCGGCGGTCGTGGTCTCCGACGTCTGCCGGGAGTTCGAGCCGAACATCCGGCTCCACGGGGTCGGCACCTGGGAGCAGCTCGAGCGCCTGGCCGAGGAGATCCGCTCGGACGGCGGCAAGGCCCATGCCGTCCGCTGCGACGTCACGCGCAAGGACGAGGTCGAGGAGCTGGTGGCCGAGACGCTTCGCCAGCTCGGTCACGTCGACATCCTCGTCAACAACGCCGGCTGCGCCGTCGGCGTGGGCCCCCTCCCGATCATCAGCGAGGAGGCCTGGGACAAGACCATGGCCGTCAACGTGAAGGGCCCGTTCCTGCTCACGCAGGCCGCGGCCCCGCACATGATCGCCCGGGGCGGCGGCAAGGTGATCATGATGTCGTCCCAAGCGGGGGTTCGGGCCGGCGCGCGTTACGGCGCCTACGGGGCCAGCAAGCACGCGCTGGTCGGGCTCACCCAGGTGCTCGGCGCGGAGCTCGCGCCCGAGGGCATCCAGGTCAACGCCATCTGTCCCGGCCTGGTCGACACGGACCTCGGCTTCGAGCAGTACGCGTTCCTCGCAGGCATGCAGGGCAGCAGCGTGGACGAGGTCCGCGCGGAGCTCTTGAAGTCGATTCCGGCCGGGCGCTTCGAGACACCCGAGGACGTGGCGAACGTCTGCGTCTTCCTCGCCTCGTCGCGTTCGGACTACCTGGTGGGACAGGCGCTGGTCGTGACCGGCGGATATACGCGCTGAGCGACAGACGGCTACAAGCGCTGAGCGACTGACGGCTACACGCGCCGAGCGGCGCGAAGGAGCGGGACATGGGAAACACGAGCGGCGGCGAGCTGGTGGTCGAGGCCCTCCGGGCACGCGACGTGAGCCACATCTTCAGCATCTCGGGCGGCCACATCAACCCGATCTACCTCCACCTCGAGGACTCACCCATCGAGCTGCTCACCACGCGCCACGAGCAGGCCGCGGTCTTCATGGCCGAGGCGTTCGGACGCATGACGCGTCGGCCGGGAGTCGCGCTCGTGACCGCCGGGCCCGGCTTCACCAACGCGCTCTCGGCCGTGGCCAACGCACACCTCGCCAACTCGCCGCTGCTCCTGATCTCCGGCGCCGTCGGCGTGGGATCCGAGGAGCGGCTCGATCTGCAGGACATGCACCAGGGCCCGGTCATCGCGCCGATGGTGAAGCGCGCGCTGGTGTGCCATCGCACCGAACGGATCCCGGAGTACCTGGACCTGGCGTGGCGGACGGCGTCGAGCGGGCGGCCCGGGCCCGTGTATCTCGAGATCCCGGCCGACGTCCTCGGCGCCGAGGTCGATGCGGCGAGCGTCACCCGCCCCCACACCGAGATCCCCTCACGGGCCGTCGACCGGCAGGGCGCCCACGACCTCGTGGCCGCCCTCGAGCAGGCCGAGCGGCCGCTCGTCATCGCGGGAAGCGGCGCCTGGTACGCCGACGCGGGCGCCGAGCTCACGCGCTTCGTCACCGAGACGGGCGTGCCGACCTTCACCCTGAGCCAGGGCCGAGGCCTGCTCCCGGATCCCCACCCGCTGTGCTTCGAGTCCTCGCTGCCCTTCCGGCCGGGCGCCATCTCGGCGGCCGATGCCGGCGCGGACCTGGTGGTGCTGCTCGGCAGTCGCCTGAGCCTGTTCCACGCCTTCGGAGGACTCTTCCGCCCGGACGCGCGGATCGTCCAGGTCGACACCGAGCCTGAGGAGATCGGCCGCAACCGCAGCATCGACCTCCCGATCGCGAGCGACGTGCGCGAGCTGCTCGCCGAGTGCAGCGCCCACGTGGCCGCCGCAGGCGTCGCCGAGAAGCTCCGCAACCGCTTCTCGGGCTGGATCGCCGACCTCGAGAAGGCGGCGACCGAGGCGCGCCACCAGGTGAGCGCCATGCGCGAGAGCGACGCCGCGCCGATCCACCCGCTGCGCCTCACGAGCGAGGTGGATGCGTTCATGGACCGCGAGGACGACGTGGTCGTGGCCGACGGCGGCGACACCCAGGTGTGGATGGGCATGGCACGCACCGTGCGCCAGCCCGGCCACTACCTGGACTCGGGCCTCTACGGCTGCCTCGGCGTCGGTCTCCCCTACGCCCACGCCGCGCGACTGGCCCACCCGCGATCGCGCGTCTGCCTGGTGACCGGGGACGGCTCGATCGGCTTCAACTTCATGGAGTTCGAGACGGCCGTGCGAAAGGGGCTGAACGTCGTGACGGTGATCGCCAACGACTGCGGCTGGGGAATGATCCGTCACAGCCAGCGCCTGAAGCTCGGCCACTCGATCGACGAAGGCGCCGAGATCGGCCGGGTCCCCTACCACGACCTGGTCTCCGCCCTGGGAGGCTACGGCGCGCTCGTCGAGCGACCCGAGGATCTGGCGCCTGCTCTGGAGGACGCCTTCGCTTCGGGCCTGCCCGCGTGTCTCAACGTGATGACCGACCCCGAGCCGATCAGCCCGGGGAGCGTCGCCCTCGCCATGGTGGGCGGCTACAAGGGCGGATGAGCGCGGCACCCGCCGAGCCCTTCCGGAGGCGCCATGTCGCCCTCACGGGCGCGGCGTCGGGGATCGGGCGGGCGCTGGCCCTGCGCTTTGCGCGGGGCGGCGCGCGGGTGGTCGCCCTGGACCGGGATGCGGCGGGCCTCGAGGCGCTGGCCAAGGCTGCCGTCGGCCTCGACCTCGACACCGCGGTGCTCGACGTGACGGATCCCGACGCGTGTCACGCGCAGTTCGCCGCCCTCCGCGAGGAGCGCGGCGGCCTGGACGTCCTGATCAACGACGCCGGCATCTCCCAGCGGAGCGCATTCGCCGAGACGGAGCTCGAAGTCTTCCGGCGGGTCATGGAGGTGAACTTCTTCGGCGCGCTGTACTGCACGAAGGCCGCCCTCCCCGCCCTGCTCGCGAGCCGCGGCCTGATCGTGACGGTGTCGAGCGTCGCGGGCTTCGCGCCGTTGCTCGACCGGTCGGGCTACTGCGCCAGCAAGCACGCGCTCCATGGCCTCTTCGACACCCTGCGATGCGAGCTCCGCCCACAGGGTGTCGACGTGCTGCTGGTGTGCCCGGGGTTCACGTCGACCGCCATCGAGCAGAACGCACTCGGTGCCGACGGGGCCCCGGCCCAGCATCCCCAGACGCGCGTCGGTCGCCAGCAGACGCCCGAGAGCGTGGCCGAGGCGATCCATGGGGCGGCCGCCCGGCGGCAACGGCTGCTCGTGCTCTCGCCGGTGGGCCGGACCACGCGTTGGCTCACCCGCGTCGCGCCCGCCCTCTACGAGCGGCTCATGGCACGCAGCCTGCACGAGAGCTCGCCCGGCTAGGACCGGTCGCGGAAGCGATCGGTACCCGCGACGATCGCGTCGAGGATCCCCCCGTCCGCGGCCGAGTGGCCCGCGTCCTCGACGACCTCGAGCTCGGCATCGGGCCAGTCGGCCGCCAGTGCCTCCGCCGTCTCGAGGGGCGCGGCGAGATCGTGGCGCCCCTGGACCAGCACGCCGCGGATGCCGGCGAGGCGCCCGGCCTCGCGCAGCAGCGCGCCCTCCTCGAGCCAGGCGCCGTTCGCGAAGTAGTGGGTGACGATCCGAGCGCGCGCCATGCGGAAGGCGGGGTCCGCCCACGCCGCGGGCCATGGCGCGTCCGGGTCGGCGGAGAGGCTCGCCGCCTCCCAGGCGTGCCAGTCGAGCGCCGCCTTGGCGCGAACCTCGGCATCGGGGTGCGCGAGGCGACGGCGGTACGCCTCGACGAGGTCCGAGTCCCGTTCGCCCTCGGGCACGCCCTGCCGGAAGCGCTCGAAGGCCTCGGGGAGTCGGGCCCCGAGGCCGCGGTAGAGCCAGTCGATCTCCGAGCGGCGGGTCGTGGTGACGCCGTTCAGCACCATGGCCGACACGCGCTCGGGATGGCGCTGCGCGTAGGCCAGCCCGAGGGTCGTGCCCCAGGAGCTCCCGAGGATCAGCCAACGCTCGATACCCAGGTGCTGGCGCAGCCGCTCCATGTCGGCGAGCAGGTGCGCGGTGGTGTTCGCCGCGAGCGAGACGTCGGGGTCGCTCGCATGGGGTCGGCTGCGCCCGCAGCCCCGCTGGTCGTAGACGACGATGCGGTAGGCGCGGGGATCGAAGAGCCGCCGCGCCCACGGGGTCGAGCCCGAGCCCGGCCCGCCATGGAGCACCACGGCCGGCCGGCCGTCGGGCCGGCCCGAGACCTCGTAGTGGAGCGACTGCCCGTCACCCACGTCGAGCCACCCCTCTTCGGAGGGCCCGGCGGCGGGATACAGCGGGGGCATCGCGTCGATGCCCCGCCCGGCTAGTGCAGGCCCGGGTCGCGGTCGCCGATGTCGCCGGTCACGCCGCCGCAGGCGCGCAGCGTCGCGGTCAGCTCGCTCACCCGCTTGCGGCGTCGCTCGCGCTTGGCGTCGGTGTCGCAGAGGCGGTCGAGCACCTCGCGGCCCCAGGCGATGTGGCGCTCGGTCTTGCGCACGACCTCGTCGAGGATCTCGACGGTGGGCGCATCGGTGATCGCGTCGGTCTCGCGCATGTGCTTCTGGTAGGCCTCCACCAGGTGGGGCTTCAGCACGTCGAACACGCCGGCGAGCTTCTCGATCGTCAAGTCGGGCCGCTCGGGCTCGGTCACGTCCTGGATGAAGCCGGCGAAGCCCTCGTTGGAGGCGACGGACTCGTTCACCGCCTTGCGCCCGCAGCGAAGCTCGGGGAGCCGCTTGCCGAACTCGTCGGCCGCCTTGGCCCCCTCCCAGATGATCTTCCCGAGACCGGTCTTGACCGGCATCTCGGGGACGGTGGCCAGCCACCCGCCCATGGCCATCATCATCCACTCCTCGGCGTAGCGGAAGTTGCGGACGCGGCGGGCGGTGGCCTCGACGTCGTAGCGACCGTGCAGCTCCCGCAGGTCGGCCGGGATGTCGAACGCCGAGTAGGGCTCGAAGGTGGTGGTCTCGTCCCGGCCGAGGCCGGGGTACATGCGCTGCTCGCTCACTTGCCGGCTCCCGCCGCGGCTTCCTTTGCCGCCTTCGCCCGCCGCTCCCGGTGGCGCTCCACCATGATGCGCGCGGCCTCCATCATCGTCTCGCGAGACGGCCCCTCGCTGCCGAGGTCGGACAGATCCTGGAGCTCCTCCTCGGTGAAGCCGGCGTCCTTGCGGTCTTCCCAGGCGATCGGGATCGCCGCGTCCTCGCGTGCCGAGCGGGCGCCCCCGAAGCTGAACTGCTTGTCCGTCTGGCGCCGGAACTCCTGGGCCTTCTTGTACCGCTCGGGATCGTCCTTGGTGAACTCCTTCACCCAGTCGCTGCCGAAGCGCACGTGGGTGAGCTCGTCGGCGAGCACGTAGTCCACGGCCTGGCGCATGACCTCGTCACCGGTCTTCTCGCCCCACTTGATCATGTCGCGGAAGACGTCGCAGGCGAGCCCTTCGAGGCTGCGGTTCACGCCGGCCACGCGCATGGCGGGGTCGTCGGAGCAGGCGCAGTCGAAGAGGAAGGTGCTCTCGGGGAACATCCCGACCGTGCCGCCCACGTGCTCGAGGAGCTTCTCGTAGGTCTGGACGTGACGCGCCTCGTCCCAGCACTGGCGCGCCATGTTCATCTTGAACTCCCACGGTGCGTCGGGAAAGTCCCAGAGCGAGCGGCCGGCGCCCTCGAGCGCCTGGATCTCGCCCACGAAGATGCCGTGCATGCGCAGCTTGAGGCGCGTGTCCGCCGCGTCGTCGTCCGGTCGCAGCGGCTGGTTCAGCGTGATCAGGCCGAAGGCGGGGCCGTAGGCGTCGAAGAGCGGCTCGGCCGCCGTGCCCTTCACCTGCTGCTCGATCGTCGGCCCGAAGGCCTCGAGCATCTCGACGACCTTGTCGACGTCGTCGGGAAGCAGGGCGAGCGTGGTCGCCTGGTTGTTGTCTTGCCGGATGAACCTCGAGTCGCGGGCGAGCTCGTTGGGCTCGATGAAGCGCTTCATGGCTTCCCTCCAGGATGGCTGGCCGCCCCAATCGCGTGGGCGTGCGCGCGTGGGCGTGCGCGCGCAGGCGTGGGCGATGCGTGGGCGAGGACGCGTGGTGCGCCTCGATCCTACTGCATCGGCCGCCCGATCGGTCGGGTGGACGACCACCCTGGGGGGAGATCAGCGGGCGACGGCCGGCTCCGGCGCCGTGCCCTCGCCGAGGGCTGCGGCCAGGAAGGAACGCGCGACGGCGCGCAGGCGCTCCGGATCCATGCCGCGAATCCGCAGCGAGAGCAGCAGGTTGGCGCTCCCGATGTGGACGCGGGCGGCGGTCTCGACGTCGAGGTCGGCGCGGATCGTGCCCTCCTCCTGCCCGCGGCGCAGGGTGGCCGTGTGGGAGGCGACCAGGGAGTCGATCAGCGCCATGTGTCGCGGCCAGATGTCGTCGCGGAAGGCGGTGCTCCAGTCGAGCAGCACCCGGGTGTGGTCGGGGTGGCTCTCGAGCGAGTCCATGAAGGCGCTGCCGTGGCGGCGCAGCACCTCGCGGGCGGGCAGGTCGGTGCGCGCGTGGCACTCCTTCGCCATCGCCTTGTAGAAGGCCTCGACCTCGTCGAGCACCGCCTCGACCAGGCTCTCGCGCGAGGGGAAGTAGAGGAACACCGTCGAGACCGCGACGCCGGCCTCCTTGGCGATCTCGGCGTGGGCGGCGCGCCCGAGCCCGCGACGCGCGAAGACACGCAGCGCGTGCTCGAGAAGCTGCGCGCGCCGCTCCTCGGGCGCCATGCGCTTGCGGCCCCGCCCCGGCGGAGGCGGCGGCGGAGCCTGCGATCGCGGTGCCGAGGAGCTCAAGCGGCCTCCGGCTCCTCCGTGGCCTCGAGCGCCGCCACGACGTCCTCGTCCGAGATCGAGAGCACCTCGTCGAGGGACTTGCGGATGCACTGCACCAGGAGGCCCGGGTCGGAGACCGCGGCCGGATCCATGTTGATCCCGATGGCCAGGTCGCCGTCGTAGCTGAACGCCGTGACGTTGACGGCCGCTCCCGCCAGCGGGCCGAAGCCGAACATCCGCTCGATCTTGGCGCCGGAGACGAACACCTCGAACTGCGGGCCGGGCACGTTGCTCGTCACGAAGTCGATCGACTTCAGCATCGAGCCGAAGAGCTCGGTGGTGAGCGCGCTCGGCAGGCGGTTCAGCACCCGGGCCACGGTGTCGAAGATCCCGAGCGACGGCTCGTCGCGCTGCTTTCGCACCAGCTCACCGATGCGCTTCATGCGGAGCCCCGGATTGCGGATGCCGACGGGCACCTCGAAGCGGGCGGGCACGAACTGGTTGCCCGCCAGGGCCTCGTTGTCGCCCGAGCGCACGTTGATCGGCATGGTCATGCGCAGGCTCTCGACGCTCTCGCCCATCTCGGCGTGGTACTGACGCAGCCCGCCGCCGATCGCGGCGACGAACGCGTCGTTGACCGTTCCGCCCACGCTCTTCGCCGCGCGCTTCAGGTCCGCGAGCGGCACGCTCGCGACGTCGAAGCGCGCGCTCATGCTGCGTTCGCGGAAGAGCGGCGACATGGGCTCGCTGATCGGCTGCAGGAAGCGACCGACCGAGCCGACCAGCTCGCGCCCTTCCTTCGCGCTCTCGACCGGGCGCCGCACGACGTCGGCGACGCCCTCCCCGAGGCTCTTCAGCAGGTTGCCGACGGCGCTGCGCGCCTCCGCGCGGCGATGGCGGATGGCCTCGCGCGTGGACTCGAGGCGGCCGAGCACCGGGCCGGTGGGCACCGGGAGGTCGCGCGGCTTCCGGCTCGGGTCGGGCGTGCGGAAGGTCTCCATCAGGCTGCCCGTCATCTTCACCATGCCCACGCCGTCGGACACGGCGTGGTGGAGCTTCATCACGAGGCCGGCCTTCCCGCCCTCGAGCCCGTGGACGAGGGTGAGCGTCCAGAGCGGTCGATCCTTGTCGAAGGCGTGCTGGGCGATCTTCTGGGTGTAGTCGAGCAGCGCGCGCAGCGAGCCGTCGCCGGGCGCCGGCAGCTCGCGCACGTGGAAGTCGAGGTCGAAGTGGGGATCGAACTCCCAGCGCGGCGGCGCGATGCCGAGCGGGTCGGCCACGACCCGCTGGCGCAGCCGCGGAATGCGACGCGTGGCGCGCTCCACCTTGGTGGCGAAGCGCTCGGGGTCGGGGCTCTGGTCCAGGACGTAGACGCCCGAGATGGTGGAACGGAGGATCGGGTCGCTCTCGACGTTCCAGGTCAGGGCATCGGCGTCGCTCATGCGGTCTTCGAAGCGGATCTCGTCGGCCATGGGTCGGGTCCTCGCGAGGGGTGGGGGAGCCGGGGCATCTCTTACTGATAGATCAATCATTAGCACACTAATGAGTCTTCTGTCATTAGAAAATATTCCGCAGCGACTGCAGCGACTTAGAGGCCCTTCTGCGGGTACGCCGCGGGGACCCGTGTCGGCTAGCGGACCTTCCGGGCCTCCGCGTAGTCCACCAGGGCGCGCAGGGCCCGGACGGCGCGGTGGGCGCTCGGGTAGCAGAGCCGCCCCTGCTCCTTCACGCCCTCGGGTCCGGCGTTGCCGTAGTGGCGGTCGGTCGTGGCGAGCTCGGTGGCCGTGAGCACCGGCTTGCCGTGACGCTCCGAGGCCTCGGCCGCGGCGGCGGCGAAGCGGCGGTCCTGACGCTGGTGGTACTCGACGATGCGCTCGAGACCGTGCTCGGGATAGAACTCGCCGCTCTTGAACATCTCGGCCTGGGCGGCCTGGATGCCGACACCGAGATGGATCACGGCGTCGACGTCGGGATGCCCGGCCACCAGGTCCATCACCTTGGGGATGGTGTCGCGCGTCTCGCCGCCGGCCAGGTCGATGGGATTGTTCTGGCTCCAGCGCGGCGGGACGAGCTCGTGAATCGCGGCGCGGAGATCCTCCGGCAGCGGGATCAATTCCAGGCCCGCCTCGGCGCAGGCGTCGGCGGCGAGCACGCCCCACCCGCCCGCGGTGGTGAACACGACCGTGCGGCGCCCGGCCGGGAGCGGCTGGGTCGCGAAGGTCGCCGCCCACTCGAAGGCTTCCTCTACGTTCGCCGCGCGGATCGCACCGCACTGGCGCGCCACGCCGTCGAAGACCGCGTCGTCACTCGCGAGCGAGCCCGTGTGGCTCGCCGCGGCGCGCTTGCCCTCGGCGGCGACGCCACCCTTCACCAGCACTACGGGCTTGCGCTCGGTGGTGAAGCGCAGGGCGTCGGCGAAGCGACGGCCGTCGGGGACGCCCTCGAGATAGAGCAGCGCCACGGCCGTCTCGGGATCGGCGGCGAAGTACTCCATGTAGTCGGCCAGGGTGGTCTGGGCCGAGTTTCCGGCCGAGATCGCCTTGGCGATGCCGACGCCGCTCTCGACGGCGTAGTTGAGGAAGCTCGAGACGAGGTTGCCGCTCTGGCTCGCCACCGAGATGCGGCCCGCCGGCGGATGCGGCGCCACGATCTGCGCGCACATCGAGCGCGCCGTCGCGATCACGCCCTGCCCGTTCGGGCCGGCGACCACCATGCCGAGCTCCTCGGCCAGGGCCACCAGCTCGCGCTGCCGCTGCCGCCCCTCCTCGCCGGCCTCGCCGTAGCCGCCGCTCGCGATGAACGCGGCGCGTACGCCGCGCTCGGCGCAGGCGCGCAGCAGCTCCTCGTTCACCTGGTAGGGCGTGCAGACGAACACCAGGTCCGCCGCGCCCTCGGGCACCTCAGAGACGTCCTTCAGGGTGGGACGCCCGAGGATCTCGGTGCCCTCCCGGTTCACCGGGAAGATCTCGCCCGTGTAGCCGTTGCGAAGCAGGTTGTGGAAGGTCACGAAGCCGAACTTGCCCGGATGGGACGAGACGCCCGCGACCACGATGCCCTTCGGGTCGAAGAGCGGCTGGAAGCGCGCGACCAGCTCGGCCTCGTCGGGGCGCTGGCGAGGGGCCGGCGGCTCGGCCGCCTCTCCGACCTCGACCAGCGCATCGACCGCGACGGGCGAGCCGTCCGCCCGCACGATCAACGGGTTGACGTCGACGCTCGCGACGTCCGGACGCTTCTCCGCGAGGGTGCCGAGCCCGACGAGCACGTCGGCCAGGGCGTCGAGGTCGACCGCGGGCTCGCCGCGGAAGGGCTCGGTGAGGAGCCTGCTCGCGGACAGGCGCCCGACCATGGCGCGCGCTTCGTCGGCGGCGAGCGGGGCGGCGGCGAAGGTCACGTCGCCGAGTGCCTCGGTGAGGATGCCGCCCAGGCCGAGCACGACGCAGGCGCCGAACTGCGGATCGCGCACCAGGCCGACGATCAGCTCGCGCTTGCCGCGCACCATCTCGGCCACCAGCAGGTGCACGGCCCCATCCTCGGGGCGGGCCTTCCCGAGCAGCTCCTCCGCGGCGGCGGAGACCGAAGCCGCGTCCGCGAGCCCGAGCCGCACGAGATCGCGCTCGCTCTTGTGGGCGATCTGGTCGCCGCCGAGCTTCAGCACCACCGGGAAGCCGATCTCCTCGGCCGCCGCGGCCGCACCCGCCGCATCCTCGACCCGCACCTCCTGGGCCAGCGGCAGACCGAACCCGGCCAGCAGGGTCTTGGAGTCGTGCTCGGAGAGGGTGTTGGATTCGGGATCGGATGCTTCGGACATCGGGGAGGCCTCGGTCGCGCGACAGAACGCAGGGAGTGCGTATCCTAGGACGGCCCCCCGCCGATGCCACGGTCCATCCGTCGGCAGGAGGGGTGCACGCGTTGGACGAAGCGACTGCGGAGGCGGGGTTCTGGGCCGGGCTCGAGGCCCTCTTCCGCGACTACGTCGTCGCGCCCATCGAGGCGGTCATCTTCTTCGACCTCGCCTTCTGGGACAACGGCCAGCCCGAGGACCTGAAGCTCCAGTTCGTGGTCGTGTGGCTGATCCTCGGCGCGGCCTTCTTCACCCTGCGCTTCCAGTTCGTGAACCTGCGCGGGTTCCGTCACGCCATCGACTGCGTCCGCGGGCTCTACACGCGTCCGGGCGAGACCGGCGAGATCAGCCACTTCCAGGCGCTCTCGGCCGCGCTCTCGGCGACCGTCGGGCTCGGCAACATCGCGGGCGTCGCCGTCGCCGTCGGCATCGGAGGCCCGGGCGCCGTCTTCTGGATGGTCTTCGCCGGCTTCCTCGGCATGAGCTCCAAGTTCGCCGAGTGCACCCTCGGCCAGCTGTACCGCGTCGTGCGCCCGGACGGGCACGTCTCGGGCGGCGCCATGCACTACCTGGAGACCGGCCTGCGCGACCGCGGCCTCGGCGGCCTCGGCAAGGGGCTCGCCGTCGTGTTCTCGGTGATGTGCATCGGCGGGAGCTTCGGCGGCGGCAACATGTTCCAATCGAACCAGTCCTTCGCCCAGTTCGAGAGCGTGTTTCCGGAGCTCGGCGGCACCCCCGGCGCCATCGTCTTCGGCGGCGTCCTCGCCTTCTTCGTCGGGCTCGTGATCGTGGGCGGCATCCGGCGCATCGGCGAGGTGGCCGGGGTGCTCGTCCCCTTGATGTGCAGCATCTACGTGCTGACCGGCCTCACGATCCTGGCGATGAACGCCGCCGCGGTGCCCGCCGCCTTCGGCACGATCGTCTCCATGGCCTTCTCGCCCGAGGCGGGCATGGGGGGCGTGGTCGGCGTGCTGATCCAGGGCTTCCGCCGCGCCGCGTTCTCCAACGAAGCGGGGACGGGCTCGGCCTCGATCGCGCACTCGGCGGCCGCCACCGACGAGCCCGTGCGCGAGGGCTTCGTCGCCCTGCTCGAGCCCTTCATCGACACCCTGGTCGTGTGCACCATGACCGGCCTCGTGATCGTGGTGACCGGCGCCTGGCAGGCACCCGACGCCGGCTCGGGCATCCAGATGACCTCGTGGGCGTTCGAGTCGGTCTTCCCCTGGTTCAAGTACGTGCTGTCGACGACGGCGATCCTCTTCGCCTTCTCGACGATGATCTCCTGGAGCTACTACGGCGAGCAGTGCTGGGCCAAGCTGTTCGGCGACCAGTCCGTCCTGCTCTACAAGATCACCTTCCTGGGCTTCGCCTGGGCGGGCGCCGTGTTCGCGGCCGACGCGGTGATCGCCTTCGGCGACGCCATGATCCTGGGCATGGCCTTCCCCAACATCGTCGGCGTGGCGCTGCTCAGCGGGCGCGTGCGAGAGGCCCTCGACGACTACTGGAGCCGGCTCCAGGCAGGAGAGATGGAGAAGGTGCGCTAGGCGACTTGGGCATCGGGCGGCCGGATCTGCTACTTAACGACCGTTCAGTGACGCCCGAGGAGACACCATGCCCGAGCCCGAGATCCTGCGCTGGGAGACCCTGACCAAGAAGCGCTTCGACCAGATCGACCGGTCGCAGGCCGTGGTGATGGTGACCTGCTCCCCCCTCGAGGTGCACGGTCCCCACTTGCCACTGGGCGCCGACTGCCTGGAGGGCGAGGGGCTCGCCGAGCGCACCCTGCGCCACCTGCCCGAGCGACACCAGGCGCGCACCTTCCTGAAGCTCCCCTTCGTCTACGCGGCGTCGGACCCGGTGCCCCAGCCGGGCTCGATCGCATTCCGGCCCACCACCACCCAGGCGGTGCTCGAGGACCTGGGACGCTCCCTCGCCGCCCAGGGCTTCCAGAACGTGGTGGTGTCCAACTTCCACGGGAGCCCGCGCCACTTCGTCTCCATCGAGAAGGCCTGCCACGACGTCTCGAAGGCGACGGGCATGAACATGATCCCGATCTTCTCGCTGATGCTCGGGCGCCTGAACGAGCGCGGCGACTCGGAGCTCGGGCAGGTGCTGGGCCAGCTCGAGGGCGTGACGGCCGAGGACTTCGACGGCGACACGCACGGCGGCCTGGTCGAGACGTCCCAGCTCCTGGCGCTCCACCCGGACTGGGTCGATCCCGACTACAAGGAGCTCCCCAAGCGCACCGTCGAGATGTGGATGGAGGAGAACGGCCAGAAGAAGAAGCGCGCGGACGGGCGCAAGCTCAGCGAGTTCCCCGACCTGCTGCGCGGCTTCAAGGCCGGCCTCACCTACTTCACCGAGGAGACCTACACCGGCCAGCCCGGGCGCGCGTCGGCCGAGCTGGGCGAGCAGATCCTCGACCTGCTCGCAGGCCGCACGGCCGAGGCCCTGGTGGAGATCCTCGAGGGCAAGCTCGATCGCGAGCACTGGCACTCGCCGGTCTGGAAGCTCCAGCCGCTCTTCACCAGCGGCCTGGCCTTCCGCTTCTTCAACGCCCTGCTGAACGTCCCCAAGGCCGTCGGCTAGGAAGCCCTGTACACGCCTATCCCCGGCGCCCGATGAGTGTCGCTACCGAGCCAGGTGAGCGGAGTCGGGTCAGGTCCGGCGACGACATCACCTGGCTCTCGTCGGAGACGGACCTGACCCGACTCCGCCTCCTCCCAAGCCCGCAGGCG
>JASJCN010000074.1 GCA_030065975.1 Myxococcota bacterium
CCTCGAGCACATCAAGCGTCACTACTACGAGAGCCACGGGACGATCAATCCGACGGGCGTGGTGCCCGTCGGCCCGGAGCTCGACCTGGACCGGCCTCATGGCCGCGACTCGATCGGAGGATGAAGATGGACATCCGAAACGACGTACAGGCCGTGATCGACGGCATCCTGAAGGGCGAGATCCTCGAGACCTTCGACCGCTACTACGCGGAAGACGTGGTCATGAGCGAGAACGGAGTCGACGAGCGGGTCGGCAAGGCGGCGAACCGCGAGTACGAGGAGGCCTTCGTGAGCGGCGTGACCTTCCATGGCGCCGAGGCCGGCGAGGTGATCGTCGACGGCGACCGCGCCGCGGTGGAGTGGACGCTCGACTTCACGCCCGAAGGCGGCGACCGCGTGGTCCAGCGGCAGGTCACCGTCCAGGAGTGGCGCGACGGGAAGGTCGTTCGCGAGACCTTCTACCACGGCTAGTCGGGAGGAAGCGCACGATGAAGAAGGTCCGTATCGCAACGTTCAGCGAGCTCGATCCCGAACGCCCTTTCGGGGCGCTCGTCGCGAACGTCGATCTCGTCGTCGTGCGCTGGCCCGACCAGGAGGAGGTCTCGGTCCTGTACGGCCGATGCCTCCACCGCGGCGCCCTGCTCGCGGATGGCACGATCCGCGGGGAGGACCTGATCTGCGGCGTCCACGACTGGGACTACCGCTTCCGCACGGGCGTGAGCGCCTACAGCAACGACGAGCGCCTGGAGCGCTTCACGCACTGGATCGAGGACGACGCCGTCTTCGTCGACGAGGACGAGATCCGCGAATGGGAGCGCTGCCACCCCCAGCCCTACGACCGGGATCGGTATCAGGGAGCCTACGCCGACCCGCACGGCACGGTCGACGAGCCCTACAACCTCTGGATCCAGGAGATGGCCGAGCACGGCCTCGAGCGTGTCGGACATCATGGACGCGTGGACGCCATGGGCGTTCCGCGCGCGCAGCTGCCCTCCTGGGACGACATCCAGATCCTGACGGCGCAGCTCCACCGGGTGCCGCTGCTCGACGACGCCGAGGTGGGCAGCGAGCTCGTGATCGGGCCCGAAGCCAATCGACCGCTACGCCTCGAGACGCCGCTCTTCGTCTCCGACATGAGCTTCGGCGCGCTGTCCCTCGAGGCCAAGGTGGCGCTCGCGAAGGGGGCGGAGGAGGCCGGGACGGGGATCTGCTCGGGTGAGGGGGGCATGCTGCCCGAAGAGCAGCAGGAGAACGCCCGCTACCTCTACGAGCTCGCCTCGGGTCGCTTCGGATACTCCCTCGACAAGCTTGCGCTCGTCCAGGCCTTCCACTTCAAGTGCGGGCAGGGTGCGAAGACGGGGACCGGCGGCCACCTCCCCGGCCACAAGGTCACGGGCCGCATCGCCGAGGTCCGCGAGATCCCGGAAGGCCAGTCGGCGATCTCGCCCGCGCGCTTCCCGGACCTCGAATCGATCGAGGATTTCCGACGCGTGGCCGACGAGGTGCGCGAGGCCACGGGCGGCATCCCGATCGGCTTCAAGCTCTCGGCCCAGCACGTCGAGCGCGACGTCACGGCGGCCGTCTCGGCGGGCGCCGACTACGTGATCCTCGACGGACGCGGCGGCGGCACGGGCGCCGCGCCTCTGCTGTTCCGCAACAACATCAGCGTGCCGACGATCCCGGCGATCGCCCGGGCGCGGCGCACGCTCGACGGCCTCGGCCGCGCGGACGTGACCCTGATCGCAACGGGCGGGCTGCGCGTCCCGTCCGACTTCGTGAAGGCGCTCGCGCTCGGGGCCGACGGCATCGCGCTCTCGAACGCCGCGATCCAGGCAATCGGCTGTCTGGGCATGCGCGCCTGCCATACCAACAACTGCCCGGTCGGCATCGCGACGCAGAAGGAGCATCTGCGGGCGCGCCTGCCCGTAGCGCTCGCGGCCAAGCGGCTCGCGCGCTTCTTCGGCTCGGCCACGGAGCTCATGCGAGTGATGGCGCGCGCCTGCGGGCACTCGCACCTGAGCCAGTTCACGCTCTCCGATCTCGCCACCTGGAAGCGCGAGATGCACCACCTCGCGGGCGTCCCGTACGCGGGCGTGGCGCCCTGATCCCGGGCGAGAATCCCTCCCCATCCCGCCAACGGCCCCGGGACCCCAAGGGGAGGACCCCCGGGCGACACCGTGCCAGATGCGCCCCACGCTGCCCTTCCGGGAACCACGACTTGCTCCTGTGGACGCGCGAGCGGCGTCCTCGCTTGGCACGGGGTTTGCTCTTTGCCTTCCCGTGGCCCCCCAACTCCGCTTGCTGCTGCTGAGTTGTTCCAAGACGGTTGCCGCTCTGGCTTGGGGGGCCACCCCCTTCTTCTCCTCCGCCGTCCCTTCTGCGTGGCACCGGAGGGTGGCCTCGATCCGCCTCAGGGCTCGGTGACTCCCGGACCTGGGGTCGTGCCCAGCGTCGGACGGAACCTCGCGAAGAAATCGGACGGGGCCACGATGCCGTCGCCGTCCAGGTCGGCGGAGAGACACTCGGGCCGGGTGGTGAGGTCGGCCCCGAGGCACGGGCGAAGGATGCCGAAGAAGTCCGAGGGGCCGACGATGCCGTCGTTGTCGAGGTCGGTGTCGCAGGCATCCCCGTAGTGCTGGACGCCTGCAAGCGAGGTGTCGTCGTCCGTTCCGGCATCGACGTCCTCCTGCGCGGGGTTCGCGACCTGCACGCAGTTGTCGTCCTCGTCGAGCACCCCGTCGTCGTCCGTGTCGGCACCCTGGATCCCGATGGCGATCGCCATGCTGAGGGAGCTCGCTCCGAGGGGGTCCGTAACGCGAGCGACGACCCGATAGGCGCCTGGGCGATCGTATCGGGTCACGAGGGTCGGTGACGTGGTAGGGGCGGTGTCGAAGCTGCCGTCTCCGTCCAGATCCCACTCCGTGACGAGCTGGGCATCGTCACCGTCCGGGTCGGTCGATCGAGCGGCGCTCAGAGTCAGCTCCTCACCCGTCTCCAGGAGCCGCGACGAAGTCTCGACGTAGGGCACCGGGGCCCTGTTGAACCCGGGTGTCACGACGATGCGTACCTGCGAAGAGATCCTCGAGTTCCCGGCCGTGTCGAAGACGGCCACGTTCCAGGGCTCCTCGACGCCTGGCGAGTAGATCGGCGTTTCGATCGAGGTCTCGAGCGACGTTCCGGACAGGGGGATGTCCGCGACGGCGTTGAAGTTCCGGAGCAGCACGGCGCCGGCGAGCTCCGAGTCGGCGTCGCTGGCTTGGAAGCGGATGCGGAGCAGCCCGTTCTCGGGCTGAACGTCGCCGCTTCCCAGGATCGCCACCTCGGGCTGCCGGTCATCGGATGGAGACGCGTCGGCGCCCAGGAAGCGGCTGTGGTTCAGCCGTCTGGCCGCGCTGCTCGAGAGCCGCATGTCGTCGTCCGGGTAGCGATCCGGGAGCAAGGCGCCCCGAAGGCCCCGGAGGCCGTTGCCCATCACGTTTCCATTGAAGTTCTCGTCGTTCCGGAAGTCGTGCCAGAGCCCGAGACCGTGAGCGAGCTCGTGGAGCGCTCCCCCTTGCCCTGCGGAGCTGATCGAAGAGACGGTGGTTCCCCCGAAGGAGGGGAACGAGCTGCCGAAGACGAGGGGATGGGGTCCGATGTCCGGATTCACCAGTCCGTCGTAGTCTCGATCGTCCGTGAGCATCCCGCTGCGAAACCGGGCAAGCGTCTCGCCGGTCACCATGCCGACACCCGAGAACCGTGACCCTGCTCCTCCGAAGAAGACCGTCGACCCGTTCATGCTTCCGTCGGGCTCCTGCACGTGGGTCTCGGCGACGACCAACAGCAGCTCCCCCGGCTGCCAGGCGGGAAAGCCGAGCTCGCTGATCCCTCCCAGGAGCTTCGACCATCGTTCGAGGTAGGAGGGGTCGTGGAAGTCGGAATCGGGGCGACTGGAATGGGCATAGTGGATCCGGGGAGTGACCCCGTCGGCCTCGGTCTCGATCGACAGCTCGCGATCCCCATGGCCAAAGCGGGCCATCTCCTCCCCGAGCCAGGCCTGAATCCGCAGGACGTAGTTCTGGAGGGTCTGTTCCGAGCCTGGCTGCTCGGCCCGGTTCGACGGGATCAGGTACACGACCCTCAAGTGGTAGGGCGTGGCCAGTGTCGGCATGAGTGCCTGCGCTTCCGGCGGAGCGGCCAGCCGCTCCCGTTCAACGGGAGTCAGCTTGCCGTGCACCGTGGACCCGGCGGCTTCGACCGGAGTCGCCAGCAGGACCAGAAGCGCGAGTACGGTCTTCATTGGGCCCCTCCGCAGCTCGATTGCCGACGCCTCGCGCACGCCTACGGCGTCGACGATCCGGCCCACGAGAGCGGGCGCTGGCCGGGCCGACGCCGCCGGCGAAACCCAGAACGCCGCACGTGGCGAGTGTGGCCGCACTCGCCGAAGACTCTTCACGGACAGCAACCTCCCGCCAGGATGGGCTGCAAAGCCCGTGCCGTTACGGGGTTGCAGACACTCCGAGGGGTTGCGACGCCCTGCGGTGTTCCCCGGTCTTCCCGGTAGCTGACGGTCTTCCGCCTAACAGAAGGGTGGTCCCAGACGGGCTCACGGGACGGGGCGGTCTGGGACTCCACCACCTCGCACACGTGTGATCGCCCGCGCGCCATGAGCGGGAGCCGCACCGCTCCCCCGGGGATCGAGGGGGATTGTGAAGCGTCCACCCTGCCTGAGCTCGGCTCTAGAGGCTCACCGTGATGGGGCCTCAGCGCTTTCCCCAGCGGGCGAACCAGGTCTCGACGCAGCCTTCCACCTGGTCGCGGAGCTTCTTCTTGCTGGGGCGCTCGTCGAAGAGCAGGCCGCGCACGAGGGTGTAGTGCTCGATCATCCCCTGCAGCTCCGATCGAGCGCGGTCGACGTCGATGTCGGGGTCGAGTGCGCCGTCGCGTCGGAGCCGTCTGATGGCGTCCGAGAAGGCACGGGCGAAGATCGACTTTCCCCGACGCCCGAGCCGGGTTCGGAAGCGGGCGGCGCTACCGCGGGCCGACACGACGGCTCGTACCAGGCCGCGGATCTCCGGATCCGAGAGCAGCTGGCCGTAGCGAAGGCTGATCTCGGTGAGCGCCTCGCGCGGGGGCGCCTCGGGCGGCGCCTCGTCGGGAAGTACGGCCGCGACCAGCTCGTCGACGACGGCCGAGAAGAGCTGCTCCTTGTCCTCGAAGTGGCGGTAGAGCGTGGCGGTCGAGACGGCGGCCTCCTTCGCGATCTCCGCCATCGATGCGCCCTCGACGCCCTCGGATGCGAACAGCAGACGGGCCGCGCGGATGATGTCTCCGCGCTTTCGCTCGGCTCGTCGCGTCCGGTATTCGTCGAGCGTCATCCCGATTCCCCTCGCCCGCGTCGCGACGGGCCCGCGGACGCGACGGCCCTTGTACCGCTCCGGCTGCGCGCTAGCCTATGTAAAACGAACATTTTCGTTTAGGATGCTGACCGAAGGCCTCTTGGGGCCTCGCACTCGCTCCGCAGCATAGGCGCCGGGCTCACGCCCGGCCGCAACGAAGCGCGCCCACCAAGGAGACGACATGGCGCAGAGGGCTCTCGTGACTGGAGCCAACGGGTTCATCGGAGCCCACGTCGCAGCCGAGCTCGGACGGGAGGGCTATCGGGTTCGTGGCACCCTTCGAGACCTCGAGCAGGCCGAAGGCACGCGGCAGGCGATCCGGCGCGCCGGATGGCCGGATGCCTCGGAGGTCGAGCTCGTCGCCGCGGAGCTCGAGCGCCCGGAGGACTGGGAAGGAGCCCTCGATGGGATCGACGTCGTGGTCCACGTGGCATCGCCGCTTCCCATCCTCCAGCCGGACGACCCCGACGAGCTCGTCAAGCCGGCCCGCGACGGGGCGTTGAACGTGCTGGAGGCCGCTCGTCGGGCCGGAGTCGCGCGCTTCGTGATGACGTCCTCGCATGCTGCGGTCTGTGGCTCGCCAGCGCGCGACGGGCAAGGCGTCTACACCGAGGACGACTGGACCGATCTCTCCGATCCGACGGTCACGCCCTACAACCGCAGCAAGACGATCGCCGAGCGCGCGGCGCGGCAGTTCGTCGAGGAGCACGGCGGGCCGGGGTTCGCCACCGTGAACCCGGGGCTCGTGATGGGCCCCATCGTCGATGGCCGGGTGAACACCTCCTCGGAGTTCGTCCGCCGTCTGCTCGCGGGCGAGCTCCCGGCCATCCCCGCACTCGGATTCGAGTCGGTGGACGTGCGAGACGTCGCATCCCTGCATCGGCTGGTCCTCGAGCATCCCGAGGCCGAAGGAGGCCGCTTCCTCTGCTCGTCGGAGTTCCTCTGGCTCCACGAGATGGCCGCGATCCTGCGCGAGGCCCTGGATGATCGCGCTCGGAGGGTTCCTCGCCTTCGCGCACCGAACTGGCTCATCCGAGCGATCTCCCGGTTCGATCGCCCCGTGCGGGCGATCGTGCCCGATCTCGGCGAGAAGCGGGTCGTGAGCCACGAGGGAGCCGAGAAGCTCGGATGGAAGCCGCGACCCGCGCGCGATGCGGTGATCGCGACGGCCGAGAGCCTCCTCGAGTTCGGGCTCGTCGACTGATGCGCCGAGGAAACGGTTCGAAGCGAGGAGGCAAGGACGTGACGACTCGAGCTCGGAGAATCGGAATTGGGCCCTTGGCGTGGCTCGTCCTCGCGATCATCCCAACCGGTTGCAGCTTCCTCGATGGGCCGGTCGCGATCTTTCCCGGGGGTTCGCTGACGTCGGGCGACTGGGTGGACGCGCCCGTCTCGGACTGGTCCTTCGCGGCCGAGGCCGAAGAGGTCGAGCTCCAGCTGGCAGGCGAGGACTCCTCGCGCACCACCTGGATCATCGTGCACGAACGCCAGGCCTACATCCCCTGCAATCTCGAGTTCCCACCCTTCAAGACGTGGCATGAACGCGCTCTCGTCGACGGAGCGGCCATCGTGCGCATCGACGGCAAGCGCTATCGGGTGCAGATGACGGAGGTCGGGGATCAGCAGCTCCGGCACGAGATCGAGCGCACCGCGTCCGGAAAGTACGGAGTCGAGCCGCGCCCCCCTGATGACGAGTCCGTTCTCTTCTTCCGCCTCACCTCCCGCGAGGCGGGCTGAACGCTCAGCCGCTTGGACGGTGTGCGAGACTCCACCCGGAGGCCACGAGGACCCCGCGCAGGGCGAGGGATCGCCGCCGCCTACCCGTGGGGAATCGATGTCCGACGACGCGGAGCGATCGAGCTGGGTCGAGCGGCTGCTGCCGATTCGCGACGTCGCCCGCCGTGAGGAGGCATTGCGTGCGGCCGGGGTTCCCGAGCCCGAGGCCCGTGCCATCCTCGACGAGGTCCACTTCCGCAGGAAGGGGCGCGAGAAGTTCCCCCGCGCCGCGCGGATGCGCTTCACGCGCGACGGCCTCGCCCAGGCGTCGTCGAAGGTCGTCGCCGAACATCGAACCTGGAGCATTCGCCAGCGTCTCGGTGGGGTCGGGCGGGTGTTGGATGCCTGTGCGGGGCTCGGCGGCGACACGATCGCCCTCGCGACGCGCTGGCCGGTCGTCGCCGTCGAGCGCGATGCCGAGACGGTCGCGCTCCTGCGGCACAACCTCGAGGTGTACGGGCTCGCGGATCGGGTGGAGATCGTCGAGGGAGACCTCGCGGGTCTCCTGCAGGACGAAGCCTCGAGCGGCCGCTTCGACGGCGTGGACTGCGTCTTCTTCGACCCCGCCCGCCGCACCGACGGGCGCCGTCGTGCCGGCTTCTACGACCCTCCGCTCTCGACGCTTCTCGCGTTGCGTCGCCTCTGTCCGAACGTCTGCGCGAAGCTCGGCCCGCTGGTCGACGTCGACCGCGACACCCCGGAGGACTGCGACGTAGAAGTCGTGTCGCACGAGGGAGCGGTGAAGGAAGTCGTGCTGTGGTTCGGAGGGCTGCGACGATCCCCGGATGCAGGCCGACACGTCTGCGCGACGAAGCTTCCGGAGCGGGTCACCTGGGAGCGGGTACACGACGCCCCGGCTCCACCCGTCGTGGAGTCGCCGGGCTCGTTCCTGTACGAGCCCGATCCCGCCTTCGTCAAAGCGCACCTCGTGCGCGAGATCGCAGGCCGCCACGGGCTCTCGCAGCTCGACGACCGCATCGCCTACCTGACCGGAGACGATCGCGTCGACGACCCGGTGCTCTCGCGATTCCGGGTGCACGCGTGCCTCGAGCTCGAATCGCCGCGGGTGAGCGCGAAGCTCGGCGAGCTCGGAATCGGCCGCGTCGACTTCAAGTCGCGAGGCGTGGCCACCGACCTGCGGACGATCCACCGCGAGATCCGCGGCTCGGGGAAGCGCAAGGGAGTGGTCTTCCTCACGCGGATACGCCGCGAGCGCCGCGCCATCATTTGCACCTACGATCGGCCGAGACCCGCAGGACGGCGGCGGCGCCATTGAGGTAGTCTCCGGCTCCTCGGGAGGACGCCGTGAGTGATTCCAGCTCCCCTTCGAAGCTCCAGGCTGCGGTCGGCTTCGGCCTGATCATCCTCGGCATCGCCGTATTCGCCGTACGGCTCGCACACGACGGGGCCTATGCCATGCCCCGGGGCGGCAACCTGTTCGGCGGAGTCGGGGCACTCGGGCTCGGGGTCCTGCTGCTCTGGTCCGCCACGCCGGGCGCGCTCCGTTGGGTGGCGCTGGCGGCGAGCCCGGTGGTGCTCTTCTTCGGGCTGTACGCGACGATGGCGGAGCTCGAGGAGGTGATCTCGCTCTACGCCACCGACTCCGCGGGCAACGCGGCGGAGCTGCGGCTCTGGATCGTGGATCGCGAGGACGGCGAGTGGGTGGGGATGCCGCGCACGAAGGCGATCGAGCACTCCCTCGACGGGGCCCGCCTCGACATGCTCCGCAACGGGCAGACCCGGTGCGTGGTGCCGGTGCTCCACGAGGACCGCAAGACGGTGCGCGCGATCCACTCCATGAAGGTCGAGAAGTACGCCGTGGCCCGTGGCTCCGCGGCCATCGGTCTCTATCCGCGGGAGGCGCGTGACGAAGCCGTCGCCTTGCGATTCGACCCCTGCCCCCCCGGCTGAGCCACCGCGCCCTCTCGCACGTCCCCAGGATGCCGCTCTGGGGGAAGCCAGCTGCCCGATGCCAGAGGGTCATCGAGGAAGCGCGCCGTTCGACCCGCGTCCGAGGTGTCGGTCGAGCCCGAGCGATCCCTCGAGCTCGATATGCCCGGCCCAGGCGTAGTGACCCCGCACCGGATCCGAGTCGCGCGTCTCCGGCCCCCAGGGGCGGAACGAGTCTTCCGCGGGTGGGAACGTCTCTTCCCAAGGAGCGGAGGGCCCGGAAGCGTAACTCCTCGGAATCAAGGGACTTCGTGATCGGCACGATGCTTGCTGATGTCGAGGATGGCTACCTGGGAAGGGTGTTCCTCGGAGAACGCTCTTGACCCCGTTTGCCCGCCGCTCCCCCTTCGCTCCTACGGTCGCCACTGCCGTGATCTGCGGCGCCCTGGCGCTCGGGTTCGCGCTCCCCGCCTCGGCTCTGACCTTCCAGCTGACCCAGGAGTTCGACGGCGTCGAGCCCGACGCGAGCTACGCGACGGTCGTGGTCACCCAGAACGGGGACGACCTCGACTTCAGCGTCACGCTGGGCGGGTTGCTCGGGGCCGGAGAGGACGCCCACGAGCTCTACTTCAACCTGATCGGCGTCTTCGACAACCTGACGATCGTCGCCGACAACGCGCCCAACAACTCCTACACGGTGATCGGCGGGTCCAACCCTGCGGGTGGCGCGGGAAGCTCGTTCGATCACGGCGTGAGCTTCGGCAACGGCGGGGGACCGCCCGGGAACGGCGCACTGAAGTTCGCGACCTTCACCCTGTCCGCCGACCAGGCGCTGTCGGTGAACGATCTGCTCGAGACCTCGTCCACCAACCAGGGCATCGTCGCGAACATGGCTCTGCACGTGCAGGGAACGAGCACGGCCTCGGGCTCGGAGACCGTGGGCGGCCAGGTTCCGGAGCCGCGGCTGGCGCATCTGCTGGCGGGCGTGCTCGCCTCTCTTACCGCTCTCGCCGTTTCCCGAGGTCGCCGCGCCTCGCCCTGAGGGGTCGGCCACTGCGGCAATCCTCCACGAAGGTCGGTCGGCCGGGGCATCCCGCGACACCCGCGGGTGTCGAGACGGCGTGGACGTCGGGACGGGGAGGCACGGGGCCTGCAGGGCTTCCGGCTGGATCCAGCCGGAGGGCCTCATGAGCGCCAAGCTGCCGACCGCCCGAGACATCATGACCCGCACGGTCAAGACCATTCCGGCCGCTGCGGCCGTCGACGAGGCCTTGCGGGCTCTGGTCACGGGGCACCACTCGGGCGCGCCCGTGGTCGACGCGTCGGGGGCGCCGGTGGGCGTTCTCTCCGAGCACGACGGGATCCGGCTGCTCTCCGGGGCCCTTGCCGAGGGTTTGCCCACCGGGTGCGTGGCCGACCACATGACCACCGAGGTCGAGACCGTCCCCCCCTCGGAGGACGTCCTGGCCCTCTCCACGCGCTTCACGAAGGGCCGGCACCGCAGACTGCTCGTCGTCGAGGACGGCCGCCTGGTCGGTCTCGTGAGTCGCCGCGATCTGCTGGCCGCCCTCGAGCGCCTCGACCAGGAGCGTGGCCAGACGCCCACCAAGACGACCTACGAGACCCTGGCCGAGCGGCATCGAGAGCTCGACTGAGCGCGCCGCCCGCGGCCCTCGCGAGTGGCCTCAGGCGGCTTCAGGCGGCTGGGCGGATGGACGATCAGCGCCCTGGAGGGCGCTGTCATGCTGCTGTCGGAAGGCTCGAAGCTCTTGATCTGTCACCGCCGCCTGTTCGTGGAGGACCAGCTGCGGTTCTTCTTCGGTGTGGTCGAGGCGTACGCCGAAGGCGTCGCCAAGGTGTCGGGGTACACCTGGACGCGTGACCCGACTCACGGGTTCCAGAGCAAGTCGGACCGTCGCACCAAGCTGGTGTCCGTCGCCTCCGGAAGCCTCATCGTGTACGAGCTGTCGCAGGACGTCGACGTCGCGCAGGTCCGGATCGAGCAGACGGGTGGCCACACCGTGATCGCGACCGACGGGGCCGGCTTCCAGATGGATCTCTCGGAGCGCCTCTAGGAGCGCCGCGCCGCCGCGACGAGGGCGAGGGCGCCGAGGAGGAGGCCTACGCCACCCGGCTCCGGCACGCGTAAGGTGAGCGGGCTTCCGAAGTCGACGAGGTCGAAGGCGCCCACTCCCAGGAGTGCGAAGCCCTCGGTCGGATCGTCCGGGCTCACGGCGAGGGCCAGGGTCGAGCGCCCACGCTCGACCCCGCTCAGTACGATCCGAGCGAAGACCACGTCGGCGCCCGACACGCCGGGCGGCGTCGCGAGGCCGGCGAGCCCGTCACCGTCGGCGGCCGCCACCTGGATCCAGTCGGGACCCACGGTGGCGGGTGCGGCCGAGAGGAGGATCGGGTCGAAGAGGAGGTCGAGCCCGAAGCCAATCAACGCCTCGGGCCCGATCGATCCCCGGATCGTGATCCCGACGTCCTCGCCGGGGTCGATCAGGATCTCGCTGCCGCTCACCGGGGCGCCATCGACCGCGAGCCTCAGCGACGTGAGCGCCTCTCCGGGCTCGGAGACCAGGGCGGTGGCGAGCAGCAGGCCGAGCGCTGCCGCCTGCCCCCGAGTCGCGCGTCGCGCGCGGCGGACGCGACGGCGGGCGGACCCGAGCAGCAGCACGACGAGCGGCTCGACGCCCAGCAGACCGCACGCCCGGGCCGGCGGGGCGAGGTTCGCTTCGTACTCCTCGCGCGCAGCGAGCCAGCGCTGGTAGTCGACGAGGCCGACGACGCCATCGGGATCGCCCGGGGGGTCGAGGTCCGCGCCGAGGCGGTAGCCGGGCTCGGCTGGTCGGCGCCCGAACGCCCCCAGGAAGGAGCGTTCGTCCCGGGCGTCGACGCGCTGGTCGCCGTCGATGTCCCCGAGCACTTCGGAGAGGTCGCCGGGGACGAGGCAGCCGGGGTCGGCGTCGTCGATGGCGCCGTCCCCGTCGTTGTCGACGCCGTCGTCGCACGCCGCGCAGCCGGCGGTCCCGGGAACGCACAGGGCGTTCAGCTTGGAGGGTGAGTTCGAGATGATGTCGCTGATGCTGCTTCCCGTGCTCGTGCGGGTGCCGATTCCGTCTCCGACGAGGAGGGTCCCGTCCACGACGATGGGCGTGGAGCCCATGCCGAGATTGGCGAGGTTCTGCTCGCCGAGGAAGGCTCCATCCGTGTCGCGGTAGGCGCGAAGGATCGCGCCGGCGGCCGATCCCGCGAAGACGACGCCGGGGATGTGGAGTGTCGACGAGAAGCTCGCCAGCGCGGGCGTCTCGCTCTGGTTGTCCCAGACGACCGCGCCCGTGTCCAGATCGAGTGCGTGGACCGTGGGGGTCTGGGGAGGGGCGGGCGGCGTGTTCACCCCACTCTCGCCCGGTGCGGTGCTGAAGAACACGCGCCGATTCGCGGCGTCCACCGCGGCGGTGGCGATGATCCCGCCGATGCTGCCGCCATCCACGACCTGGGTGCGCCAATAGGGCAGGCCGGCGGGCAGGTGGGTCTCGGGCGCGTCGTCGAAGCGCGCGCCCGTCACCTGGTTCTGGCCGTCGCGATCGAGGACGTAGTACGTGCCGTCCTTGGACCCGACGCCCACGACCTCCACGGTGCCGACGCTCGTCTCGATCTCGAAGAGGTTGGGCACGCCGCCGAACGCGAGGTCGTCGACGTCGAAGGCGCGCGGCCTCCACGCCCAGCGGACGTTGCCGTCGAAGTCGAGCGAGAAGACGGCCTCGTCGAAGGGCGGCATGTCTGCGGGCCGACCGAGACCCGGATCGAAGGCGGTGTCGCAGTTGCTGGAGGCGATGAACAGGGCGCCGCGCCCGAAGTCGACGGCCGGCGACGACCACACGTTGCCGCAGCCGCTCCGGGTTCGCGGATGATCGCAGCCGCTGCGGGTCTGGAAGAAGCCGCTGGGGAGACCGAGCTCGCTCTCGGCGTGGTAGCCGTCGTAGCGCCGGATGACCTCTCCCGCGTCGGGCCGGCAGGTCTGGCCGCTCTCGAGATCGAAGAACCACGCGAGCCGTCCGTCGCGAGCATCCAGGGCGAAGAACCCGCCCTTGCCCGTCGAGACGTCGTTCACGTCCATGCCGAAGAAGACGCGCCCGTCGGCCACGATCGCCGTGGATTCGATCTGATTGCGCTCGCCCCCGAAACCGCACTCTCCGGGCGGATCGCCCGTGTCGTAGCCGCAGCCCGTCCCCGCCGTGAAGCGCCACAGCTCCTCGCCCGTGCGCGCGTCGAGGGAGTAGAAGTTGTGGCCCTGGCCGACGAAGACGCGATCGAGATCGTCGATCTTCTCCACGTGGATCGAGGCCGTGCTCGGGAACGACGAGCCCGGCTGGTCCTCGGTCTCGAAGCGCCAGACGACGCTTCCATCGGCCACGCGCACCGCGTAGATCATGAGGTCCCAGGCCTGGAAGAAGACGAGCCGGGTCAGGCCCTCACCCGGGAGGTCGACGAGCGCGACGCTCGGCGACACGGTGATCACCGCCGGCACCGTGAGCCGCCAGCGCTCGGAGAGCAAGGCCACGTTGGTTTCGTCGAGGATCGACTCCGCGGGCTGGTGGAAGCGCCGTTCGGGGCCGCCGGCGAGCGTCAGCCATTCGGCGCGCTCGAGATTTCCCGGCAGAAGCGCGACTCCGTCGGGGAAGGAGAGGCCGGCACGCACGACTTCCGGCGGCAGGGGCTCTCCGTTCGGGTCGAACCGGACGCGGCGGACCTTGCCGTCGGGTCCGGGCCGGATCGAGCTGGCATCCGCGATGCTTCCCTGCAGGTCGAGATCGGCGTAGTAGAGGGTGCCGTCCGCGCCGATGGCGATTCCCTGTGGGTTGCCGAACGCGGTCGGCAGGCTGATCGGAGGCGCCACCGGGATCAGCTGGCGCAGGAAGGCGCCCGTCTCGAGGTCGTACTCGTTCAGCGCACCGGTGAGCACGCTGCTGGCGATGAGCCGTCCGGAAGGCGAGATCGCGAGTCCGGCGGGCGTCACCATCTGTCCGCCCGGCTCGAGCAGGCTCTCCTCGCGGAAGGGCGCTTCCCCGGCATCGCGTTGGACGAGGGAGGGGGAGATGAACGGAGATCCTTGGGGGTCGACGGCTCCGCAGCCGCCGGCGGCATCGGGGCCGGTCGGGAAGGGCGGGTTGAAGCGCGTCACCCGCAGCGCACCGGACTGCGCGACGAGGACGCGGCCGTCGGGATCGACGACGACGCTCCCGGCCGTTCCCAGGTCGACGGCGAGCTTGCAGAAGTTGTCGCTCGTGGGGTCTGCGTCGGGGAACTCGCCGGGTGCTCCGGGAAAGCCCTCGTACGGCGGGAACCACATGATCAGCTGGCCCGAGCCGGCGCCGAATCCCTGGGCCCCGACCGAGGTCGTGAACAGGATGCCCGTCGCCGGATCGAACGCGCAGCCGAACGGCTCGGCTCCCGCGACCTGATAGGTGGCCGTGAGCTTGCCGACCTGCTCGCCGGACTCGTCGAAGATCCCCCAGCCGGCGCGGGGGGTGGGCTGGCCGGTGTCCTCGCCAGCGAGGAAGCGGCCGCTCCCATCGGGGAAGAAGCAGATCTGGCCATTGAGGTCCCGCCCGGGCCCGCTCGGGCTGCCGAACTCGCCGCTGCTGGCGCGCTCGATCAGGACCTCCTCGAGCAGCCGCCCGCTGCCGATCGTGTCCACGTCGTAGCGGCGCAGCCGGTTTCCTTCGGTTCCGAAGAGGAGCTCCGAAGCCGAGCTCGGAGCCGAGGCCCCGGCCAGGATGGCCAGGGCCGCGACGGCACAAAGGCAGGCGGCAGCACGGGAAACGGGCACGGGCACCTCCGGTCGCTGAAATATGGTGGTCCGTCAGATGCCCGCGTGTCGGAGAACCTTAGACTGGAAGGGTGCCTGCCCGAGCCCAACGCTCTCCCGCCACCGGCATCGAGGCCGCTTCGGTGGTGTTCTCGGCGGCCGCGTTCGTGAACGTCGCGCTCGGGCTCGTGCTGCTGCGCGGCGGCTGGCTCGGGGAGGTCGGCGCCTTGCGCTTCGTGTTCCTCGGCCACGAGCTGGCTGCGCTGGGCGTCACCGTGGCGGCCGTGGCCCTGGCCCTCGGCCCCCATCGCGGCCCGGCCTCACGGCCCGCCTGGCTGGCCGCTGCTGCGGGCCTCGCCCTGGTGATCGGGTCGGCGATCTGGCTGCTTCCGAGGCTCGTCGGCCCCGTCCTGGTCTAGCGGCCGGCCGCGCGGTTCGCGCCGGGTGCCCCGGGCGCGACGATCTTCCGCTTCCCCAGCAGGTTGAGCTTGAAGCGGCGGATCGTGTCGGGGGGGATTCGCTCACCGGCGTCCGATTCGAGGAAGAGCGCGTCCTTCGGGCACTGCACCACGCACGCGCCGCAGCGGATGCAGCGCTCGTCGTGGGCGAGGATCGCTTTCCGGCCTGCATCGTCGCGTTCGAAGCACGCCTCGGGGCAGACCTCGAAGCAGCGGAAGACGCCCTCGCAGGCCGCTTCGTCCAGGGCGATGTGCCAGCTGCGTTCTTCGAAGTGGCTGCCGCCTTCCAGCGGTGTCGATCCGGCGTAGTCGAGGGTGAGCAGCGCCGACAGGAAGGCGGGCGCCACGACCGCCGCCGTGAGCGCCGCGGCGCCGCCGTCCGCGCTCCACGTCGCTGCAAGAGCCAGGGCGATGGACGTCGTGAGCAGGATCTCGCGGCGTCGCACGCCGAGGCGGTCGTAGAGCGTGAAGACAGAGGCGGACATGGCGGCGACGAGGGCGATGCAGGGGAGGGTCCAGCCCGGTGCCAGCCACAGCGCGAGCGCGCCGATGACGAGCGCCGTGGGGGCCGCCCACATGAGGGCCATCTGCAGCCGGTCGCGCAGGGGAAAGGTGACGCGCCGCATGGCGTCCGTCTTCTCGCGCGTCTCCAGGTACTCGGGGAGGTCGCGGAGGTCCACCGGCCCGAAGCGCACCTGCCAGCGGCTGCGGCGAAACACGTCGAGCGCCAGTACGCCGGTGGCGGCGAGCTGCGGCAGGATGACCTGGCGGTGGCTCACCTGGTCGGCGATGCCCGAGGTCTTGAGCGCCGTCACCACCTGATGGGTGGAGAGGTGGCCGCCCGACGAAGCGCACCAGACGTTGATGCCGCCCGACGGCGCCACCAGCAGCCAGGCGTCGCGCCCCTCCAGTGCCTTCACGAGTCGGCGCACGGTGAGATCGAAGTTGCCCGTGAGGAGCACCGGGCTCGACGCATCGGGTCGACCGATCTTGCGCAAGCCGGGCTCGGTGGGCCATGGAAACAGGCGGAAGGCCGTCTGCAGGAAGTCCAGGAGGCCGTCCTTCACACGCGCCGTGGCGGTCACGCCGATGGCTCCGCGACGAAGAGGGCGAGGCTCCCATGGAGCCAGCGCTGCTCGCGTCGAAGGGCGAAGCCGGCCCGCTGGAGCTCGCCGCCGAGATCGGCGAGCGGGTGGGAGAGGGCGCCCGTGAGGAGCCACCCGAGGGCGGCCTGGGGGAGGCGCCACAGGCGCTGCAGAACGCGTCGCCAGCCGGCAGGGGCCCGCACCTCGTCGGCAGCGACGAGGCGGCCGCCCGGAGCGAGGATCCGCGGGCATCCCCCAAGCACCCATGCACGCTCGCTCGCCGACATGTCGGAGAGGCACAGCGACAGGACGATCGCGTCGAACGAGGCCTCCGGGAGGGCGTCGATCTCGGCCGCGGTCTGCTCGAGGAAGGCGACGTCGGCCGTTCCGGCGCGGCTCTTCGCTTGCTCGATCATGTCGGGGGACTGGTCGATCGCGGTGACGCGGGCACCGCGAGCCAGGAGACGCAGCGTGACCGCGCCCGTCCCGCAGCCGATCTCCAGCACGCGGTCGCCGGGCTTTGCGACCGCGGCTTCGGCCACGCCCGCGTGAAGGTGCGCGACGCGTCCGAACGTGATGAGCCGCATGCCGGCGTCGTAGCGCTCGGGGGAAGTTTCGAGCCATCGCATGAGGGCGAGTGAGCTCACGTCGTCACCATCTGCTTGGAGTCTACTCCGTCACGCCGGGCCCCGGGTCCAGGAGAGAGTCGGTGTCCCTCGCGCCCGGCTGAGGGCGGATCGCCTCAGCGAGATTCGGGCGCGTCCCGAATCGTCGAGCTTCGCGACATGGGCTCGGCCGGTCCCGGAACTCCTCATCTTGCCGTAGCCGAATGACCCAGACACGCCCGGGGCGGGACACTGCGTGGTCCCAGAATGACACCGCGCGGTGTCTTCTCGTGATTTCTTCAAGTCCCCGACACTTCAGCGTTTCTCCGGCCACACATTCACGGGTGCAGGTAGCGAGGAATGGCGCAACGATGAGACTTCGAACACTACTGGCTGGATCGACCGTGGCGTGGGCCCTGCTTATCGGGGCGAGCGCTCAAGGAGTGCCCTACTTCGAGGTGGTGGGCGGCAACGAGGAGACGCAGAGCTTCCCGGGTACCAACGTGATCCCGAACGGAGCCAGGGGCTTCGAGAATCGCAGGGACACCATCTCCGTGTTCCTGCGCGACACCGAGGCGGAAGACGGCACGATGCGGACCGTCGAGTACAACTACGTCGGAAGCGACGCCGTGTTCCTGAACCAGTTCAAGGACTCCCTCTCGATCGAGGACCCGGGCAGCTTCAACTGGTGCAACAAGACCTCGGCCGGCGATTGCGACCCGGGCTTCACTCCGCTCGGCGACGGCAACCTCGACTGGTTCGGCAACTACGCAGCCACCGAGGTGCTTCGAGTCGCGGTCGGCGACCTCGTTCCCTACCACTTCCTGGCCGGCTGCGACGTCGGCATCCCCCGCTGCGTGATCAACGGCCAGCCCGCTCCCAACGCGGACCCGAACGACGAGACCGCGGCCCTGGCGCACATCGGCGTCTTCAACATCAGCGGAGACATGTTCAACTTCGAGTCGTCGGAGCGTGAAGGCACGGCGTTCGGCCTGGGCCTGACGGACGGCAACTTCGACCCCAATGACGACGACCACCAGGACTTCATGGTGAGGATCTCGCTCACGGTTCCCGAGCCGTCCCTCGCGGTCTTGCTGGGTCCTGCGCTGGCCGGTCTCGTCCTCGTGCGGCGTCGCACGAACGCGGCCGTCTAGCGGGTCGGCATCGCTGAGCCAGACGTCGTTCGATCTGCCCCGCGGCCTTTGGGTCGCGGGGCTCTCGCTTGCGTGCTCCCTCGCGCTCCTCGAGTGCGCGTTCCGGCTCCCCTTCGTGGTCGCACGGACCGGTGGCCACACCCCTGGCATGCTTCGCTGGGAAGCCGAGCACTACGACCGGATCTGGGAACAGAACGAGCTCAGGTTGCGATCGCTGAATCTGGAGCGTGGGCGGCAGCCCGGTGTCACGCGGATCCTGGTGCTCGGGGACTCGTTCTCCTGGGGCGACAAGATCGCGCGTACCCGGGATACGTGGCCCTACGTTCTGGAGAGCCAGCTACGCCGGGACGGCCATCGCGTCGAGGTGGTGAGTCTCGCCAAGGGCGGCTTCACGACGGTGAATCACGGGGAGCGTCTGGACGCCATGGGCTGGGAGTTCGAGCCCGACCTCGTCCTGCTGCAGTCCTATCTGAACGATCCGCTGCCGAGCGGACCGGGCTATCGCCGTGAGGGGGAGCGCTGGCTCTACCGGCTTTGGCCCCTGCTTCCGGGCCTCCACGACCGGCTGGACCGCGCGAGCTACCTCTACTCGTTCCTGAATGCGCGCTTCGCCGTGCTGCAGGGTCGGGTGCGGGAGCTGCAGGACTATCACGCCCTGTATCGCGACGACTTCGAGGGCTGGCTGGCTGCACAGAAGGCGCTGGCGGGCATGGCCAGCGCGGCCAGCGAGCGAGGCGTTCCACTGCTCGGCGTGTTGTTTCCGAGCTTCTCCGTCGCGAGCCTCCACGAGGCGGCCTACCCGTACGTCGGGGTGCACGAGAAGATCGCGCGAGTCCACGACGAACTCGAGATTCCGCTGCTCGATCTGCGCGAGGCGCTGGCGCAACGCGATCCGAAGGGCGTCGCCTGGTGGGCGCTCCCTTGCGACGCGCACCCCAGCCAGGAGGCTCACGCTCTGGCGGGAGCCGTTCTGGCGGAGTGGCTACCGGAGCTCGGCGTGCTCGCGAGGCCGCTTTCGGCCTGGCGCTCCGGTCCGACTCGAGCCAAAGGGAAGCAGCGTTTCGCACTTGCGACGTCGCTCGAGGCAGGCGGGCAGGACGAACGAACTGCCCTGAGCGAGACCCGATGCGGATCCTGATCTTCTCCTACGAGTACCCGCCTTTCCACGGTGGGGCCGGGGTCTACGCATGGGAGCTGGCTCGGGGCCTGCGCGCCAGGGGCGCGCAGGTGACGGTGCTCTCGGCCAGCTGGCCTGAGGCCTCCGGCGACGGGACTCCGGGCACGGAGCCCGGGGTGCATCGCTTCGGGGATCGCCATACGAAGTCGGCCGACGTCCTGCGTGCACTCGACGAGCTCCGTCGGCAGACCCGAGCCGATCGGGTCCTGGTCGCCGACCGTCGCGCGCACGAGCTGCTGGCACGCCTGGACCGCGTTCCCTTCCCCTACGTGGTGACGCTCCACGGCACCGAGGTCTGGTGGTACTTCGATCCCGAGCGGGCTCCGTTCGTCGATCCCGAGCGGCGCGCGCGCGACCAGCGCCTGCTGAGACGGGCGGACGGAATCATCGCAGTGAGCCGCGCCACAGCCGGCCTGCTTGCCTCCTACGCCCCCGATCTCGCCGGCCGCACCCGCGTGGTCCACAACGGCATCTCGCCCGACCGCTGCCGGCTTGCGTCCGGCCACGAGGTCGAGGAGCTGCGCGGGCGGCTCGGTGCCGAAGGGCGCAGGGTGCTCCTGAGCGTCGGGAGGCTCGACCAGGACAAAGGCCAGGACGTCGCTCTCCATGCCTTTCGGCAGGTGGCCAACGAGGAGACCGATGCGTTGCTCCTGCTGGTCGGCGACGGCCCCGAACGCGAGGCGCTGGAGGCTCTTGCGGTGGAGCTCGGTGTTCGGGCGCGGACGCGCTTCCTGGGCGAGGTCGGAGATTCCGAGCTCAGCGCGTGCCTCGGCCTGTGCGACGTGTTCCTCCTGCCCAGCCGTTGCGAGCGCCGCTTCGAGGGGCTGGGGCTCGTGTTCCTCGAGGCCGGAGCCTGCGGCAAGCCCGTGGTGGCGGGCGCCGTGGGGGGTGTGCCCGAGGCCGTCGTCCACGAGCAGAACGGCCTGCTGGTGGCCCCGAGCTGCCCCCGCGAGGTCGCGGCTGCCGTACTGCGCCTGCTGCGAGATGCGGCAGAGCGCGAGCGTCTAGGGGAGTGCGGGCGTGAGCGCGTGCGCGAGCACTTCAACTCCGAACGCATGGCCGGCGAGACGCTCGCCTTCCTGGAAGAGCTCGGCGCCCGCAGGGTCCCGCGGCTGCGGGTGCCAGCGCCGCTCACCCGCGGGCTGGCCGCTGCGCGTCGTGCGGTGGGCCTCGGCGGAGCGCGGCCGTGAGCAGCAACCCGCATCCGGTGGCGTTGCGTCAAGTGCTCTCGGCGGGCTCACGGGGCCTGGCCTCACGGCTGGGCGCGGGCCGGCTGCCGCACTTTTCGCCCACCTTCGAGCGAACGCTGCTGAGTACCTACTTCACATCGAAGCCCGATCCACAGCGCCGAGTCCGGCAGCCGGCGGACTCGCTCGCCTACATGAGCATCTGGTACGACTCGGTTCGCGAGCTCGGTCTGCATGGGCGTGTGTTCCACGACGGGCTCTCCGACGCGTTCTCGGCGAGGTACGCCACGGAGCGGGTGCGTTTCCTGCAGGTTCCGCGCTGGTACTCCCGTTCGACGAACGATCACCGCTTCCTGGTGTATCGCGCCTACCTGCGCAGCTACCACGCGCAGGATGTGTTCATGACCGACATCGCGGACGTCAAGGTGGCTCGCGACCCCTTCGCTCTTTGCGAGTCCGGACGCCTCTACGTCGGTGCGGATCGCTGGCTGCTGGGAGAGAACCGCTGGCTGCGGGCGCTGGCGGAGCGGATCGGAGACCGACGCTATCTCGCCTTCCTCGACGACCACGCCGAGCGCCCGACCGTGAATGCCGGCGTGCTGGGCGGAGAGACCGGGCTCGTGAGCGAGTTCGTGGAGCGGATGATCGCGGAGTTCGCGCGCATCGGGCGCCCCTGGGTCAACGCCAACATGATGGTCTTCAACTACGTGGCGTACACCGGCTACGAAGACCGGATCGGGTCGGAGCTCTGCAGCCGCTACAAGGCGTTCGAGCTCGACCGGGTCGACGTCCCCTTCATCCACAAGTGAGCGAATCGAGGCACCCCATGACGACCCAACCCGACACCCGAGTGTTCCTGGTGCAGACGGGGGAGCCGACCGTCGACCGGGTGCGGGAGGCCCTGCTGCGCTGCGACGGGCTCGGCGAGACCTGGACGCTGGAGGAGATCGTCGACGTGGGGCCCATGGACGAGGCCTTCAACGAGATGCTGCAGCGCGCGGATCTGCGCTTCCACGTGCAGGTCGACGCCGACATGGAGCTCGAGCCGCACGCCATCGAACGGCTGCGGGCCGCCATGCTCGAGGCCGACGAGGACGTCTGGCAGATCGGCTTCTGCCTGTGGGACACCCTGTTCCGCCGGTCCATCCAGGCGGTGAAGATCTATCGCTCCGACGTGGCGCGTCGCTTCCCGTACCGTTCGACGCGACGCTGCGAGATCGACCAGATCGCCCGCGCCCGCCGCGAGGGGCTGCGGGTGGAGATGCAGCCGCTCCCCGAGCTCGAGGACGACCCCGCGATCCTGGGCAAGCATCTCGTGAACGACCCGCGCACGGCCTTCTGGAACTGCCGGGACCGGGCGCTCAAGTGGCGCTGGCTCGAGGAGTCGGGGACGGGCCGAAACCCCATGGGATGGATCATGCCCTACCTCCATGTCTTCCTCGAGCGCTATGCCGCGGAGCGCGATCCGCGCTTCCTCTACGCCTTCACCGGCTTCGTGGCGGGCCTCTCGGGGGAGCTCCCCAAGCAGCCGGGCGAGAAGGACTTCCGCAGTCCTCCTCCGGAGCTCGAGCTGTTGCATGCGAAGCTGTCACTGGGCGAGCGTGACTGGATGAAGCTCGCGTTCCCGAAGTCCCAGTCGGCCGAGCTCGATCGCCTCGCCCGGAGCGCTGGCCATCCCTCGTGGCGCGTCGACGTCCCCGCTCCTGCGGTCTGGAGAGAGTGGCTCCGGAGACTTCGGGGAGCCTTCCGGTCGAGGCTCTCCGCCATTGCAAGGATGGGGAGGGGGATTGCGGTCCTCGAGCGTGGAGACGGGGGCCCTGGAGGTGACGACGTCGAGCCGCGGAGTGTCCCTGCGATCAGGGGCAGCTGATGTTCGTCCCGCAGAGGTTCTGAGCACCGACCGAAGGCCGCGGGCCGTCGCCCTGCCGAGCTACTGCCAGCTCACGTGGGTCAGGGCACTCGTCAGCTCGGCGCCACCGACCACGGACTCGCCGAGGACCGTGCGCCCCAGGGCTTCGAGCTCGGCCAGGGCGTCGAGGGTGCCCACCAGCTTGTGCGGCGCCCGGAAGCATCGCTCCACCGCGCCTGCGGGTGTGAGCATCGCGTGGGCGACCCGCGCGTAGCGGGAGATCGCCGACTGGAGGGCAGGCACCCTGGACGCGGGGCTCCCGGCGTCTCGCCAGGCGATGCGCAGCCCGTGCAGGGCGTCGAAGTCGAGACCCTGGGGAAAGGCGCCGCCGAACACCCGGTTTCCCCAAAGGCCGTTCGAGCGCTGCAGTCCGAGGATCCCGTCGAGTGCACGCTCGGGATGGGGGATCGGTCGTCCCGAGCGATCGTACAGCCACCAGAAGTGCGCGGCGCCGCCGAGGTCGAGGGCATTGGGCCGGCGGAGCAGGCGATCGTGGAGCGCGCGCTTCCAGAAGCCGGTGGAGTCGACTCGGGCGGACAGGGCGTCGAGCAGCGTCGTGATCCAGTCGCTCGGGAGCGGCAGCTCCGCCGGCGCGTCGAACGCCGCCGCGGCCGCCCCGGCGGCGTGCGATCCAGTCCAGATCTGGTTCCAGCGAAACCCGTCGAGCCATGCGTCGACAGCGGGGCGGGAGGAGAAGAGCGTCGCCGCGTAGCGGAGCGGGTGGGCCGGCTTGCCGCCCAGCAGGACGAGTGCGCCCGTCGCGAAGGCCGTCGCGTGGGGAATGCCGTGGCCCGGCAGCAGAGGGCCGTCGAACCACCCGGTCGACGCGTCCTGGCAGGCCTGGATTCGCGCGATCCATCGCTGCCGGCTCTCGGGTGTCGTGCGCTCCTCCAGGTCCCCGAGGATGAAGAGCGCGTATGCGGCGTCCGCTGCGCCGTAGAGGTCGGCCGACCCTTCGGCTGCGCTCGCGAACGAGCCATCGAGCGCCGCCTCGCGCCCATCGATGCTCGGGCGGTGGAAGCGATCGAGGAAGCACCGTGCCTGGACGAAGAACGGCTCGAAGTCGTGGCTCACGCGTCAGCCCTCGATGTGCCCGGCCAGGTACGCCTCCAGCATCCTCCGGAGCTCGCGCATGAGGCGCTTGCGACGAGCGGGTCCTGCGCGGCGGGCCAAGGGCAGCACGCCCCGAGCCGCCTCGAGGGCGACACGCGCGATGGCCTCGCGATCGGCCCGCGAGCCCTCGACGCCGTACTCCGCCAGGCGTTCCGAGAGGGCCCGGGCTTCGGCGGCCAGGCTGGCTTCGTCGATCTCGCGTAGGGGAGCGGAGCTCGAGAGGACGGAGGCCAGGGTCGCGAAGCCGGGCCGCGAGACGAAGAGATCGAGGAAGACGTCGAGGAGGGTGGCGAGCTCCTCCCGCCACGCGCCGGGCTCCGTCGGGCGGCGGATCAACGCGAGCTGCTCGTCGCGCATCCGCTCGGCGAGGCCCGTCAGCACCGCGTACTTGTTGGGGAAGTACTTGTAGAGCGAGGCGACGTTCACGCCTGCGCGCTCGGCGATCGCATTGGTGGTGAGGGCGTCGAACCCGACCTCGTCGAGCAGCAGGGCCGTGGCCTCGAGGATGCGCTCCACGGTCTTGAGAGCGCGCCCTCCGGGAGGGGTTCGGCGGGGCTCGAGCGGGTGGGCGGGCATGGGCTCCCTTCGGTGGGTCGGCTGTAGCGGGTCAGCTTTTACTTACTTTTGCCTTGTGGGGGCCGTTCGTCAATGGTAAGTCTTTACTTACTTTCGGAATCGAGGAGAATCCCATGAACATCCGACTGGCCCTCATCGTGATCGTCCCCGCACTGATCCTGTCCCTGGCTCCGGCCGGACACTGGATGAACGGCCGCTTCGAGACCCTCGAGCGGCCCAAGGCCCCGAGCGATCCGGAGACCTTCTTCCTCGCCACCCGCTCGGGCCGTGTCCACGTACTGGATCTCGGAGAAGGCGACGAGGTGCTGCTTCTGCTCCACGGCACCGGCCGGAGCCTCGCCGATTGGCAGGAGGGGCTCGCCGAGCGGCTGGCCCCACGGTTCCGCGTGGTCGCCATCGACTACTACGGGCACGGTCTGAGCGACCGCAGCCACGCGCTTCGCTACGGCATCGCCCTGTGGGCGCGCCAGGCCATCGACGTGCTGGACGCGCTCTCGATCCCGCGGGCCACGGTCGTCGGCCACTCGGCCGGCGGTGCCGTCGCCGCGATCGTCGCGGCCGACCACCCCGAACGCATCCGCCGCGCCGTCTTCATCGGCCACGGGATGGCGATGGACCCGGTCCAGATCGTCCCCCTGATCCCGGGAGTCGGAGAGTGGCGGCTCTCGCGCACGGCGATCTTCAGCGACGTGTTCTCGCCCGAGCACGAGCGGCGCCTCGCAACGGCCTGGTCGATCCAGGGCACCCGCTCGGCCCTCCTCACCTTCCTGCGCCGCCAGTACACGATCGATGGCTTGCGGCTCCTGACCCGCACCTACGAGGAGATCGAGGGCCCGGTGCTGCAGGTGCACGGGTCCCTCGATGCATCCATCCCGGTGCGGGCGGCTCGCACGCTCTCCCCCCGGCTCAGGGACGGGCGCTTCCGGGTCCTCGAAGGCGTCGGCCACGACGTCCACGTGGAGGCGCAGGCCGAGCTGGCGCGGGCGATCATCGAGTTCGTCGGCGATGGGCGACGCACCGCCGGCCTCTAGCGGGCCTGCCTGCTACGCTGGGTCGGCGCGCCGGGAGCTCCCCATGTCGATCGCCTTCGACCCCTTCGAGCTGCGGGACGACCCCTATCCCATCTACCGGCGCTTGCGCGACGAGGCTCCGGTACACGACTGCGAGGCGCGCCACATCACCTCGGTCACGCGCTTCGACGACGTGATGGAGGTGCTGAAGACGCCGGAGGTCTTCTCGTCGCGGGCGATGTTCACGATGCTCATGGCCGGCGGTAGCGAGAAGCTGCCTCCCATCCGATGGGACATGGTGCGCTTCCTGGCGAAGATGGTCTGGAAGACGCGGCTCAATCCCCTCGAGTTCCGCACCGCGCGCAACCTGATCGCCGAGGACGGGCAGCGCCACCAGGACATGCGCGCGATCGTCAATCGCGGCTTCACGCCGCGGCGCATCGAGGCGCTGGAACCGCGCATCCGGGAGCTGGTGGACGCCTCGATCGCACCGCTGCGCCGAGGCGAGGCCTTCGATCTCGTGGAGGGGCTGGCCGTGCCCGTCCCGGTGACGATCATCGCGGAGATGCTCGGCGTCCCCACCTCGAAGCTGGCCGACTTCAAGCGCTGGTCGGACACGGTGATCGACATCGCCACGGGGCCCGGCCGCGAGGACCGCTTCGCCCGCCGCTACACCG
>JASJCN010000075.1 GCA_030065975.1 Myxococcota bacterium
CGGGTGGACGGGCGTCCGGTCGGTCTCTCGGACAAGGGCGATCGCGTCGCCCTGGGTGCGACGATCGACGTCGCCGGCTGGACGCCGCCCGAGGAGCCCCTGCATTGAGTCGCCGACGCATCGAGGTGATGGACACGACCCTCCGGGACGGCGAGCAGACCCCGGAGATCGCCTACACCCCCGCGGAGAAGCTGCAGATGGCCCAGCTGCTGCTCTCCAACGTCGGCGTCGACCGCATCGAGATCGCCGGCACCCGCGTCTCGGAAGGCGAGCGCCGGGCCGCCCGGCAGATCTGCCGCTGGGCCAAGAAGGAAGGGCTGCTGCCGCGGATCGAGATGCTCGGCTACTGCGACGGCCAGCTCTCGGTCGACTGGCTCTTCGAGGCCGGCGGGCGCGTGATGAACCTGCTGACCAAGGGCTCCGAGGCGCACTGCCGCGGCCAGCTGCGCATGACCCCCGAGAAGCACCGCAAGTGGGTCGAGTCGACCATCGGCTACGCCCGCAAGCGCCGCGTGAAGGTGAACGTGTACCTCGAGGACTGGTCGAGCGGCGTACGCGACAGCTTCGACTACGTGTTCGCCATGATGCAGACCCTCGTGGCCCTGAAGGTCGAGCGCGTCTACCTGGCGGACACCCTGGGCATGCTCTCGCCCGACACCGTCACCAAGTACGTGGGCCTGATGGTCGAGACGTGGCCCGACGTCCGGTTCGAGTTCCACGCTCACAACGACTACGGGCTCGCCACGGCCAACTGCCTGGCCGCCGTGGCGGCCGGCGCGCAGGGCGTCCACACCAGCGTGAACGGCATGGGCGAGCGCGCGGGCAACACCAAGCTCGCCGAGGTCGTCCCCGCCCTGCACGACCACGGGCCCTTCAAGACGGGCGTGGACGAGAAGAGTCTGGTCGGCGTGTCGCGCCTCGTGGAGCTGTTCAGCGGGAAGGACGTGGCCGGCAACGCGCCGATCGTCGGCGGCGACGTCTTCACCCACGCCGCGGGCATCCATGCCGACGGCGAAGCCAAGGGCGACCTGTACACGACGAAGCTCGCGCCGGATCGCTTCGCGCGGACCCGCCAGTTCGCCCTGGGCAAGCTCAGCGGCAAGGCCTCGGTGAACCAGAACCTGAAGAAGCTCGGCATCCACCTCTCCGACGAGGAGCGCGACCTGGTGCTGCAACGGGTGGTCGAGCTCGGCGACAAGAAGCACACCGTCCGCCCCGAGGACCTGCGCTTCATCATCGCCGACGTGCTCAAGACCCCGAGCGAGCACATGGTGCGCGTCGAGTCGTACCAGGTGAACGTCGCCACCGAGGGCACGCCGACCGCCAGCGTGGTGGTCGCCTACCAGGGCGAGGAGGCCGAGGCCGAGGCGACCGGCGACGGCGGCTACGACGCATTCATGAACGCGCTGAAGAAGGCCGTCCGCCGCTTCGGCATCGACGTCCCGCGCCTCACCGACTTCCGCGTGCGCATCCCGCCCGGAGGTCGCACCAGCGCGCTGGTCGAGACGGTCATCCAGTGGGCGGGCAGCGAGGACGAGGACGGCTTCACCACCCTGGGCGTCGACTCCGACCAGATCGCCGCCGCGGTGATCGCCAGCGAGAAGATGCTGAACGTACTGGCCGCAAGGAAGAGCGGCGCGTGAGACGAGGGACGTCCCGGACCCGCGGCTTCTGGGCCGTCGGCCTGGGCCTCGCGCTCGCCCTCGGCTCGGCCTGCACGGGGCCGAAGCGGACGGGCGACCCGCGCTACCGGCCCGCGGAGAGCATCCTCGAGGTGGTCGCGCTGCTACGCCGCCACGTGCCCGACGACACCTACCGCTTCGAGCCCGCGCGCGACTTCACCGGCCGCAACGTCTACCGGGCGAGCCTGCTGCGGCTCGAGAACCTGGAGCGCGTCCACGCCGACGCCCTGCGCGCCGGGACGTACACGGACGTGATCCACTTCGCCAAGGGCCGCGCCCTCGAGCGCATCCGCGGCTTCTCGCTCGCGGCCGAGCAGTACCGGGCCGCCGCCGAGGGCGAAGGCGAGCTCACCCAGGAGGCCCTGCGCAGCGCGGCGATCAACGACGCCCTGGCCGAGGCCGCGAACCTCGAGCCCGGGCCCGAGCTGCGGAGCGACGAGACGCGCACGCTCGCCTCCCTGGACGCCCGAAAACGCCTGTTGGAAGCCGTTCTGGCCGATACCGGCGGCAGCCACTATGCCTTCGTCATCCAGGAGGAGATCGAGCGCACCGATGAGGCGCGGAGCGAGTACGTCGTCGACCGCCGGGCGCTGTCCGAGGACGGCGACCTCCACGCCCTCTCGGCTCTCCAGCAGCTGGTCTCGTCCCATCGGGAGAGCAAGAACACCAATCGGCACCTGCTCGCCCTCGCCGACCTCTACGCCGAGCTCAGCATGGAATACGTCGAGGCCCATCCCCCCGAGTCCCTCTCCTTCGACCCACCCCGCTTCGAGGAGCTGGTCGAGGCCGCGGCCCGGCTCTACGAGGCGATCAGCAATCAGGACGGCGCGCCCGAGAAGCTCGAGGCTTCGCGCCGGCTCGAGGCCTTCCTCGCCTTCACCCTCCAGGTGGACCGTGACCGCTTCTCGCCCTGACGTCGCGCACTCCGACGCCTCGTGGCACGGCCGGGCCCGATGGGCGGCGCTCGTGGTGCTCCTGTGTCTGGGCTCGCTCGGCTGCAAGAGCTTCTCGCCGGCGCCCCTGCGCTCGCCGATCCAGCCCCTGCCACGCCTCGGGGCCGTGATGCCCGACGAGGCGGACCACGCCGCACGCGACATCGCCACGGCCATCCTGCTCGACTCGCCGGCCGACGCCTGGTACGGCATGCAGCGAGTCGAGGAGATCGACGCCGCGCGCGTCGAGGCGGAGGAGCTGCCCACCGGGCTCCTTCCCTACGCCGCCCTCGCGAACATCGCGGTGATCTCCGATCCCATCGATCGCCGCATCGCCCTTCGCCTCCTGCTCCGCCGCGACGACCTCGACGACAGCCTGCGCACGCGACTCCAGGAGCGGGCCGACGACGATCCGATCAAGCTCGCCGAGGAGCGTCTCGACGAACGGCGCATGGTGCGCTGGGGTCGGCTCTTCAACGCCATCTCGGTTCCGGCCGGCCGGTCGCTCAGCAACTTCCTGCTGCTCCCCGCCCGCCTCGTCCCGAGCCTGATGAACCTGGCGCTCGTCGAGTACGACGAGGACGCGCTCACCCTGCGCGAGCGCCAGGCCCTGGACCACTGGAAGCGCTACGTGGAGGAGAATCCGGAGGCCCCGGAGGCCGTCGCTGTGCTCGGGCGCATCCAGGAGGCGCAGGTGCGTTGGCTCGAGACCCAGCACGAACGCAGCCTGCGGCGCTCACGGCGCGCCCTCGAGAACGACAGCCCGAAGCTCGCGGCGCTGATGGCCACCCGCTCCCTGCGCTACCGGCCCGAGGACGCCGAGGCGATCGCGATCATCGAGGAGGCGGCCGTGCGCGCCGCCGAGCTCGACGAGCGCGAGGAGGAGAGCGTCGCCGTCTCCGAAGCCGCCTCGGTGGTGGCGCCCGGACAGCGCGCCCTGCTCCTCGCCCTGCTGCTGCCGGACGGCGACGTCGAGAGCGCCGCGCGCGCCCTGCACGACGCCGAGCCCGAGGGGCCGCTCGCCGACGAGGCGCGCTTCGCCCTGGCACTGGCCGCCTCCGAGACCGCCCCCGGAGAGGACGCGGCCTGGGACGTACTCGGCGAGCTCAGCGAGGGCGATTCGAACAGCGCGCGCCACGCCCACGCCCTGGTCACCAATCCCCACGAGAATCCCTGGTACGCCTTCCAGGTGGCGCGCGGCGACGCCACCGAGGAGAAGCTGCGCTGGCTGGCCTTCGGTCCGCTGGCCAACGGCCCGCGCGACCGCGACCTGCCGCGCTCGGTCGAGTGGGCCGTGGAGGTGCCGACGATGATCGGCGCGCTCACCGGCCTGCCCAACCGGCTGATCCGCTACCCGTTCATGCCCTCGGACTGGAAGACACCGGCCGTGCTCGCGCGCCGCTACCTCGAGCGCAACCCCGACGGGCTCCACGCCATCGAGATCAAGGACTGGCTGCGCGACTACGAGTCGAAGCGGGGCAACCACGTGGGCGCGCTCACCCTGACCGAGGAGCTCGGCGACGAGAGCGAGAAGAAGCTCGCGAAGCTGCGCGAGAAGGCCGCCAAGCAGGCCTTCGAGGCATCGGCCAAGCAGGACCGACGCGACGTCCGCCACGCGATGCTCCGGCAGGTGGCGCAGCGCTTCAAGGGAACCGCGGGCGGCCGCTACGCGGGCCTCGCACTGCGCGAGGAGTTCGAGCGCGGGGGCGCCCAGTCGATCCGCATCAGCCGCGGCTTCCTGCTCGAGAACCCCTCCGTGGGCGGCCCGGAGGGGCTGGCGCTCGCGCCGGGCCTGCTCGACGAGGAGCCCTCGAACGGCGAGCTCCATCCCGAAGGCATCACGCTCCTCGGTGGGCGCATGGCCGAGTTCGCCTTTCTCGGCGAGTCGGGACGCGAGAGCGAGGAGCCGCGACGCGTGCGGCGCCGGCTCTCCGAGGAGCGCATGGCGCGGCTCGCCTCGCAGCTCGAGGAGAGCTCGCTCGACATGGCGCTCACCGACCGCGACGTACCCGTCGAGCCGGACGCCGATCGCGACATCTTCCTCGAGCGCGCGCGGCTCGGCCTCGCCGACCAGCCCGACGTCCGGGCCAACGCCGAGTCGCGCTACGTGTATCGCGGCGCGCGCGAGCGCTACGGGCTGGTGCGCGGCCGCGAGTCGATCCTGCCCGTCGAGATCGTGCTCCAGGGGAGCTTCGACGACTTCGGCCTCGGCGCCTTCCCGCGCATCCGCATGCCGAAGAAGACGCCCGACTCCTTCCTCTACGAGGACTGAGCCGTCCGCGTGGGATCGCGGGGATCCGAGCGATAGGCGCGCTCGAGCAGCTCCACCGGGTGCAGCACCTCGGCGCGGAGCCCCCACTCGCGAACGCCCGCCTGGAGCTGCATCAGGCAGCCGGGATTGCCGGTGGCGATCACGTCCGGGTCGGCCGCCCGCAGCGACTCCATCTTGCGCTCGAGAACGGCCCGCGACATCGCGGGCTGCACGAGGTTGTAGGTGCCCGCGGCGCCACAGCACGCACCCGGGTCGTCGTGATCGACGAGCTCGACGCCGGGGATCGATCGCAGGAGCTCGCGCGGCGCGTCCTTCACGCCCTGGCCGTGGAGCAGATGGCACGGGTCGTCGTAGCAGACCCGCAGCTCGAGCCGGCCACTGGGACGGCGCAGGCCTTCCTCGGCCAGGAGCTCGCACACGTCGCGCACGCCGTCGAGGCGCGTTCGCAGGTGGGCGCCGCAGCCGGCGGAGTTGAGCACGACCGCCCCCGCACCCCACGCCGAGAAGGCCGTCTCGTTGCGCGCGTGGAGCGACTCGGCCAGCTCGGCGTCGCCCGCGTGAGCGTGCAGCGCGCCGCAGCAGCCCTGCCCCGACGGCACCACCACCTCGAAGCCGTTGCGCGCCAGCACCCGGGCCGTCGCGTGGTTGATCGGCCCGAAGAGCTCGGGCATCACGCAGCCCTCGAAGAACGCCACCCGCCCACGCTTCTCGCCCTGGGCCGCGATCCGCGCGGGAAGCCTTCGCCGCTCGCTGCGCGGCGGGACGCGCGGCAGGAGCCGCGCGGGCGGGATCAGCCGGTCGAGACCCAGCCGCTGGGCCAGGCCGGCCAGGGAGACGAGAAGGCGCAGGCGCAGACGGTGGGGGACGATGGCGCGCAGCCCGAAGCGCTCGAGCGACGCTGTGAGGCCCGTGCGCGCGCCGGCGCGGACGATCTCCGCGCGCGCCTCCTCGAGCAGGTGCCCATACTCGACGCCCGAAGGACAGGCCGACTCACAGGCGCGGCAGCCGAGGCACAGCGACATCTCCTCGGCCACGACCTCGTCCATGGGAATGCGGCCCTCCCCGACTGCGCGCATGAGGTAGATGCGCCCGCGCGGAGACGAGGTCTCGCGCCCGGAGATGCGGTAGGTCGGGCAGTCGGGCAGGCACAGGCCGCAGTGCACGCAGTCGAGGGTGCCCTCGTACAGCGAAGCGAAGGGGGCTTCGTCGTTCGCGGGCCGGCTGCCTTCGGGTGCGCTCACAGCCCCCCCACGAAGCGGCCGGGATTCAGGATGCGCGCCGGGTCGAAACGGTCCTTCAGCGCCCGATGGAGCGGCAGCTGCTCAGACAGGTCGCCGAAGACGTCCACGTTCTCGAGCAGGTCGTCGGGCGCCTGCTCCACGCGGAAGGGCCCGCCGCCGATGCGCGCCGACTGGCGCGTCGCCTCCAAGGCCCCTTCCTCCCGATCGAAGCACGCCAAGAGCAAGCCGCTCCCGGGATAGCAGAGGATGCGCGCGCCGGCGTCTCGAAGCGGCACGCTCGCGTCGACGATGCGCGTGGGAAGCGACGCGACGCGCGTGCGCACCCGGGCGGGCGCCTCCTGGGCCGAGCGCACCGCCTCGAGCGCACCGTCGCCCCACTCCTCGAGGTCAGGCAGCCGCTCCCGATCGGCCTCGACGGCCGCCGCGTCGCCCGCGAGCTCGAGCACGAGGGCACCGTCCTCGAAGGCCGCGGCGCGCGCCGTCGAGAGCCGCGAGACGGCGAGCACGCGCTCCAGGGTCTCGTCCTTGCGGGCCAGCACCAGCACGCGCTCGGGGAGCGGCCGCAGGCGCAGCCAGGCCGAGACGATCACGCCGAGGCTGCCGAAGCCGCCCACGTGGAGCTTGGCCACGTCGTAGCCGGTGACGTTCTTCACCACCCGGCCACCGCAGTGGCTGATCTCGCCGGTCGCGAGCGCGACCCCGAGGCCGAGCACCGCGTCGCGGGGCCGCGGGAAGCGCGGGCCGACGGCCGCTGCGGCGAGGCAGCCGCCCAGGGTCGAAGTGGGACCGGGCGGGTCGAGGGGCAGCTCGAAGCCGGCCGCGTGGGCCTCCGCGGCGACCAGGTTGAGGCTCGTCCCCGCCGCCACGTGGGCCACGCCCTCCTCGGCGTCGAGCTCGAAGACGCCGCGCAGGTCGCGCAGATCGAGCCAGGCGTCGGGCGGCGGTGCGGGGTTGGCGATGCCGAGCCGGGTGCCTCCGCCGCGGATCCAGAGGGTCCTCCGGAGCCCGGACGACTCCCGCAGGATCTCCGACACCTGCTCGGCGCTCCCGGGACGCAGGGCGCTCGTCGGCGCGCTCGGCTCGCTCACTCGAAGGGGACGCGGTCGTAGCCGCGGGCCTTGGGATTCGACTCGGCGCAGAAGCGCGTGCTGGGGAAGACCTTGCCGGGGTTGCAGACCCGCTCGGGGTCGAACGCCGCCCGCAGCCTCAGCATGGCCTCGAGGTCGTCGTCGGAGTAGACGAGCCCCATGAACTCGCGCTTCTCCGTGCCGATGCCGTGCTCGCCGCTGATCACTCCGCCGGCCTCGATGCAGGCGCGCAGGATCTCCTCGCCGGCGGTCATCACGCGCGCGAGCTCGTCGGCGTCGCGCCGGTCGAAGCAGATGTTCGGGTGCAGGTTGCCGTCGCCCGCGTGGAACACGTTGCACAGGTTCAGGCGGTGGCGATCGCCGATCTCGCACACCGTCGCGAGCACCTCGGGGAGCTTCGAGCGCGGCACCACGGCGTCGTGCACGTAGAGGTCGGGCGCCAGGCGGCCCATGGCGCCGAAGGCCCCCTTGCGCGCGCGCCAGAAGCGGACCCGCTCGGCCTCGTCTCGCGCCACCTCGACGCCGCTGGCCCCGGCCGACCGCGCGTGCTCGCGCACCCGCTCGACCTGCCCGGCCACGGCCTCGGGCGCGCCGTCGAGCTCGACGATCAGCACCGCGCCGGCATCGGTGGGAAGGCCCGCGGCGTAGACGCTCGCCTCCACCGCCTCGATGGTGCGCCGGTCGACGATCTCGAGCGCCGCGGGCACGAGCCCGCTCTGGATCACCGAGCCGACCGCGCGGCAAGCGCTCACCACGTCGGGAAAGATCGCGAGCAGCGTCTCCACCCGGGGCGGGATCGGCGTGAGGCGGACGGTGATCTCGGTGACGATGCCGAGGGTGCCCTCGCCCCCGACCACGGCGCCGACGAGGTCGAGGCCCGCCGGCACGCCCGTGGGCGAGCCGAGTCGCACGCACTCGCCGTCGGGGAGCACCAGCTCGAGGGCCAGCACGTGATCGGTGGTGGTGCCGTACTTGAGCGTGTGGGGCCCGCCGGAGTTCTCGGCGACGTTGCCCCCGATCGTGCAGGCGGCCTGGCTCGAAGGGTCGGGCGCGTAGAAGAGCCCGTGGTGCTTCACCGCCTTCGAGAGCTCGGCGTTGATCACGCCCGGCTGCACCACGGCGAGGCGATCCTCGGGCGAGACCTCGAGGATGCGCTGCATGCGCGAGCACTCGATCACGATGCCGTCCTCGAGCGCCACGGCACCACCGGAGAGGCCGGTGCCGGCGCCGCGGGGCACGAAGGGCACGCCGGCCTCGCGACAGGCGCGCACGATGGCCACCACCTGATCGCGGTGGGAGGGCAGCACCACCGCTCCCGGGCGCGCGCTGTGGACCGTGAGGCCGTCGGCCTCGTAGACCAGCAGCTCCTCGGGACGGGACAGGCACGCCGCCGGGCCCACGATGTCGCGCAGCTTGGCGATCAGCTCGGACATGCAGCAGACACTAGCGGCCAGGGGGGCGGGAGGAGCCCCTCGCATACGGCCCTACGCCAGGCCCAGACGCTCCAGGTCGTCCTCGTCGAGACCCAGGTAGTGGCCGATCTCGTGCTTGACGGTGATCTGGATCTGCTCGGTCAGCTCCGCGTGGTTGCGGCAGACCTTCTCCAGGTTCTTCTTGAACAGCAGCACGCGATCGACGTCCTGGGCCTGGGCCGTCACGGCCGCCTCGGTGCGCGGCACGCCCTGGAAGAGCCCGAGGATCTGGGGCGAGACGTTCTCGCCGCCCAGCAGATCCGTGCCCGGGAAGTCCTCGATCAGGACGGGGACGTTCTCCACGTACTCGCGGATCGAGCGCGGCAGGTCGGCCAGCGCCTCGGCGGCGATGCGCTCGAATTCCGTGCGGTCGAGGGTCACGGGCAGCGGGTACTGCTCGGCGTGCAGGGCGTTGGCCTGGTGGAACGCGCGGGCGGCGTCCTCGTCCTCGCCCAGGCGCTCGAGGGTGAGCCCCAGGTGATACAGCGCGTGGGGCGACTCGGGGTCCAGGATCACCGCCTGCTCGAGGTGGCGGCGAGCCTCCTCGAAGCGGCCGAGCTCGAAGCAGAGCTGGCCCTCGAACGCCCGGTACACCGGCACGTCGCCACCGGTCTTGAGCGCGCGCCGCACGAGGAAGAGGGCTCCCTCGAGATCGTCGAGATAGAAGTAGGCCTTGGACTTGAGGTAGTGGATCTCGGCCTCGGTGCCGCGATCCGGCCGGGGCAGCTCGGGGCCGCCGGAGAGCAGGCTGTCGCAGTACTGCACCGCCTGCTCCTGCTCGCCCAGCTCCTCGATCAGGAGCTCGGCGCGGTTCAGGTGGGCGGTCACGAACTTGGGGTCGGCCTGGGTCGCCAGCTCGACCTCGTAGAGCGCCTCTTCGATGCGCCCCTCTTCCCAGAGCAGCTCGCCGCGCCCGTTGTGGGCCTCGGCGCCACCCGGGTTCGCCTTCAGCGCCTCCTCGTACCAGGCCAGCGCTTCTTCGGTGCGACCGCCGTGGGTCGCTTCGACGGCGCGATCCAGGCAGTCCCAGTAACGGTCCTTCTCTTCCATCCGTGGTTCGTTGCGGCTTCGTTCTCCGGAGCGATGGGTTCGCTTCGGAGCGTCTTTGGGGGGAGGATTCGACGGGGAGCCGCGTCTCGGCACCCTGGATTCGAGCCGAGACAGAGTAGCAGAGTCCGAACCGCGAATGCGCGCTCCCACTCCGACGGTGGAAGCGCGCAACTATTTGGAATCATTGAGTAAAATCGCCACCCACCGACCCCCGGAGGGGTGCCCGGACGGGCTCGGAAGGCGCGATCAACCGGCGTTTCGCTAGGCGCAGCGAGCGGCTGGGCCGGCTCCGGCACGGACCGCCGCCAGGCGGTCGCTCACCAGCCAGTCACCGAGGGTGGCCGCGTCGGTCCCGGGATGCTGGGCCTGGGCCATGTGCACCGCGCCGTGGAGCGCGGCGGCGTAGAGCATCACCGCTGCGGAGGGATCCTGCTGGCGGAAGCCGCCCTGCTCGATCCCGCTGGCGATGGCCTCGCGGCAGTGCACGAAGAGCCGATCGCGGGCGTCGTCCTCGGAGCCCGGGGACACCGAGTCGGGGCTCGGGCGCCACTCGAACATCGTCCGGTAGAGCTCGGGGTTGCGCAGCCCGAAGGCCACGTAGACCCGCGCGGTCTTCTCCAGCGTCTGCTCGGGATCGCCCGGCACCAGCGCCTCGTCGAGCTGCTCCTGCAGCTGCCCGAAGCCGATGTCGGCCACGACCTGGAGCAGCTCGGCCTTGCTGTGGAAGTGCAGATACAGCGTGGCGGGCGAATAGCCGAGCCGCCGCGCGAGGATCCGCATGGTGATCCCGTCGACGCCCTTCTCGCGGATGATCTCGAGGGCCTGGTCGACGATCTTGGTTCGCAGGTCGGTGGCCGCGGAGCCGGCGATGCCCGGGGCCTGAGTGGTCACGCGTTCCATTGCTTCTCCCAAGGGTCCGATGTCGCGGGCGGGTGTTGGTTTCACCCGGGGGTTCGTCAGACCGGGCGACACGGATGCGGGGACCCCCGACGCGTCTACACTGGCGGCCTCTTGAGCCCGATCGACGCGTGCATCGTCCTGGTCTTCCTGGCCTATACGCTCGGCGCCGGACTCTGGTCACGGCGCCGGGCCGGAAAAAGCCTCGAGGAGTACTTCCTCGCGGGGCGCACCCTGCGGGGATGGCAGGCGGGCTGCAGCATGGCGGCCACCCAGTTCGCCGCCGACACCCCGCTCGTCGTGATGGGCCTGATCGCCACCGCCGGGGTCTTCGGCCTCTGGCAGCTCTGGAGCTACGGCCTGGCCTTCCTGCTGCTGGGCTTCCTCTTCGCCCCGGGGTGGCGGCGCGCGGGGGTGCTGACCGACGCCGAGCTGGCCGAGCTGCGCTACGCGGGCCGCGGCGCCCTGTGGCTGCGCGGCGCCCGGGCCTTCCTGTTCGGGGTGATCTTCAACGCCGTCGTCGTCGCCATGGTGCTCTTCGCGGCGGCGCTGTTCGCCGAGAGCTTCCTGCACTTCGACGCCTGGCTCCCCGGGGCCCTCTTCGAGCCCCTGCGCGCGGCGGTCGAGGCGGTGGGCGTGCCCTTCGCCGCCGACCCCGGAGATCCGCGGGTCTGGGAGATCACCGCGAGCAACCTGCTCTCGATCCTGTTGCTGACCGGCGTGGCGCTCTTCTACTCGACCACCGGCGGGCTGCGCAGCGTGGTCGCGACCGACGTCGCACAGCTCGCCCTCATGCTCGGCGCCACCGCGATCTACGCCTTCCTCGCCGTAGCCGCCGTGGGAGGCCTCGGCGGTCTGCTCGAGGGGCTCGCGGAGGCCGAGGCCGAAGGAGGGCTCGGGGCGCTCTCCGTCGGAGAGCTGGTGGCGATCACCCCGGGTGCCGCGCGGGACGTGGGCGCCGGGCTCGTGCTGGTCTTCGCGCTCCAGTGGCTCCTCCAACGCAACGCCGACGGCACGGGCTACCTCGCCCAGCGCAGCATGGCCTGTCGCAGCGACCATGACGCGCGGGTGGCGAGCGTGGTCTTCGCCTTCCTGCAGATCGGGCTGCGCAGCCTGCTCTGGATTCCCCTCGGCCTGTCGCTGCTGCTGCTGCTCCCGCCGGATCCTGAGCTCATCGGCCAGGCGTTCACCCGCGAGCGTGAAGCCAGCTTCGTGGTGGGGATGAAGCAGCTGCTCCCGGTCGGCGTCCTCGGGCTGATGGTCACCGGCATGCTGGCCGCCTTGATGTCCACCATCGACACCCACCTCAATTGGGGGGCCTCGTATCTCGCCAACGATCTCTACGGGCGCATCTGGTGCCAGTCGCTGCGCGGCCGCGAGGCGGGCCCGCGCGAGCTCGTGTGGGTGGCGCGGATCTCGGGGGTGCTGCTCCTCGGCGTGTCGCTGCTCTTCATGACCCAGCTCGGCTCGATCCAGCAGGCCTGGAAGACGACACTCGTGCTCGGCGCGGGCCTCGGCACCGCGAGCGTGCTCCGCTGGCTCTGGTGGCGGCTCACCGCCTGGGGCGAGCTCGCGGCGCTGGTCTCCTCGTTCGTTGCGGCGCCGCTGGTGCTCGCGTGGGTCGAGGGCGAGGCCGCGCGCATGTTGATCGGAGCTTTGGTGGGCACCGTGGCGGCGGTGGGGGTCTCGCTCCTCGGGCCCGCCGAGTCGCCCGAGACGCTGCGCCGCTTCGCCGAGCGCGTCCGGCCCGCGGGCTTCTTCGGCCCCTACGGAGACGGCCGGGGGCCGCGCCGGCTGCGGAACGCGCTGGTCGCGACTGGCGCGTGCGGCTTCACGCTGCTCGCCGGGACCGCGGCGTGCGTGGCGATCCTCTTCCCCGGCCCCGACGCCGGCCGGTGGCTTCCCTTCGCGGTGCTGATCCTGGCCCTCGCCGCCGTTCCGTTCTGGTGGCGGGCGCTTCGCGAGGACGCCCGGGGCGCCTAGCTGCCGTCGGGGCCGGCGGGACCGTCCCGGCTCACCATCTCCTTCACGGTGGGGAGCTCGCGATCCAGCGTCTCGTGCTCGAGGAACTCGCAGAACTCGTCGGAGAACGAGTTCCGCCGGTAGCTCCACCACTTCTGCACGCCCGGCCGCGCGTGGTAGAGCAGCATGATGCGGCGCCAGCCGGGCCACAGCACCGGATCGATCAGCCCGCGCCGGTGCTGGTAGAAGATGTTCTCGAACTGACGGAACAGCGAGAACAGCATCTGGCTCGTGCGCACCCGATCGAGGTCGCGCACGCTGTCGAAGTCCTCGACCGTCGCCTCGTAGATGCGCGCCAGCTCCTCGTCGCTCGCCACCGCCCGGTTGAACTGGCTCACCGACTCGACGATCGACGCGTAGGTCGCCCCGCGCACCGAGGTGGTGTTCTGACGGATCTGCACCGCCAGGTACGCGATGGAGATGATCACGGCCAGCCCGCCGACGAGCTCACCGAGGCTTCCGAGGTCCTGCAGCGACACCGCCGGCAGTCTAGGGAAGCTCTGCAAGTTCTCTCTACACGCCCCGCTGAGGCCTGATCGCGGCGTGTAGTCGACACCTGCAGAGATTCCCTAGGACGGATCCTCGGGATCGTCGAGATGCCGCAAGTAGGCCTCGGGGCGGTTCAGGAAGTCGCGCATGAGGCGGACGTGCTCGAGGTCCTCCCAGGCGACGGCGCGGAGCGGAGGCTCGTCGAAGCTCCAGATCTCGGCGTCGGGGAGCGCGAGCAGCATCGGGGAGTGGGTCGCGATCACGAACTGGCAGCCCTCCGCAACGGCGTACTGGCGCAGCAGGTGCAGCAGTGCGAGCTGGCGAGCGGGCGAGAAGGGCACCTCGGGCTCGTCGAGGAGATAGAGGCCGCCGGGCACCAGCCGCGAATGGAAGAAGGCCAGGAACTGCTCGCCGTGGGAGCCGGCATCGGCGTCGTCGCCGTAGCGCGCCCGCAGTGCGCCCGACGAGCCTGTGTAAGGAGTGAGGATGCGGGTGAGCTCGCCGGGCTCGAGGTCCGGACTCTCCCGTCGCACCCGTGCCGCCTCGGCCTCGAAGCGCGCCACCTCCTCGCGCACCTGCTTCACGAAGCCGAAGAAGTCCTCGGCGCGCAGGAAGAAGCCCCGGGGCGTCTGCCGGCTCCACTCGAGGCGCATGGCCCGCGCCAGGGGGCGCACGGGGTCGAGGGTCTCGTCGCGATCGAGCGGCACGCTCCCCACCGCGATGCGCCGGCTCGCAATGGCCAGCGCCTCGAGGAAGGTGCTCTTGCCGGAGCCGTTCTCTCCCACGAGGAAGGTGACGGCGCTCCGGAAGCGCAGCGTGCCGAGCGACTGCAGGGCCGGTACGCAGAAGGGGAACGCGGCGCGCGAGTCCGGGTCGGCGGCGGCGACCTGCACCGAGCGCAGGGGAAGCCCGCGGGCCGCCTTCTTCGCCATGGCCGTCGCGCCGCGCCGCGCCCGCTCCGGCCCGCCCCGCCTACCGCTTCACGATCTCGAGCAGCTCGACCTCGAAGTTCAGGGTGGCGTTGGCGGGGATGCGCGGCGGGGCGCCGGCCGCGCCGTAGGCGATCTCGGGCGGGCACACGAGCCTGGCCTTGCCACCGACTCCGATCAGCTGGACGCCCTCGGTCCAGCACGGGATGACGCGGCTCAACGGGAAGGCGGCGGGCTGTCCGCGCTCGACGCTGCTGTCGAACACGCTCCCGTCCTCGAAGGTGCCGTGATAGTGGACCTTCACCACGTCGCCGGCGTTGGGTCGCTCGTCGCTGCCGACCGTCAGGTGCGTGATGCGCAGGCCCGAGGGCTGCACGATCTCCTCGCCGGCCGGAGCCTTGGCGGCTTCCTCTGCCGAGACCGCCGCATCGGTACCCGGTGTGCCCGAATCGGAGCAGGCGAGGACGAGGGCGGCGAGCCAGAGCAGGGACGCGATGCGGGTCATGGGAACCTCCAGAGGGAGCGCGAGGGTACCGGACTCGGAGACCGGGGCTCAGCTCGATCCCGCGCCGCCGGGCCGGGTCTCGAGCATGAACCGGTAGGTGCGGCCGTGCATGCCGTCGCGCAGGGCGTCGGCGATCAGGTGGTCGGGGTCGCAGCGCTCGGCGTGGCGCAGCAGCCGCTCGAACACCTCGATGAAGCGACGGCTGTGCCGGGAGCGGATCTCGCTGCCCCAGAAGAGATCGACGGGGTCGGTGTCGTCGCGGTAGACGAGTGCCACGATCTGCCGCGAGAACGCGCCGGTGTCGCCCTTGCCCAGGCTCTCCCACAGCTCGCCGATGCGTTCCACACCCTCGGGACCCTGACGCTCGGGCAGGAACGAGCTGATCAGGTAGCCGGTGATGGTCCCGAGCTGCTGTGCCACGAGCTCGGCCACCCGGGTGAAGGTGTCCTGGCGCGAGTGCAGCTCGTCGGCGGAGATGGCGCGCGCCTGGGTCTCGGCGTGCATGGCGGTGCGACGCATCTCGACGAGCTGAGCCTGGATCGTCGCGGTGTTCTCCGTCAGCTGCTTTTGCTGCAGGAAGAAGCCGACCACCAGCCACAGGAACGCGAGCGGCGCAAAGGCGCCCTCGAGGAAGCCGCCGACGCTCGGCGCACCCTGGCCGAGGAACTGGCTCCAGCCCTCGATCCAGGACAGGTACAGGATGCCGAGCAGGAGCCAGAGCAGCGTGATGCCCATGCTGAAGGGCAGGCGCCAGTCGCGCTCGGCGGCGCCGTTCCTCGGTAGCGCGGCAGGGACGGCGGGAGCGGTGGAGGAGTCGGGAGACTCGGACATGGAGCACCTCTCGGAGTGGGATGAACGGGAGTCAGCCCCGTCGGGATGCGATGCGCAAGCGCGGCAGGCTGATGCGCCGGCCCTTGCAGCGGGGGCACTGCCCGGGTCGGGTGAAGCGCGTGCGCTTGGCGAACGCGAAGCCGCAGCCGCGGCATACGGGCGGCTCGATGGCGAGCTCCTCGCCGGCCGCCGAGAGGGAGCGGGCCAGGTGGGCCAGATGGTCGGGCAGCTCCTTCTCCGCCACGCCCGCCAGCCGCGAGACGTCCCGCAGGGTCACGCCCGACTCGGGGTCAGCTTCCCGGATCACCTCTCGAATGCGCTCGCGAACCGTGGGCAGGATCGACCTTTCGAACTCATGAACGGTGTGGGCATCACCCCTCGCGCGAGGCACCTTTGCGTCTCGGCACCGGGACCGCCTTCGCCTAGTATCCGCCGCGATGCTTTCACCGACCGAGCTTCGCCGCCGCTACCCCGAAGCCTACGAGATGCGGCCGGCCCTGTATTGGCTGGACCTCGTCCTCTCCGCCGTCGTCGGCTGGGGCGCCTTCGGCGCCGCGCTGGCCTCGCCCGCATGGAGCCTTTCGGCGCTGGCGTTCCTCGTGCTCGCCATCCTCGGCCTGTACCGGGGTGTCCTGTTCATCCACGAGATCGCGCATCTTCGCCGCGGCGCCATCCCGGGCTTCGAGAGTGCGTGGAACGTGCTGTTCGGAATCCCGCTGCAGGTTCCGAGCCTGATGTACGTGGGCCCGCACATGGAGCATCACCGGGCCACCACCTACGGCACCGGTGAGGATCCCGAGTACGCGCCCATGGCCAGCTGGAGCCCCCTCCAGATCTGGCTCTCCATCCTGCCCATGCTCGCCGTGCCCGGACTGCTCGTGATCCGCTGGGGCGTGGTCGGGCCTCTCGCCGCCGTGTTCCCGCCGCTGCGCCGCTGGGCCGTGGGCAAGGCCTCGACCCTCGCGATCAACGCGAGCTACACGCGCAAGGCTCCGACCGGCCGCGACGCCAGGCGCTGGCTCTGGCTCGAGCTCGGTGCCGGCGCGGCGTCGGTGGCCCTGCTCGTCGGGCTCGCGACCGGCGTGATCCCCTGGATCGTGCTCGGCTACTGGTACGTCGCGGGTGCGGCCATCCTCACGATCAACCACTTCCGCACCCTCGCCGCCCACCGCTACGAGAACTACGCCGGTGGCGTGATGACGGGGACGAGCCAGCTGCTCGACTCGGTCAACCTCTCGAGCCCGTGGACGATCCTGATCGCCCCGGTGGGCCTGCGCTACCACGCGCTCCACCACATGGCCCCGGCGATCCCCTACCACCAGCTCGGCCGGCTGCACCGCAAGCTGATCGCCGACCTGCCCGACGACTCGCCCTATCGACAGGCCGAGGCGGCGAGCCCGGTGGATGCGATGGCGCGCCTGCTGCGTCGCGACAAGGACTCCTCCGCGATCGCCTAGGCGGCAGCTGTGCGCGCCTAGCGCAGGATTCCCTGGCGCAGGATGCGGAAGAGGACGGGCAGCCCCAACGTCAGCGGATGGCGGCGCTGGGCCTCGGTGGACTCGATGTGCACGCCGCTGTGGCGCTCGAGCTTCCACAGCACGTAGGAGACCCAGTCGTCCTGGGTGAAGGCGGTCTTCAACAGCGCCACCACCAGGAGCGTCTTCTGCAGCGGCTGTCGCAGGCGCCACGCAAGGCGTCGGCGGCGCGCCCTTCCGCCGGGAAGCGTCGCCTCGAACACGCCGCCCTCCGCGCGCACGTCGGCGATCGCGCCCTCGGCCCCGAGCCGCCCCAGCGCACCGGCCGTGGCCCGAAGGAAGCGCTCGGGCGCCGCCTCGTAGAGGCTCGCGATGGTCTCGGGGCTCTCGCTGCGCCACTCCGCCCGGTAGGTCTGGCGGAAGGCGAAGCGCCAGAGCTCCTCGGCCCCGAAGCGCAGGCGCCCCTCCGAGCCCTCGGGCATGAAGGGCAGCATCCAGGACACCATGCTCACGACGGCGCGCTCGATGGCGGCGGCCAGCACCCGGCGCGTCTCGTCGTCGCGCGCCCAGACGATCCCGGCGGGCTGGGAGAAGCGCGCCCAGACCCGGCCATCGACGCCCCCCGGCGTGCACAGCCGCTCGAAGTCCCCGGTCGTGAGCACGGCGTACTTGCAGCGCAGGGCCGACTCCTCGGGGCCGTGCACCAGCCACAGTACGTTGGGCGGGACGGCGCGGTTGAGCGCGGCGAGCCAGCGGCTCCCGTAGGCGGCGCGGTAGTCGTCGACGATCACGTAGAAGTCGAGCACGCCTTCGTCACTCTTGCGACGCAGGCACGAGCCGTAGAAGAGCACCGCGCGAACGGCGTCGCCGTGGCGCTCGCGGATGGCCCCGCAGAGGGTGTGGGCGGCGTCGCTCACCGGCTGGGAGAGCTCGCCCGCGACGAGCTCCGTGAGCACGTCCCGCGAAGCGAGCGCTGCGGGCGTGGCTGCGCGATCGGGCTCAAGCGCACCCGCGGGTGCGCCCGGCGCGGACACGATCTAGCCGCGCACGAAGCGCAGCGGCGGGCTCGACTGCATGCGCACCATGCGCCCGGGCTCGGCCGGATACATCTCTCCGTCGAAGGAGACGGCGCAGTCCAGGCGGATGGCGGCTTCGTGCACGCGCTGGCTCGTGAAGCCCCGATCGGTCGTGGCCCAGACGGGCGGCTTTCCGCGCAGGACGCCGGGAAGCGCTCGGCCGAGACCCTCGACGCCGGCGGAGAGCGCCGACATTCGGATGGGGCCCTGGCCAGAGCCCCAGAAGGGCCGCAGGCGCAGGATCAGACGATCGAGGGTGGTCGCCATGACCAGCACGAACTCCTCGGGGGCGAGGGGCTGGCGGTCGAGGGCGATCTGCATCTTGTCGGGGGTGAGGATGCCCTTGGTGTCGCCGCCCATGGCGCGCGCCACGAGGGTCGCGGCCATCACGCCGCCACCGAACACGCCCTGGGCCCGGCCTTCGGGGAAGGCCTTGTGGGTCATCTCGATGGCGCGCGGCAGGGTGCCCGCGCCGAGGAACATGCCCCAGCGGCGCTCCTCGGAGCCCGTGTCGAGCCCGATGGCGCTGCGCTCGATCACCCGCTCGTGGATGCGGCCCGTGCGGGCGGCCTCGAGGACGCTGCGGATCGAGCGAACCGGGTTGCGCTGGGTCCCGAGGTCGAGGGCCACCATGTTGGTGCGGCCGCACCGGGTGGGGACCAGCATCGGCTGCCAGCTCGGCTCGGGAGCGTTCAGGATCTCGGTGAGCGCGGTCTGCAGCGTGCCGTCGCCACCGTTCAGGACGAGGACCTCGACGCCCTCCTCCGCGAACTCGGCGACCGCGTCCGGCACCGCCTGGGTGGTGCTCGTCTCGCGGCGCAGGACCTCGGGATGCTTGGCCAGCTCGCGCAGCACGCGATGCGTGCGCGCGTCGTTGCGGCCGGCGCGTAGGTTGGTGAGGACACCGATCTTCATGGTTCGGAATCTTGGAATCGACGCGGCCGCGCGGCTGCGTTCGGACGAGCTCGAAGCCGGCCGAACTGCTGCGCGCTGCGTGACGGATCACGCAGTCGCTCGATTGCCCCTCCATCTCATTCGACGCACTGATCGTTCGACGCACTGATTCGACGCACCCTTGGATGCGTCCGCGGCACGAACCGTTGCGCAGTTCGAGCCGCTTGCCCCTGCGAGCGCGGCCTCTGGCCGGGCTCCCGGGGTGTGTGTACCCGATGACCCAGCGCTGCGCGCCCCCTGGATCGCCCCCTTCCCCCCAGAAGGAGCCGATCCGAGCGCGAGGCTATCCCGATGAAGGCCCGGATTCATGAGGGTTGAGTGAAGGTGCAGGCGCCTCGTCGGACGCCAGGATCGCCTCGGCGAGCTCGCGATGGGCCTCGCGATCCACATCCAGAGCAGCCCGGGCATCGCCGAGGGGAACCGGCCGCACCGCGACGCCCACGACCTTCGAAGCCCGGGCGAAGGCCGCATCGAGGTCCAGGCGGCGCAGCGCGAAGAGGAGCAGGTTGCCTAGGCCGAACGGCGCGAGCAGCCGGAAGGGCTGCTTGCGATGGGCCTCGGCGCGGAGCCAGAAGCGGGCGAAGCCGAGGGACTCCGGCCCGAGAAACGCGAACAGGTTCGCACCGGTCACCGCGTCACCCTTCAACGGCAGGAACGTGCGATTCACCGAGGGGAATTGGACCCGAGCCAGGGATCGCAGAACCAGGCCCACCGCCAGGGCCGCATCGTCCTCAGCCCGAGCCCGCTGCCAGAAGTCGCGCAGCAGCTCGGCGTGGAGCAGCGGGTGATCACCCGTGGTGACCAGCACGGGCGTCTCGAGGCCGATCTCCTCGAGGCAGGCGATCACGCTCGAGGCCGGGGTCGCGGCGGTCGGCAGGACGCGCAGCCGCCCGGCGTCCCGGAGCGCCGCGACCCGGGGCAGGCCCTGCAGGGCGTCCGGGTCGTCGATGCAGACGGCCACCTGGGTGAAGGCGCCGCTGTCCTCGATGGCGGCCAGGACGCGCTCGATCATGGGCTGGCCGCCGACGGGGATCAGGGCCTTGTGGCTCACCCCGTGGGCCTCGGCCAGGGGGTCGCCCTCGGGCCGCCGGCCCGCCAGCACCAGCGCTGTGCTCGTCACCCTGGCGCTCCCCTCTCGCAGCCCTTCAGCCAACCCTTCACCCGACCCTCTACCCAACCCTTTACCCAACCTCTTCACCCAACCGTGAGGGCGGGACTGCTAGCCTCCCGCGGGGACGGTATCAGACTCCCGGCGCTGTCTCTGGTCGCTGACCTTCCGCCGTCTTCCTTCGAGGGAACTCCCACGTGAAGCTCGTCCTGGAGTTCGCCCGCGCGCATCCGCGGCGAACCCTCCTCACCCTGATCTGCCTGGTGGCGGCCGGCCTGGCCGAGGGTCTCGGACTCTCGACCGCGCTGCCCGTGCTGGAGATCGTCGCGGATCCGACCGCGGCGGAAGGCGGTGAGGAGTCGGCGCTGGCCGCGGGCGTCCGGTCGGTGCTCGGAAGCGTGGGGCTCGAGCCGACGGTCGGAGTCCTGCTCACGCTGATCATGACGGGCATCAGCCTGAAGGCTGCGCTGGTGCTGCTGGCCAACCGCCAGGTCGGGTACACCGTGGCCCGCATCGCCACCGACCTGCGGCTCGATCTGGTGCGCGCGCTGCTCGGCGCGCGCTGGGCCTACTACACCGGCCAGCCCGTCGGAAGCGTGGCCAACGCCTTCGCCACCGAGGCCGAGCGCGCGTCCCAGGCCTTCCTACACGGCGTGCTGCTCGTGACCGCGCTCTTCCAGGTGGCCGTCTACTTCTGCGTGGCCCTGGCCGTCTCGTGGCAGGGCGCGATCGCGGCCATCGGCGTGGGCGCACTCACCAGCGTGGCCCTGATGCGCTTCACCTGGGCGGCGCGCCGGGCCGGTGCGCGGCAGACGGATCTCCTGAAGACCTCCCTCGCCCGGCTGTCCGACACCCTGCATGGGGTCAAGCCCCTGCGAGCCATGGCCCGCGAGGAGCTGATGGGGCCCCTCCTCGAGCGCGAGACCCTGCGCCTCGACCGCGCCATCCGCGGCGAGGTGCTCTCGAAGGAAGGGCTCAAGGCCATGCAGGAGCCGATCCTGGTGGCCTCGCTCTCGGTCGGCCTGTACCTGGCGCTGACGCAGTTCGGCGTACCCCTGGCCTCGCTCCTCATGATCTGTCTGCTCTTCGTCCGCACCCTCACCGCGGTGGGTCGCGCCCAGAAGGAGTACCAGGCCCTCGGCGCCCGGGAGGCGGCCTACCACTCGCTGCGAGAGACCATCGCCCGCGCCGAAGCGCACAGCGAGGGCACGGCGGGCGGCGTGCTCCCGCGGCTCGAGCGCGCGATCCACCTGAAGGGCGTGGCCCTCGCCTACGGCGACACGCCGGTGCTTCAGCAGGTGGACCTCACCGTGCGCGCCGGCGAGATCACGACGCTGATCGGACCCTCGGGCGCCGGCAAGACGAGCATCGCCGACCTGGTGATCGGGCTCGTCGGCCCGAGCGCCGGCGAGGTGCGCATCGACGACGTCCCCCTCGACGAGGTCGACCTCCACGCCTGGCGCCGGCTGATCGGCTACGTGCCCCAGGAGCTCTTCCTGCTCCACGACACCATCGCCGTGAACGTCACCCTCGGCGATCCCGACCTCGACGACGACGACGTGTGGCGCGCGCTGCGTCAGGCCGGCGCCGACGCCTTCGTGCGCTCCTTGCCCGACGGCATCCACACGGCAGTGGGCGAGCGCGGCTCGCTGCTCTCGGGTGGCCAGCGCCAGCGCATCGCCATCGCCAGGGCGCTGGTGCACAAGCCGAGCCTCCTGATCCTCGACGAGGCGACGACCGCCCTCGACCCGGCCACCGAGCTCGCCGTCTGCGAGACGGTCGGCGCCCTGCGCGGCGACATCACGATCCTCGCGATCTCGCACCAGCGGGCGCTGGTCGAGCTCGCGGATCGCGTCTATCGGATCGAGAACGGGGTGGCCAAGCCGGAGTAGTTCGGGGGCGCGCGAAGAACATCTGTTCGACTTCGCTCGCCTACGGCTCGCTGCGCGCGGCTTGCGCCGCTTGCGATCAACTGTTCGACTTCGCTCGCCTACGGCTCGCTGCGCGCGGCTTGCGCCGCTTGCGGGGGAGCTTCGGGCGACCGACTGGGCGGACCGAGGCGGCCTACGTATCGAGCAGCTCGATCAGGATTTCGTGGTAGCGCTCGTTGCCCACGTTGTAGGCCCACTCGGTGTTGCCCTTGGGAACGCGCACGGTGTTGCCGCCCTTCGGGATCTTGCCCACGAAGAAGTCCATCGGGGCGCCCTTCGGGCACACGCCAGCCACCATGTCGCCGGAGTCGATCACCAGGTAGTACTCGTGATCGTGGCGGTGGAGGTCGCTCGCTTCACCGGGCTCGAGGGTCAGCTCCCAGATGCGCACGCGGTCGTCCTCGAAGAGCACCTGGGTCCCCACCCCGCCCAGCTCGGCGCCCTCGTGCTCGTCGCGGAACTTCTCGAGGCGAGCCTTCAGCTCGGGGGTGATCTCGACGTACTCGGGCTCGCTGTGCTTCACGACCTTCCTCCAGTCAGGGTCATCCGGGCGGAGCGGATTTCGAGGCGGGCCAGCGTAGCCCGGCCCCCCCGCGCCTGCCCGGGCCGCAGGCCCCTTCTCTGGTAGCCTTTGAAGCCGCGTCCCCCGGGAGAGCCCCATGTCCGATCGAATCGCCAAGGTCGCCGCCCGGCTGCGCTCGCTCCGCGAGGGCGGCGACGCCGTGAGCCAGGCGGCCAAGGAGACCCTCCCCTACAAGCGGCGGGTCCACGATGCCCTGGGCGCCCTGCGCGCTCTGGTGACCGACGACACGCCCACGGCCCAGCTCGACAGCGACCTGCACGTGGTCGAGGGCCTGGTCGCGGCCATCGTCCCGTTCGAGAAGGCCACCCGCTTGATCGAGGAGCTGCCGGCGATCCGCTCCTCCGTGGCCATGGACGTGGAGGCCGCCTACGAGAAGGACCCCTCCGCGACGAGCTACGGCCAGATCATCATGGCCTTCCCCTCGATCCTCGCCGTGGCCACCCACCGCATCGCCCACGTCTTCTACCAGCTCGACGAGAAGGTGGTCGCGCGCGTCATGGCCGAGGACGCCCACCGCGCGACCGGCATCGACATCAACCCCGGCGCGCGGATCGGGCGCTACTTCTTCGTCGATCACGGGACGGGTGTCGTGATCGGCGAGACGTGCATCATCGGCGACCGAGTCAAGCTGTATCACGGTGTCACCCTCGCGGCGTTCTCCAACGCCAAGGGCCGAGGGGACGCCGGCGTGCAGCGCCACCCGACCCTGGAAGACGACGTCACCATCTACCCCAACGCCACCATCCTCGGCGGCGAGACGGTGATCGGCGAGGGCTCGGTGATCGGCGGCAACGTGTGGCTCACCGAGTCCGTGCCCCCCTACACCCGGGTCACGGTCGAGTCGCCGAAGCTCGAGATGCACCGGAAGCGGCCACCTCAGCTGGGCGAGGGGATCTAGCGCTCTTGATCCCGCCTCTGGCGGTGGCCTGCCTGGCCCTCGCCCTCCTCATCTCCGCCCCGGTACGCGCCGAAGGCCCGCCCGCCCCCATCCCGGTGGAGGCGCTCTTCGCCGGGCCCGCCATCCACAGCCCACGCATCTCGCCCGACGCCGCGACCCTGGCCCTCGTCCACCAGGACGAACGCGGGCAGCTGCTGATGACGCAGCCGCTCACGGGCGGAAAGCTCCGCACCGTGGCGAGCCTCTCGGATCCGTCCCTCGAGATCCGCGAGCTCCACTGGGCCGGCCCCGAGCGCCTGCTCGTACGCCTCGAGGGCGAGGGAAGCGAGCACCTGGTGTCCGTCGCGACCGCGGACGGCAAGGAGACCCGTCTGCCCGAAGCCCGCGTCGTGCAGCACGTCCCCGGCGACCCCGACCACGTCGCGGTGGCCGTCGACACCGAGACGGGCGTCGCCGTCTCCCGCATGCACGTCGAGAGCGGCGCGCTCGAGCGCCTGCAGGACCCGGTGCCCGACGTGGTGCGCTGGCACGTGGATCCGAAGGGCCGCGTGCGCGCCGCCACCCTGGCCTCCGGAGAGCTACGCGTGCGGCGTGACGACTCGCAGCCCTTCGTCGACGCCGGCGCGCTCGAGTTCGGCGCCTTCGCCGAGGACGAGGCCCGCCTCTACGTGTTCCGCCGCAGCGAGGGGGGCCGCCGCGCCGTCTTCGAGCTCGCCCTCGGAAGGAGCGAGCCCCTGCGCGAGGTCTTCGCCCATCCCGAGCACGACGTCTCTGCGATCGAGCTCGACGGGCGCGGCCATCCGATCGGCGCCACGTACCTCGCGAAGGGCCCGAAGACCTTCTACTTCACGCCCGCCGTGATTCGCGAGCGCCTGAACCTCGACCACAAGCTCCGGGGCACCTGGAACGAGGTCGTGAGCTCTTCGCTCGACGGCGGGAGGCAGCTGGTCCGCACCTCGAGCCCGACCCGGGCTCCCCGCATCTGGCTCTACGACCGGACCAAGCGGCGCGTCGATCCGATCCTGGCGGTGCATCCGGACGTTCCGGCGGATCGGCTCTCGTCCACCCGCGCCGTCTCCTTCGAGGCGCGCGACGGCGTCTCGATTCCGGCGTTCCTGACGCTGCCCAAGGGCCACGGCGAGTCGGGCCTGCCCACCCTGATCTTCGTGCACGACGGCCCCCGCGCGCGCGACGGGCTCGTCTTCGATCCGCGCGTGCAGCTCTTCGCGAGCCGGGGGATCGCCGTCTTCCAGATCCAGTACCGCGGCTCCTTCGGCTACGGGCGCGATCACGAGGAGGCCGGACACGGCGAGTGGGGCCTTCGCATGCAGGCGGACGTCGAGGACGGTGCGCGCTGGCTCGTCGCGGAGGGGATCGCCGACGGAATGCGGCTCGCGATCCACGGTGAGGGCTACGGCGGCTACGCGGCCGTGCAGAGCCTGGTCGCGACCCCGACCCTCTACGCCGCGGCCTCGAGCTACGGGGGCTTCTTCGATCTCGAGCCCTTCGCCGGCGGCGAGACACGGCAGGCACCGGACGAATGGCGCGACTACGTGCTCGGCCCGGAGCCCCGTGGCCTGGCCGGCCTGCGGGCGGCCTCGCCCCTGCACCGCGCGAGCGAGATCCGGCGCCCCGTGTTCCTGGCCCACGGGAGCGCGGACTCGCGCAGCCCCGTCGGCGAGTCACGCCGCCTCGCCGAAGCCCTCGGCCAGCGCGCCCATGCGGTCACCTGGCTCGAGCTCGACGGCGCCGACCAGCACCTGCGCGACGGCGAGAGCCGGGTGCGGCTCTACTCGGAGCTCGTGGCGTTCTACGAAGCGAAGCTGGCTCCGCGGACGGCGGTCGCGGCCGCTCAGTAGCCCGAGGCGAGCGGCAGGCCCACCCACTGCTTCGCGCGGTCCACCATCCGCATGCGGTTGATCACCACGATGAACACCTTGCGCAGCACGCCTTCGGGGCTCGCGAGCGGTCGCACGCCGTGCCAGGAGTGCGGGGTCCGCGCGAACACGAAGCTCCGGTTGCCCATGGCCTCGGCCGGAACCTCCCGCGCGAAGTCCTCGAAGTCGGGCGCGCTGCGCCGGCCGAGCGCGCCGCCGTCGGCCAGCATGCGCGTCTCACCGCCCCAGGCCGGATCCCAGTCGTCGTCGGTGCTGAAGTAGAAGATGTGCGAGCCGAGCTTGCGCAGGGCGTCGCAGTGGGGCGAGACCGAGCAGCCCCGGGGCGTGTAGTGCCAGTGGAAGTTCATCCACAGGGCGTCGGTGCCGAGGAGACGCGCCAGGAAGCCCGTGTAACGCTCGCCGCGCAGCTCCTCGACCAGCTCGTGCCAGACGTCCGGGACGGTGAGCCCCTCGTCGTACTCGAGCACGTAGCGGTCGTGGGGCTGCTGCCCGTGGGCGCGGCGCTTCCCGAAGCTCTCCTCGAACAGCGAGAGGTCGGGCAGCGACTCGCGCAGGGTCGCGAAGGCCGCGTCGGTGAGGACGCCCTCGGGATTCGCGTAGGGGAAGGGATCGGCCTGCTGGAAGGCCT
>JASJCN010000076.1 GCA_030065975.1 Myxococcota bacterium
TGCGAAGCCGCCGAAGGACCCGTCGCAGGGCGAGCCCTCGGCGATGGCCTCGGGCCATCGCAGCTCGCCCCCGTCGACGGACGGCAGGGTCTCGAGCATCTCCCTCTGCGCGCCCACACCCACGAGAAGCCGCACGCCCTTGCGCGCGAGCCCGTGGAGCTCGACCCGCGCTGCGCCGCGGCGCAGTGGGAGATGCTCGAGACCCTGCCGTCCGTCGACGGGGGCGAGCTGCGATGGCCCGAGGCCATCGCCGAGGGCTCGCCCTGCGACGGGTCCTTCGGCGGCTTCGCACGCTGAGCGGCCTCAGCGCGGAGAGGCGTCCCAGAGGGCCTCGAAGAGCTGGGAGAATCGCTTGACCACATCGGGGTCTCGCAAGCTCATGCGCAGCTCGAGATTGGAGCGGGCGGCCGAGCGCGACCAGTTGTAGGAGCCGGTCAGCACCTCCTCGCCGTCGACGACCACGAACTTGGCGTGGAGCTTGCCGCGCCGGGCCTCCCAGCGGCGTACCGCGGCACCCGCGGCCTCGGCCAGCCCTGCCTGGCTGCGCCGGTTGCGCGACTCGGACTCGTCGACGACGAGGCGCACGCGCACGCCCCGCTTCACCGCGCGCCCGACCGCCGCAAGGAGCGCTTCCTCGGTGAACTTGTAGACGACGGCATCCACGCTGCCTTGTGCGTCGTCGATGGCCTCGACCGTGACCGCCACGGCGCGGCGGTCGAGGTGCGCGGTCGTGGTCTCCTCGGCCGCCGCCGAAAGCGAGAGCAGCAGGGTCAGCACGCATCCGATCGCGCCGGCATTGCCTCGACCTGGGAGCCACGTCATGCTTCGGCCTCCGCGCATGATCCAAGGGAGGGACGTCCTGTGCACCGATTCCTCGCGCTCGGCCTGCTGGCCATCCTCGGCCTCACGCTCGCTTGTGGCGCCACGCGCCAACCGAGGGGGACGCCCGAGCCCAAGGGCTTCCTCGCAGACTACACCGTCCTCGAGGAAAACCCCGAGGAGGGCTCGAAGCTTCGCTTCATCCGGGCCGACGTGGACTGGAGCGGCTACGACAAGCTGATGCTCGACCCCGTGCAGTTCTGGCGCTCGTCGGACGTCGAGGCCGGCCTGACGGGGGAGCAGGCACAGGGGCTCGTCAACTACTTCCACGCGACCTTCCACAAGGAGTTCGCCAAGTACTTCGAGATCGTCGACTCGCCGCAGGCCGGTACGCTCCGCATCTCCGCGGCCTTCACGCGCCTGGGCGAGCGGAACGTGACCCTCGACACCGTCTCGACCTACGTCCCTCAGCTTCGTCTGCTCGGCGAGCTCACCGGGGCCTTCACGGGTCGCCCGCCCTTCGTCGGTGACGCGACCTTCGAGGCGAAGGTGACCGACGCACAGAGCGGGCTGCTCGTGGCCGCCGCACTCGACACGCGGGTCGGCGGCAAGACCATCAAGAGCTTCGACGACTGGGCCGACGTCAAAGCGGCCATCGACTTCTGGGCGCGCAACTCGGCCCATCGGGTCTGCAAGCTGCGGGAGGAGGCGACCTGTCCGAAGCCCTGAACGGGCTCAGAGCGGACGGATCAGCCCCTCGATCCGGCACAGGCCGCTGCCGCTGACCAGCGCGAGCGTGTTGATCCCGCGGGCGCGGAACTCGATGCTGGCCACGCCCGAATCGATGGCGCGGCGGCAGCCGTCGTTCGTCTGGACGACGGCCACGGTGTCCTCGCCGCCCACCCAGCCGACCTTGCCGACGAGAGGGAATCGGCCGCGCAGCAGCGCGTGGGTGTCGTCCTCCCAGATGCGCTGATAGGTGGCCTGGCCCCGGGGAATGATGGAGCGGTCGATCCGGTCCGGCTGGCTGAGGCGGCGGATGAAGGGGTCGCCGATGCCCACGGGGTTGCAGACGCCGGGCTCTCCCTTGAACCGGCCGGCGAGCCCGCGATTGGCGTAGTCGACCGGCTGGTCGACGGCCATCACGGCCACGCACTCGGCATCGGACTTGTCGATGAAGACGCGCACGGCGATGTCGTCGTCCTGGACCACGACGTCCAGGTAGGGGCCGCGCTCGATTGCGCTGGTCACGACCAGGTCACTGCGCAGCCCCACCAGGGAGCGGGAGCTGCACCCGAGGACGACGAGGCAGAGGACGAGGAAGGCGGTGAGCGCGTGCTTCATGCCATCACGTTGCCACGGACGATGAAGCCGTGTCCATCCCGGCCCGCCCGCATCCGGGTACCCGGCTTCCCGGCAGTTCCCGGGCGATCCGTTAGCCTGCCGGCTTGCGCAGCACCCCCCCTCCCATCGCGGCGCCCTGGGCGCCTCCGGTCGCCCTCGTCCTGCTCGCCTTGATGGCGGCGCTCGGCTGGACCGACCGCTTCCAGCAGAGCGAGCGGCTCGTCTGGAGCGTGGTCGGGGCGGCGGGGCTCTCGGCGGTGCTGGTGATCGCCGGTTGGATGGCGTTGGCCCGGCGCGGCCAGTCTCCCACGATCACCTGGATGGTTCGCCGGGAGCACTGGGTCCAGGCCTGTCTCCACACCAGCATCTTCGTCTACTGGTCGACCGAGTGGCCCCAGGTGGGCGAGTACGCCCTGCTGATCGTCTCCCAGCTGCTCTTCGTGCACGCCTTCGACGCGGGCTTCTCCTACCTGCGCGGCGAGCCCTGGCGCCTGGGCTTCGGGCGCTTCCCGATCATCCTCTCCACGAACCTCTTCATGTGGTTCCAGGACGACGTCTACTTCCTGCAGTACGCGATGGTGGCGGTCGGAGTGCTCGGGAAGGCCTGGCTCGTATGGGACCGCGACGGCGTGCGTCGGCACATCTTCAACCCATCGGCCTTCTCGCTCTCCGTGACGTCGCTCATGCTGATCGTCACGGGCACCACGGACTGGACCCACGGCCCCGCCATCTCCAACACCCTGGGCCGCCCCGAGTTCATCTACCTGTGGATCTTCGGCTGCGGGCTCGTCGTGCAGGGCCTCTTCCGCGTCACCCTGGTCACCCTGTGCGCGGGATTCTCGATCTGGGCGCTCGGGAGCCTCTACTTCGCCTCGACCGGGGTCTACTTCTTCCTCACCTCCGAGATCCCGATCGCCGTCTTCCTCGGCCTCCATCTCCTGGTGACCGATCCCTCTACGTCGCCGAAGAGCGACCTCGGCCGCGGCCTCTTCGGCGCGCTCTATGGCGCCTCGGTCGTGGCGCTCTTCGCCCTGCTCGACGCCTTCGGCCAGCCGACCTTCTACGACAAGATGCTCTGCGTGCCGGTGTTGAACCTGAGCGTTCGCTGGATCGATCGGCTTGCCGCGCGCCTGGAGACGGCGATCCCCGAGCGACTCGCGCTTCCGCCCGCCCGCGCCAACGCCACCTACATGACCGTCTGGATCGCCTTCTTCGGGGCACTCTATGCCACCGGCACCTTCGCACCCGACCATCCCTCCCGAGACTCCCGCTTCTGGGAGACCGCGTGCCAGGAGGAGCGGCTCGGCGCCTGTGGCCATCTCGACCTGCTGCTCTCGGTCGAGTGCGAGAACGGTCAGGGCATCGCCTGCGCCAAGCTCGGGGCCTTCGTGTATCGGGGCGTGGGCATGCCGAGCGACACCGAGCGCGGAGCGGCGCTGGTTGCCCGTGGCTGCGACCTCGGCTTCCAGGAGGCGTGCCGGCGCCTCTCCGAGTTCCGGCCGACCAGCCCCGCCTCCGATTGATCGCGCCGGTGCTCACGCGCTGAGCAGCGCGCCGAGCGGCGGCGCCCCAGCCGAGCCGCTCTCGACCCAATGCAGCCGCCCCCGGCTCTGCAGCCTACGCGCCCGGCGGGGCACGGCCCTTGCACTGCGCTCTCTCGGGTGCCGGCGACGATGCCGCGGGATGCCAAGGAGGGCCGACATGAAGCCGCTTTCGGGACTCGATGCCACGTTCCTCTACGCCGAGACCGAGCGCACCCCGATGAACGTCCTGGCCACCCTGGTGGTCGAAGGGCCCGTCGACGACGAATCGTTGATCGAGCGGGTGGCTTCACGTCTGCCCGACCTGCCCGCCTTCCGCAGGCGCCTCGCCGAGCTTCCCTTCCGGATGGGACACCCCGTCTGGATCGAGGATCCGGACCTGGATCTGCGCAGCCACGTCCGGCGCATCCAGGCCCCGGCGCCCGGCGACGACGCGGCCCTCGAGCGTGTGGTGAGCGGAATCGCGCGCCTGCGTCTCGATCGATCCCGCCCTTTGTTCGAGATCGTCGTGATCGACGGGCTCGAGCACGGCCGAACGGGGCTCGTGGTGAAGGCCCATCACGCCGCCATGGACGGCGTCTCCGGTGCGGCCGCCCTGCTGCATCTCTTCGACCGCGCAGGGGAGGCATCCGCTTCCTCCGATTTCGGGCCCCGGTCCGAAGCCCGGCTCCCGGACGCCGCGAGCCTCTTCGGAGAGGGCCTCGCGCGACTGCGAGAGGTGCCCGCACGTTGTGGCCGGGCCGCCCGCGAGGCGGGCTCGGCGGCACGCGAGCTCGCGCGGGACGCGCTCGCGGCGGACGCGCCACTCCGGGATGCGGCCCTGCCGTTCCAGGCTCCCACGACCGAGCTCGGGGGCCCGCTCTCGACGCGCCGCGTGGTCGCGTACGCGCGCACCGAGGTGGGCGGGATCCAGGCCGTGCGCGACGCGTTCGGCGGGACCATGAACGACGTCGTACTCGCTGCCTGCACCCGGGCACTCCAGGGCGAGCTGCTCGAGCGGGGCGAGCTTCCGCGCGAGCCCCTGGTCGCGGCGGTCCCCGTCTCGACGCGCAGCCTCGACGACCCGGCGGACTGCGGCAATCGCATTTCGGCGTTCCTCACCCACCTTCCCGTGCACGTGGACGATCCGCTGCATCAGCTGTCCGAGGTGCGTCGCGCCACGCGCGCGGCCAAGCGCTTCCACTCCTCGATGGGCGCCGGCACCCTGGCGTCACTCGCCGAGCTGCTGCCGCCGGGCATGGCCTCACGCGCCTTCGACTGGTACGGACGCCTCGGGCTGGTGCGCGCCCACCGCCCGCTGTGCAACGTGGTGATCTCGAACGTGCCGGGACCTCCCGAGCCGCTCTCGCTCTTCGGCCGTACCGTGCACGCGCTGCATCCTCACGGTCCGCTCATGGATGGGGTCGGGGTGAACATCACCGTGATGTCCTACGCGGGATCTCTCGACGTGGGCGTGCTCGCCTGTCCGGAGCGGCTCTCCGACGCATGTCGGCTCGCCGATCGCGTGGGAACGGCCATGGAGGAGCTGATCAAGCTGGCGGAGGCGGCGCTCCCCGACGTGCCGCCGATCGCGCGCATCATCGCCTAGGGCGGGCTAGCCGGGGGCGCCCTTGCGGCCCGGCCGGGCCCGGAGCTGGCCGCGCTCGTCCAGCAGCTGGTACGCGATGAAGTACTTGGAGATGTTCCCCACGTACTGGACCGTCTCGCGTCCGATGCGCTTGGCCGCGATGATCTCGACGTTGCCGAACCACCGGTTCGGGTCGAGTCCGGCCTCGGCCGTCTCGGCACGCAGGCGACGCACGCGGGCCGGCCCCGCGTTGTAGGCCGCCATGCCCAGCAGCACGCGGTCGTGCTCCGGGATCTCCGGGTCGGAGAAGTAGCGGTCGACCAGGTAGCGCAGGTACTTCGCCCCGGCGTGGATGTTGGACTCGACGTCGTCGATGTCGGGGATGCCCACCTCGGGAGAACGCGCGGTGGACGGCAGGATCTGCATGATGCCCACGGCGCCCGCCGCGCTCCGCACGTCGTGGTCGAGGCCGGACTCCTGGTAGCCCTGGGCCGCCAGCAGCAGCGGCTCGAAGTCGTAGCGCTTGCCGTAGGCCTCGAAGGTCGCGAGCAGCTCGAGGAAGCGCTGTCGCTCGGCGGCGGCGGCGGGGCTCCGCACCCAACGGTTCTGCTGCAGGTAGCGCTTGAACAGGACGTTCCCGAAGAGGGTCCCGCGCTTGTGCTCCCGGGTGAAGTCGTTGAGCGCCGCGCGAAGATCCGGAGCCGTCTTGCGTACGGCCGCCGCGATCTCGCCGTGCTCGGCCACGGCCACGTCCCGGTGCACCACGAGCCCGTCGAGGACGTCGGCCCAGAGCTTCGCCTTGTGCTCGTCGACGATCGTCGCGTCGTAGAGGCCGGCGCTCACGAACTCGAGGATGTCCTCGTCCTCGAAGTGCTCCGCAGCCAGCTCGATGTCGATGGGCGGCAGCCCCTCGGCCTCGAGGCTCCGGCTGAGAGCGACCAGGCTCTCGTGATAGGTCGCCGACTCCCGCACGAAGAGCGTGCGGCCGGCCAGGTCCCGGGTGGAGGTCGGGGCCGCGGCGCCGGGGCCCGTCACCACCACCTCGCGCACGTTCTTCAAGAAGGGGTCGGCGAAGTCGACCTGGGCCAGACGGCGCTGGGTGATGGTGAGGTTCGCGGCCGCCACGTCGCCCAGCCCCTCGGCCAGGGCCGGGATCAGCCGATCTCGCGGGACGGGGATGTAGAGGAAGGCGATCGGACGACTCTTACGGCCGAGCTTCGCGTTGAGCTGCTTGCGGAAGGCCTCCATTCCCTCGTAGGCAACGCCGCGAGGCCTTGGCCCGTCCAGGAAGTAGTGGGTCCGGCTGTAGGTCGTGAGCACCCGCAGGTGTCCGCGCTGGGCGATCTGCGCCAGGTCTCCGTGGAAGGGCTCCGAGAGCACCTCCGCGATCGGCACCTGGCCGGCTGCCGGCCCGGCGAGGACGAGCGCGGCGACGAAGAGGAGGGCAGTCCGCGAGGCCTTCCACTGCATGCGGGTGCACTGTAGCCCGATGACTGGGTTAGTCTCGTCCCGTCCCCTGCCGAGGTGCCGCCCCATGCGCGGGCTCGTCGCCACCCGCCGGATCCTCTTCTCGCTGCCCTTCCTGCTGCTCGCGCCGCCGCCTCTCGCTGCGGAGCAGGCGGTGCTCCGGGTCGGAGTGGATCCGGACTACCCGCCCCATCAGTTCCTCGACGGCGAGGGGCGACCCACCGGCTTCGACGTGGAGATCTTCCGTGCGGCCGCCGATGCCGAGGACCTCGCCTACGAGCTCGTCGTCCTCGACTGGCCGGACATCCGGGAGCGCCTCGAGGAGGGCACGCTCGACGCGAGCCCGGGAGTGTTCAAGACCGACGCGCGCCGGGCGTACCTGCTCTTCTCGGGGCCGATCGCCTGGGTCAACCACACGGCCTTCGTTCGCGAGGGCACGCCGATCCGCTCGGGCGCCGACCTGCGCGGACGCACCGTCCTCGTCGCGGAGGACAGCCTCTACGCGGACCTGTACCAGGAGAAGGACTGGAAGTTCGAGCTGGAGGAGTGGCCGAGCTCGGAGGAGGCTCTCGACGCACTGGCCGAGGGACGAGGGGATGCGGTGGTCACCCTCGAGACCCTCGGGCTGTACACGATCCGGCACAAGAAGCTCGCGGGTCTGCACTCGATCGGGAAGCCGCTGGGCGAGAAGAAGCTGCGGATCGCCTTCGCGACGGGGCAGAGGGACGCGCGGGAGGCGATCGACGACGGACTGGCCCGGATCCGTGCCAGTGGCGAGTACGACCGCATCTGGGACGCCTGGTTCGGCGTCCTCAAGCCGAAGGGGGTGCCGCTGGGGCGCGTCCTGGCCGTCGGCGCGGGGCTGCTGGGTCTGCTCGCCTGGCTCGGGGGCTGGGCGTTCCTGCTGCGCCGCGAGGTGGCGAGCCAGACCCGCTCGCTGCGCGAACACGACGCGCGGTCTCGCGAGCTCGAGCGGCGCCTGCACGAGGGCGAGAAGCTCGAGGCCCTCGGCCGGATGGCGGGCGGCACCGCCCACGACTTCTCCAACCTGCTCACGGCCATCACCGGGAACCTGTCCCTGGCCCGCGCGGAGCCCGGCCTTCCCACCGGCGCGCGGACCGCGCTGGACGAGATCGCCTCGGTGGCCGAGAGCGCCGAGGGGATGGTCGAGCGGCTGCTGCGCTTCCGGCGCGGCGAGAGCGAGCCGCGCTCGGCCACGAGCTGGAACGAGGTGGTCGAGGGTGCCGGATCGGCGATCGCGAGCCTGGTTCCGACCGAAGTGCGCATCACGCGCACGCTCGAGGCCGAGCCCTCCGCGTTCTCGGGAAGCGCGCCCGAGCTCGAACGGCTGCTGCTCAATCTCGTTCTCAACGCGCGGGACGCCGTCGGGTCGGGGGGCTCGATCGCGCTCGAGACGCTGTCGGAGAGGGGGCCCGGGGGATCCCGTGCCGTGCTCGTCGTGCGCGACGACGGGCCGGGGATGGATGCCGCGACCCAGGCCCGGATCTTCGACCCCTACTTCACGACCAAGCCCGGGGGCCGGGGCTTCGGGTTGGCGACCGTGCGCGCCATCGCCGATCGGCACGGCGGAGAGGTCACCGTCGACAGCAAGACGGGCCACGGGACCGCCTTCCGCGTCGCAATTCCCCTGCCTTAGACGGCTCCGTTGGACAGCTCTTGGACAGCGGAGACCGTCGCGCGGGGTGGGCGGGTCCCCGCGCTGTGTAATAATACCCGGCGTTCCATTGAACGTACGTTCAGCGGGAGACCGTCGTCTGCGCCCCGACGACGCGGCGTCCGCTCCGGAGCACTCCGGCTCGGCGTCCCGGCCCTGGCGCGTAGACGAATCACGTCCCGCGGAGGCTCCATGTCCGCTCGTCGCGTGCTCCATACCCTCGCTCTCTCGATCCTCGCCCTGCTCGTGGCCCTGCCGGCCGCCGCCTCGCTCAAGCGTCACGAACAGGCCGGCCACCTCACGTTCGCGAGCCCGCAGTCGCGGCCGCTCGCGCTCTCGCCCGACGGCAGCCTGCTGCTCGTCGCGAGCACCACCAGCGGTCTCGTCGACGTGATCGACACCGGCTCGAACACGGTGATCCAGCAGGTCACGGTCGGGATGGAGCCGGTCGGCATCGCCTTCAAGCCGGACGGCAGCGAGGCCTGGGTCGCCAACCACGTGTCCGACAGCGTGAGCGTGATCGTCACCGACCCGGCGAGCCCCTCCTTCCTGCAGGTGACCGAGACGATCCAGACCCTGAACGGCGGCGTCACGGAGTTCGACGAGCCGGTGGCCGTCGCGTTCGCGAACGATGCCAAGGCCTACGTCTCGCTCTCCTCGCGCAACCAGGTCGCGATCATCGACACCGCGACCTACGCCGTGACCGGCCTGCTCGACATCACGGCCCAGGACCCGCGTGCCATGCGCGTCGCCAACGGCCGGCTCTACGTCGCCGCCTTCGAGTCCTACAACCAGTCCCAGCTCTCGGTGTGCGCCAACCTCGAAGGCGATGGGCAGATCGGCTCGCCGTGCTCGATGGGCCTGCTCGACTTCGTGGACTTCGCGACCGACCCGAACCTCCCGGCCTCGGTCAAGAACATCACCACCAACCCCAACCTCCCGGACCGCGATCTGTTCGTATTCGACACCGCGACGGACGGCCTGATCAAGACCGTGACCGGCGTCGGCACGCTCCTCTACGGCCTGGCCGTGGACGCGAACGATCGCGTCTACCTCACCGTGACCGACGCGCGGAACCGGGAGAACGGCGACCACGACAGCGCGCTCTCGGACCTCGACAACGAGATGTTCGACAACCTGGTCCAGGTGCTCGACTGCGGCGTCGCCGGCGCGAGCTGCGACGTGGCCACCACGGTCGACCTCGACCCGGCGACCCCGAACCGCTCGATCGCCCTGGCCACGCCGTACGGGATCGACATCTCGGGCGACGGCCAGACCCTGGTCGCGACGGCCATGGGCACGCATCGGATCTTCTCGATGGACGCCGCGGGCAACGTGCTCGACCGCCTCGACGTGGGGTCGCTCCCGAAGGACGTGCTCGTCGTCTCCGACGGCCAGGGCGCGGCCCAGACCGCCTACGTGCTGAACACCCTCTCGAACACCGTGGAGGTCGTGAACGCGAGCAACCCGTCGAGCCTGCAGAGCGTCGCGTCGATTCCCGTCGGCGACGATCCGACCCCCGACGCCGTGCGGCGCGGGCGCATCGCCTTCAACGACGCCTTCGCTTCCGACTCGGGCAACTTCTCGTGCGGCAGCTGCCACCCCGACTCGCACACCGATCAGCTGCTCTGGCGCATCGGTGCCGAGTGCCCGCTGCTCGGCTGCGGCGACGGCGCCGAGCCGCGCACGACCCAGCCCATCAAGGGCCTGCGCGACACGGAGCCGCTCCACTGGGGCGGCGAGCTCGGCGATCCCTGGGGCAACGGCAACGGCAGCGTGGGTCCCCAGACCGGCGCGGCCAACCCCCTGGCGGCCCCCAACTGCGACCGCGACGTGACCGACGGCAGCAAGGGCGACGCCATCTTCCCGAACCCGCCGAACGGCGACTGCATGCGCCAGCTGGTCGAGGCGGCGCTCAGCGGCGTGATGTGCGACCAGATCGACGGCTGCGACGTCGGGCCCTCGGGCGGCGTCGGCCAGCTCACGGAAGGTGAGCGCAAGGACATGGCCGTCTTCCTGCGGCGCGTGAGCTACCCGGTCGCGCGCATGCGCCCGATCGACGACCAGCTCACCGCCGAGGCGAAGACGGGCTTCAAGGAGTTCTTCATGGACCAGGGCGGCGTCTCGAGCCTGGTCGGCGGCTCCACGGTGAGCACCTGCGCCGACTCCGACGCCGGCTGTCACGAGCTGCCCCTCGGCGCGGCGACCACCTCCGAGGTGGTGGGCACCTTCGAGGCGCCCACCATGCGCGGCATGATGGACCGCTACCTGCAGTTCTCCATGGGCATCACCCTGGTCGAGCCGCTCATGGTGCTGGCCCAGTTCGGGATCGACTTCGGAGGCTTCACGGCGCCGCCGACCGAGTTCCCCTACGACCCCGCGGACGGGCTGAGCGAGGAGGCCACCCTGAGCTCCTCCTTCCTGCTCTTCAAGGTCGCCTACAACGCCGACCAGGGGCCCTTCCAGCAGATGACCGAGGAGGCCACCAACGGCCACTCGGGAGCCGTCGGCCGGCAGGTCACCCTGAACCAGCGGACCACCACGGGGGCGGAGCAGGCCGCGACGGAGGCGCTGCTCACGGCTCTCGAGGAGGCGGACGCCCGCGGCGGCATCAACCTCCGGGGCGCGGGCCAGTACCTCGGGTTCCCGGGTGTGATCTCCTACTCGGCGGAGGACGACAACTACCCGATGGATCTGACCACCTTCACCCGTGGTGAGCTGCTGGCCGCGGCACAGGTCGGGGATCTGAACGTGACCCTCACGGGTACGCTGCCGACGGGCGTGAGCGAGGACGTGCCCCAGCCGCTGATCGCCTCGCGCGGCGCCAACTGCGGCACGGGGACCGGCGTGACCGGCGACCCGGCGCTGCCGTCCGGGACCCAGCTGCTGATCGAGGGGGCCCACGTGACGACCGCCGACACGGTGCTCGTGAACGGGGCCATCGACGGCGGTGCGACGATCAGCATGGGCGGGGACACGACCTGCATGGTTGCGGGCCGGGACTCGGTGGCGACGAACGATCTGGTCGTGACGCTCTCGTCGAGCCTCGCTACGGGGATGCACCTGCTCCAGGTGCAGTCGGAGGACGGGCTCATGAGCAACGAGCTGCCCTTCTGCTTCCCGGCCGGTTCGGACTGCCGCTAGCGGCGTCTTCGGGTTCGGACTGCCGCTAGCGGCGTCTTCGGGTTCGGACTGCCGTTAGGCGGGATCCGAGTCGCCCTGGAGGAGGATGCGCCGGCACCACCCGTGCAGGCGCGCGTCGTCCACGGCCGGGCACCAGAATGCCGCGAGCCAGCGGGTGGCGGCGACGAGCCAGTCGCCGAGCCCGCGGCTCGCGAGCCACTCGCGGGCGATCCGGACGTCTCGCGCCGAGGCGGCCGGAGTGATCTCCGGGGCCAGGTAGGCCGTGGCGGCCAGGGGGTCGAGCCTCCGGTCGCCGAACAGCGAGACCACGCTGAAGTCGAGGACGGCCGTGACCCGCTCGCCTTCGACGAGCACGTTGCCGGGGAAGAGGTCCATGTGGACGAGGGCGCCCCGGTCGGGCTCGGGGAGCGCGCGCGCGAGCGCCTCCGGATCGACGTCCCAGCCGACGCGGGCCAGGCCGACGGCCGCCCGATCGCGCAGGTAGTCGCGAAAACGGTCTCGTCGCAGGGGACGCTTCGCGATGAGGTCGCCGAACGTCGGGCGCAGGAGCGGCAGGTCGCCCACCCGCGCGGCCGCCTCGAGGTAGCTCCGGACGAGCGCCTCCCTCGCTTCGCCACGGATCCCGTCGAGGGCCTGCATCATGTCGCGCCCGGGCAGGCGTGCCTCGATGCTGAGGAGCCGGCCCGCTCGCTCGCGCACCTCGAGAACGTGAGGGATGGCGAAGGGAAGGGCGGGGAGGGCGCACTCCCCGCCGGCGAGCTCGTCGAGCAGCGCCGTGCGGGCTGCCACGCGGCTCGGGTCGGTCCCCGCGCGATGCACCCTCACGACGCGCGCCGTGTCGAGCGCGAACACCCGCGCCTCGCCTCCCTCGCCGAGGAGGCGCGTCGGGTCCGTCCCGAGCCAGGCGAGGAGCTCCGCTTCCGCCGGGTCGACGCCCCGCCTCACTCGGCGCTCAGCTTGGGCGGAGGCGCATGGGCAGGGTCGCCGGTACGCGGAAGAGCGAGGGGCCCCACTCGACGGTCTCGAACTCCGGCTCGAGCGCCGTGCTTCCGAGCACGAGCGCGCCGAGGGCCTCCTGGGTCTCCATGCGGGCCAGGTGGGCGCCCAGGCACAGGTGCGTGCCGCCTCCGAAAGCGAGGTGGGGATTCGGGTCCCGGCGGACGTCGAAGCGGTCGGGCTCGTCGAAGAACTCGGGGTCGCGATTGGCCGACCAGAGCGAGAGCCAAACCGTCGTATCGGCGGGAATCACGCGGCCGTCGAACTCGGCATCGGCGTGGAGCACACGGGTCGTCATGCCGATCGGTCCCTCGAAGCGCAGGCACTCCTCCACCGCCGAGGCGATCAGCCCGGGCTCGCCACGCAGCTCGGCCTGGGCTTCGGGGCAGCGCGCGAAGTTCTTCGCTCCGAGGCCGATCAGCCCGACGGTCGTCTCGAACCCCGCGGCCAGCAGCCCGATCGACTGGACGAGCAGCTCCTCCTGCGTCAGGCGGTCGCCTTCCTCCTCGGCGCGGATCATCGAGGAGAGCAGGTCGTCGGTGAGGCTTCCGCGGCGCTCGGCGATCAGCTCGGTGAAGTAGCCCGCCAGGTGATCGATGGCGTCCACGACGTCGGCGCGCTCCTCGGGAGAGAGGAACTGGCCGCGCAGGATGTGGATGCCGCGGGTGGTCCAGTCGGTGAAGAGCTTCCGGTCGGCGACGGGCACCCCGAGCATCTCGCAGATGAGCTGGGAGGGGAGCGGCAGGGCGAGCTCCTCCATCACGTCGATGCGACCCGCTTCGAACGCGGGCTCGAGCAGCTCGGTCGTGATCTCGCGCGTCCGGGGCCGCCAGCGCTCGATCGCGCGCGGCGTGAAGGCCTTGCTCACGAGCTTGCGGAGCCGCGTGTGGTTGGGCGGGTCCTGCTGGAGCATGAAGGTGCCGCCTTCCTCCTGCGCACCACCGCCGCCGCCCATGGCACCCGGGGCGCGCGTGCCGTCGCGCCGCCGCACACCAGCCGGGAGCTCGCGCAGCACGCGGATCACGTCGCGATGGCGGTACAGCCGCCACAGCCCGGCGGGCGTGTGGTTGACCGGCGCGATCGTCCACATGCGCCGCAGGCCGGGAAACGGGTCCTCGGCCTGCGCGACGTCGGGCCGGGTCGGGTCTTCACCCTGCCAGGACGGCTCGGGCTCGGCGAGATGCGGGTCCACGGGTTGCTCCTCTGCACTAGAATAGCCCCGCGCCGGCACCGGCGGAGGGGGTGGAGGATGGGAACGATCGAGCCGGATCCGCAGATCGTCGAGGCTTTCCTGGCGGCGGAGGAGAGCCCGGGGCCGATCGTGATGATCAACCTGCTTCGCTACCGCGAGCAGGCCGACTACCCGGCCGACGCGCCGGAGTCGCTCGACACCACGCCGTGCAGCGGGCGGGATGCCTACCAGCGCTACGGGGCCGGCGTGGGTCCGATGATCGCCCAGGCCGGCGGCCGCATCCTCTTCATGGGCGCCGTCCAGGCGACCGTCATCGCGCCCGACGGAGAGCAGTGGCACGACGCGGTCCTGGTCGAGTACCCGTCGCGCAGGTCCTTCTTCGAGATGGTGAGCCGCCCAGACTATCTGGCCATCGCGCATCACCGGAAGGCGGGGCTCTGCGACTCCCGGCTGATCGCCACCACCAAGCTCGCGAGCGCGGTGGGCTAGCCGCCCACCCTGGCCGACAGCGCGCCGTCGACCGGGAGCGACACGCCGCTGATGTAGCGGGCCTCGTCCGATGCGAGGAAGACGGCGGCGTTCGCGATGTCCCAGGCCGTCCCCATCTTGCGGCCGAGGGGGACGGCGCGGTGACGCTGGGCGCGCACCTCTTCGCGGTCCATGCCGCGCGCCTTTGCCTGGGGCTCGATGGCCATGGGCGTGTCCATCAATCCGGGCAGGATGGCGTTGGCGCGGATGCCGTTGCGTCCCTCGAGCACGGCCAGGGACTGCACCAGCGCGTTCATTCCCGCCTTCGACGCCTTGTAGGCCATGAGCGGCGTGGAGGCGATGGCTGCGACCGACGAGACACCGAGGATCACGCCCGACTGCTGCTCCCGCATCACCGGCAGCGCGTACTTCGTGGCGAGATAGAAGCCGCGCAGGTTCACGTCGAAGATCAGGTCCCAGTCCTCGATGCGCAGCGTCGAGAGCTCGCGGTCTCCGCGCCCGATTCCGACGTTGTAGTGGAGCAGGTCCACGCGGCCGAGGCGCCGGGTGGCCTGCTCGACCATCTCGCGGCACGCGTCCTCGTCCACGGCGTCGGCCACCAGCGTCTCGGCATCGAACCCCTCGTCGCGGATCAGCCCGCGGGTCTCCTCGAGGGAGTCGGGCTCGCGATCGACCAGCAGAAGCCGCGCGCCCTCGCGGCACATGGCCAGGGCCGTTGCGCGTCCGTTGCCGATGGTCTCTCCCGGCGTCTGCCCGGCACCCACCAGGATTCCCACGCGTCCTTCGAGCCTCATCGCGCCTCCTCGATCGAACGCTACCCCAGGCGCCGGTCCAGGGGCGCGGCTCGGCTATCTTGTTCCGGGGCCCCATTTCCGCTTGAAGATCCTCATCTGCGACGACCACGCCGTCTTCCGTGCGGGACTCCGCATGGTTCTCGAGGATCTGTATCCCGACGCGGAGCTCATCGAGACCGAGGCCGTCGAGGCGGCGCTCGGCCTTGCCGGCGAGCACCCGGACCTCGATCTCGCGCTCCTCGACATGCACCTTCCGGGCATGGACGGGCGCGCCGGCCTGCGCGAGCTGCGGCAGGCCCAGCCCGCCCTGCCGGTGGTGATGGTGTCGGGCGAGGAGAGCTCGATCGAGATCCGCGCCTCCCTCGACGACGGCGCCGCGGGCTACATCCCCAAGGCCTCGAGCGAGCAGGAGATGCGCGCCGCGCTCCAGCTCGTGATGGCCGGGGGCGTGTACGTGCCCCAGGCGGCCCTCTCTGCCGCGCCGGCGGCGCCGGCCGAGAGCTGGACCGTCCGGCGCCGCGAGCGGGCGGACCTGCTCACCCCGCGCCAGCTCGAGGTCCTGAGCCTGATCGCGCGGGGGCTCACCAATCGCGAGATCTGCTCGGTGCTCTCGATCGCGGAGGGTACGGTCAAGGCTCACCTGGCGGCGATCTTCGAGGCCCTCGACGTCACCAACCGGACCGAGGCGGCGGTCACGGCCCGGGAGCTCGGCCTCAAGCTGCCGGACGAGGAGTAGCCCGGCGCCCCGGAGGCTCCGCGGCTCGTCCCCGCGTCCGGGCCTCGTCCCCTCCTCCCCTCGTCCCCTCGTCCCCTCGTCCCCTCGTCCATATGGCCGATGCCGGCCCGGGGGCCCGCCAGCCTACTCTCCCGGCATGGCCTCGCGCCGCGAACCCCGGCTCTCCCCCGTCGACTGGCTGCTGCTGCTGACCGTCACCCCGGTCTTCCTGGTGGTGCTCGGCCTCCACGTCGACGAGCTCTCCCGCACCGGGGCGGGCGGGCTCCCGGCCTACGTCGTCTACCAGGAGGGGAGCCCCTACCCGATGGTGGGCGGTGCCCGCGGGGGAGGCAGCTCCGAGCTCCAGCGAGGCGATCGGGTGATCTCGGCCGGCGGCGTCGACGTGGCCGGGCAGGGCTTCTTCCAGTTCGAGGCCACGGTGCTCGAGGCCGCCGGTGACGGGGGCCGGGTGCCGATCGTCTACGAGCGCGACGGCGAGCGTCGCGAGACGAGCCTCGACATCAGCGGCAAGGGGGTGCTCACGTTCCGGCTGCCGGCGCTGATCTCGCTCGCGCTCGTCGGCCTCTTCGTGCTGGTGCGCTCGCCCCGCGACGTCGAGAGCCGCGCCCTCTTCAGCGCCTTCATGGCCATGGCGATCTTCGAGCTGCCCTTCTACGGAGGCCCGGTCTGGAAGACCTACGCGCACTACGCGGTCTTCTACCTGGTGGGGCAGATCGCGGTGTTCCTGCTGCTGCGGCTCGTGATCGCCTTCCCGCGCGAGATGCCCGAGGAGAAGCGCGCGCCCCAGTGGCTGGTCGGGATCGGCGCCATCTTCTGGCTCTCGCGCATCCCCTACGTCACCGGCTACGGCCTGCCGCCCGTGTGGCTCCCGACCTGGACGATCGTCTCCGACATCGCGCTCTTCTCGACGGGGCTCTTCGTCTTCGCCCACAACTTCCGCCATTCCTATCCGCTCGGACGTCGGCGGGCGAAGTTCGTGCTGCTGGGGCTCGCGATGCCAACCGTCCCGATGATCCTCGCGCTCACGGCGCCGGCGCTCGGGCTTCCCCCCATCACCCATCAGGTGCTGTTCCAGACGGCGTCGCTCCTCGGTCCTGCGCTGCCGCTCGGCATCCTCGTCTCCATCCAGCGGGAGGGTCTCCTCGACATCGATCGCGTGTTGCCCGCCGCCGCGGCCTACACGCTCGCGTTGATCACCGCGGTCGGGGCGAGCTTCGCGGCCGTTCCCCTCCTCGGCGGCGTGTTGGCCGAGGCGCTCTCGGTCGAGGCCAGCACCGGACACCTGCTGGTGGCGGTCGGGCTCGCCATGGTCGCGGTGCCCGTCGGTGCCAGGCTGCGGCCCGTCTTCGAGGGGTTCTTCTTTCCCGAGCGAGCCACCCTCGAGCGCGGCTTCGGTGCGCTGATCCGGGATCTCTCCGACTGCGATCGGGGCGAGGAGGTGCTGACGCTGCTCCAGGGGCGCATCCGGGAGCTGCTGCGCCTCGAGCACGCCGCCCTGTTCCAGCCCACGGGCCAGCCTGTTGGCCAGCCCACGGGCGATGCCTTCGCGTCCGGGGAGAGTGCGGTGCGCTTCGCCTCCGATGGCCCGCTCGTACGCGCGCTCGAGCGCGACCCGGTTCCCATGACGCCATCGAGCCGGGAGCTGGCCATGCGCGTGCCCGACCTCTCGGTCGATGAAGAGGAGGCGCTCGCGTCCGAAGCCGCCGCCGTGCTGCTGCCCGTGCGCCGCGGGAAGGATCTCGCGGCCTTCCTCCTGCTCGGCCCCAAGCACAGCCAGGACGTCTTCCCCGGCGGCGAGCTGCTGCTGCTGGGTGCGGCCGCCGAGAAGGCGTCGGCCGAGCTGCTGCGACTGCGCGCGAGCGCCGTGGCCGAGAGCGAGCGCGAGCGCGCCGAGGAGCTGCGCGGCCTGAAGGAATCGGCCGAGGCGGCGAACCGCGCGAAGACGCGCTTCCTGGCGGCGGCCAGCCACGATCTGCGTCAGCCGCTCCACGCGCTGCTGCTCTTCGTGCACCGTCTGGCCGAGCGCGCGCGAGAAGGGCCCGACGCCGAGCTGGTGGGCCAGATCGAGCGGTCCACCGAGGCCCTGGCCGATCAGTTCGACACCCTGCTCGATCTGTCGCGTCTCGAGGCCGGCGCCGTCGAGGCGGAGCCGCGCGTCTACGACGTGGGCCCGGAGCTGGCTCGCCTGGCGGTCGAGTGGAGCGAGGCCGCCGGCGCAAAGGGGCTGGCTCTGCGCTTCGACCCGGTGGAGGCGCAGGTCGAGAGCGATCCGATCCTGCTCAACCGCATCGTCTCGAACCTGCTCTCGAATGCCGTGCGCTACACCGAGCGCGGCGAGGTGCACCTGCGGACCGAAGCGCGCGACGGTCGCCTGGCCATCGAGGTCGCGGACACGGGGCCCGGCATCCCGCCCGCCCGACAGCAGGAGGTGTTCGGCGAGTTCGTCCAGCTCGGACGGCGCGAGCGCAGCGAGGGGCTCGGCCTGGGGCTCTCCATCGTCGAGCGCACCGCGCGGCTGCTCGGGCACGAGATCGAGATCGAGAGCGCACCCGGGCGCGGCTCGGTGTTCCGGGTCACGGTGCCGATGGCGCGGACGACTCGCCCCGGGTCGGTCGTCGAGCCGGCGATCCGGGTGCCGGACCTGGGGCGCGCGCGGGTGCTGGTCGTCGACGACGATCCCTCGGTCGTCGCTGCCATGGGCGGGCTGCTCGCGTCCTGGGGGTGCGACGTGATCGAGGCCCAGAGCCTCGCCCAGGCGCTGGATGCGCTCGGCGACGAGACGCCCGGCGAGCGACCCTTCCTGATCGTGGCCGACTATCACCTGGGCGAGGGCGAGAACGGCATCGACGTGATCCGGGCGGTGCGCGAGAGCATGGGCCACGAGGTCCCCGCGGTGGTCGTGAGCGGCGAGGCCAAGGCGCGCACCCTCGGCGAGATCCGGGCCAGCGGCCATCACTACCTGCCCAAGCCCGTACCTCCGGCCAAGCTCCGGGCCTTGCTCAGCGAGCTCCTGCGCGAGCAATCCGGCGCCTGACCGCCCCGATCTCTTCCCCCGAGGGGAGCGCGGACCGGCGGCGGGAAACGGGGTCGATTTCGCTTGCCTCGGGCACTTACCGATCGGTAAGTTGGGTTCGCGCCCCACACGAGGAACTCCGTTGCATCGATTCGAGACCGACACCCTGCTGCAGGCCGTCTTCAAGGACGGCTACGAGCTCGAGGCCGATCGCCTCGAGTCGCTCTACAGCAAGTCCAAGCGCCACCAGTGGAACGCCGAGCTCGACGTGGACTGGCGCCACTTCGACCCCGAGGCCGACGTGCTCGATCGCCGGCACGACTTCCTGTCCCGGCTCACTTGCGTGAACGAGCTGCCCGAGGACCAGCAGCACGCGCTGTTCAAGGGCGCCTCGCTCTTCCTCATCTCCCAGGTCCTCCACGGGGAGCAGGCGGCGCTCATGACCTGCGGCCAGCTGGTGAACTGCGTGCCGGACATGGACGGGAAGTTCGGGGCGGCGGTGCAGGTGATGGACGAGGCGCGACACGTCGAGGTGTTCGCCCGCTACCTGGATCGCCACGGCCGCCGCTACCCGATCGACCCCGACCTGCAGTCGATCGTCCAGGCCCTGATGACCGAGGCCGACTGGGAGGCCAAGTGCGTCGGCATGCAGGTGATCCTCGAGAGCGTGGCGCTCTCGTTCTTCCGGCTCGGCGAGCGCATCGCAGTGGAGCCCCTGCTGAAGCAGTTCATCGGGCGCGTCCACGAGGACGAGTCGCGCCACGTGGCCTACGGAGTGCTCACGCTGGAGGAGCGCATTCCCCAGCTGTCGAAGGACGCCCGCGTGCGCCTCGAGAACTGGGCCTACGACGCCATCGCGAAGATCGGCGGCCGCGCGGGGAAGCCCGCCTTCCAGTCCCAGGCCCAGGTGCTCGCCGAGACGGGCATCGACCTCGAGACCTTCCTGCCGCGCTTCCTGGCCGAGGTCGCTCACCCGGAGGACCTCGATCTCGAGGGCCTCTCGGATCCCATGACCGCGACGGTGATCCCGAACCTGCTGCGCGTGGGGCTGGTGCCCGAGCGTCTGCTTCCGGGCTATCTGGCCCAGGGCTTCCAGATCGACCTCGCGACCCGGAGCGTGCGCGACGTCCACACCTTCCACCCGGACGTCCGGGCGATGCGGGGCGAGTTCGAGGCGCGGAAGCTCGACTTCTCCGATCCCCTTCAGGTTTCGCAGGCGGCCTGAGCGGCGCTCTCGCCGGCGAGGCGCCCGGTGACCCAGGCCCAGAGGAAGTTGAATCCGCCCATCCTTCCGATGGTGTCGAAGAGCTCGCCGCACACGTAGAGCCCGGGTGTGCGGCGGCTCTCGAGGGTCGACGGATTCACCTCGGAGAGCGGGATCCCGCCGCCGGTCACCTCGGCCTTGGCGTAGCCCTCGTCGCCGTCGACGGGGATCTCGCTCGCACACAGCACGGCCAGGAGGCGGCGCCACTGCTTCGGGTTCAGCTGCTCGGCGCGCAGGCGGCCGGGGATCCCTGCGCGCGCGACCAGCAGCTCGGCCAGCCGGCGCGGCACGCGGTCTGCGACCAGAGCGTCCACGCGCCGCCGCGACTCGGAGACGAGGTGGCGTCGCCAGCCTTCCTCGTCGAGCGCGCCCCAGGCCACGCGGAGGGCCGCCCCGTCCCGCACCATCCAGTGACTGGCATCCAGCACCGCCGGCCCCGAGACGCCGCGGTGGGTGATGAGCAAGGGGCGCTCGCGCTCCTCTCGCAGCTTTCCCCCGGCGACGGCCTGCCAGCGGACCGGTGCCGCCACGCCCGAGAGCTCGCGCAGCTCGCGATCCGAGGAGGTCAACGGCACGAGGGCCGGGTACGTCGGGACCAGGCCGTGGCCGAGGCTCGCGGCCAGTGCGTATCCCGCGCCGTCCGAGCCCGTCTTCGGCAGCGAACGCCCACCCGCGGCCAGCACGAGCCGCGCGCACTCCAGACGAAAGGGCTCTCCGGCCCGGTGGCCGGCCACCTCGAATCCGCCGGCTCCGGGCCGCGGGCGGATCTCCTCGACCCGGTGGCCCACCCGCACGCGGGCGCCGGAGGCCTCCACCGCCTCCACCAGCCGGTCGCGGACGGCCCGGGCGGACTGGCTGCTCGGGAACCACTTGCCCGTCTCCTCTTCGAGCACGAGGCGGATGCCCAGGTCGTCCTCGAAGAAGCGGATCACGTCGTCGAGCCGCCACGTCTTGAAGAGCCGACGCAGCACGTTCCTCGAGCCCGACGTGAAGAAGTCGGCGTCCTCCGAGGCGCCAGGAAGCAGGTTGCAGCGCCCGCCCCCGCTCACCAGGATCTTGAGGCCGCAGGCGCGAGAGCCCTCGAGGAGCGTCACCACGGCACCTCCCCGGGCGGCGAAGAGCGCCGCCATCAGGCCGGCCGCGCCTCCGCCCACGACGATGATCCCCTTCGAGGCTTCCTCTCCCTCCTCGGAGCTGCGTTCGACGTCCTCTTCCACGACGGCCGCATGCTAACAACCAGCCGTTACGCTCCTTGGATGGCCGGGCCCCTCGTCCCTCCGAACCATGACGCCGGACACGACGCCGGACCGGGCGACGGACCGGGCGACGAGCGCATCACGCCCCAGCAGTGGGCGCTGGCCCGCCGCTGTCTGTGGATCCTGGGCGGGCTCGGGCTCTGCTCGGCCCTGGGCATCGCCTTCTCGCTGGTGCTGGTGAACGAGGCACCGCTGCTGCTGATCGCGTTGAGCCCGCTCGGCCGGCACCTGGTGCTGGCCGCTCCCACGGTCGATCCCTTCGCGTTCGTCACCGTCGCCGTGCTTCGACGCATGGCCTTCTACCTGGCCTGCTTCCAGCTCGGCCGTGCGCTCGGGCCCTACGGCGTCGAGTGGCTGGAGCAGCAGAATGCCTGGCTGGGCCGCTTCGTCCGCTGGCTCGAGGGGCTCTTCGCCCGAGCCGGCCATCTGGTGGTGCTGGTCTTCGCCGGCCCGACGGTGAGCACGCTGGCCGGCATCTCGGGCATGCACCTGGGAGTCTTCGCGGGGCTCGCCGCACTGGGCCTGATCGCGCGGATGCTCCTGATCGTCGGCTTCGCCGAGTGGCTCCGCGAGCCCATCGAGATGCTGCTGGGCCTCGCCGAGGAGTACTGGCTGCCCGGGACCGTGGTGCTCGTGACGGGGGTCTCCCTGCAGCAGTGGAGGCGGCTGCGGAAGGTGCGCGCGGCGGGCGGGATGGACGCGCTCGCCGACTGACGCGCGACTAGCTAGCGCCCAGCAAGGGGCTCAGAGGGCCAGGCGACGACGCGGATCTTCACGACGACCGGGTCGTCGATCAGCCCGTCCACGCCGCGGCCCATCACCTGGAAGATGCTTCCGGGCTCCCGGGCCAGGCTCTCGACGACGTCGAACTCCCGGCGGTGCAGCACCGTGGTCGCCAGGCAGGCGATCCCCTCGCGTCCGTCGCTCGCGACCACCGGGGCCAGCTCCGAGAGCGCGAGGCTCACCTCGCGGCGAACGCCCTTGACGGTGAGCCATCCGTCGAGGGCCGTCGCGCCGCGAGTGAGGCGGTGCCGTGACTCGAAGCGGATCCACGGATGCTGCTCGGTGTCGAAGAAGCGCGAGCGCAGGTGGTCGTCCCGCAGGGTGATGCCCGTGTCGAGGCTCGCCGCCTCGATCCGCACGTCCACGCCGGTGGCGACGAGCTCGCCGCTCTCGTCGGTCTCGATCTCGATGCTGCCGACGAGCTCCGTGAACCGCCCGCGAACCGGCTTCAGGAAGTGGAGGTGCCGGGCCTCGAAGCCGACCCGCGAGGCGCCCGGCTCGAGCTCGTAGCGCTCGGCCCCTGCGGCGGAGGCGGCGAGCCCAAGGCACAGCCCGATGCCGATCCCCGCGAAGCCACCCAGCCATCGGCCCAATGCGTCGTCTCCTCCGAGGGGAAGGATGCAACGGCTTCGGCTCGCTGGCACGGGGTCAGCCGCGTTGGTGTGCCGTCATGCCGCCCATCACGAGCGTGAGGATGCGAACGCGAAGCGGCCGAGGCAGCTTCAGCGAGGCTTCCAGGAACTTCGACAGCCATCCCGGTCGTACGGTGGTCCGGCGGCCCAGGGCCCGGAGGGTCGAGAGCGCGACGACCTCGGGCCCCTGGCCCATGCCCATCTGCATGCCGGCCCGGGAGGCGAAGCCGCTGTGGATCGGCCCGGGAGCGGAGGCGAGCACGTCGACCCCGCAGTCGCGGAGCTCCCCGCGCAGGCCCTCCGCCAGCGATTGCACCCACGCCTTCGTGGCCGCATAGTGCGACGCATTGGGCACGCCCTGGAACGCGAGGAGCGAGCTCATCAGGACGATGCCTCCGCGGCCGCGTTCGCGAAGGCGTCTGCCGTATGCGTGGCTCATCGCGAGCACGGCGCGGCAGTTGACGTCGAGCTGGCCGAGCTCGTCTTCGAGCGCACGGTCCAGGAAGGGGCCGGACGTGCCGAAGCCCGCGCATGCGACGAGCAGCCCGACGTCCAGGTCCCGCGTCTCGCGCTCCACCCGGTCGACGGCCGAGAGGTCGGCGAGGTCCGCTTCGAGCACACGGACGGCGACGTCGTGGCTCGCGGACAGCTCCTCGGCGAGGGCCTCGAGAGCGTCGCGTCGGCGCGCCACCAGGGTCAGGTGGACGCCGGCCTGCGCCAACGTGCGCGCCATCTCGCGACCGATCCCCTCGGAGGCTCCCGTCACGACCGCCCAGGGGCCGTATCGCTCGCGCAGGCGTCGGGCGTCGCGGGCCCTCATCGGCCGGCACCGACGGCGCCGCGCGGGCCGCGCGCGGTTGCATCGACCTCGAGCAGCGCGAAGGCGCGCTCCCAGGTGAGGGGGACCTCGCCAGCGGGAAGCTCGAGCTGCTTCGTCTTCAGGGAGACGATCGCCGAGCCGGCGGCCTGGATCGCCTGCTGGTGGCGATCGGATTCGACGAAGTCCTCGAGGGAGCGGCGATCCTCCCAGACCGACATGGTCCAGACGTCGTTTCCGAAGATGCGCTTGCCGATCGAGAACCCGACCAGGCCGGCGTGGGCGTCCATGTCCTCCGCCACGTAGCCGATGTAGCGGTCGAAGGGGCCGCGGTCATCGGAGAGGACGGCGTAGGTCAGGGCGACGACGACGCGCTGGTCCTCGGGCAACGCGACGTGGCCGTCGGTGCGGACGCCCGGCCCGCGAAATGGAGTCGAGATGCCGCAGGCTGCCGTCCAGAAGGACAGCGAAGCCGCGACCAGGGAGCGGGGGAGGGCCTTCACGAAGAGCTCCTTTCGTCTGCCTGCGTCGGCTGGAACCACTCGCGCGCCAGCCGGGCGCCGCCGGGGAACCCGGGGCCGGCCGCGGGGACGACGTTCGCGGGGTCGAGCGGCTCGCCCGTCGCTTCGTCCACCACGATCGGGCGCAGCCGGCGGCCGGTCTCGCGGTCGCGGAGAACGATGGGCGAGCGGCCCTGCTCGAACAGGAAGTCGTCGCCGAAGCGCACCATCGCCGCGAGGATCAACGTCGCGCCATGGCCCTTGGCCGTCAGCCGGTAGCGATGGCGCGGGGGGTGGTCCTGGTACGGCTCCTTCTCGAGCAGCCCCTGCTCGACCATGCGAGCGAGCCGGGTGCTCAGGATGTTCCGGCCGATCGACAGCCGCTGCTGGAACTCGTCGAAGCGCGACACCCCGTAGGTGCACTCGCGCAGGATCATCGGAACCCAGGGGTCTCCTAGCAGGTCGGCGCTGCGCGCGATCTGACAGGGCCAGTGGTCGAATCGGCTCGGTCGCACGACCCGAGTCTAGTGAGTTCCAAGTTGGAACTCAATGGTTCGTCGAACGTCCCGCGTCGAGCTCCGTGCGTGCGGGATCCGGCTCAGTCGGCGGTTTCGGACGCCTCGTCCGGGTACCCGTCCGGATGGACGAAGCGGCCGAGCGGCGCGCCCACGCGCTCGAGGGCCCGCGGCAGCAGGAAGACGCCGAGCATCACCGGGAGGGCGATCCAGAGCGCCGTCCGGAGGTTGCCCGCGAGGCTCGCCCCCGCCGACGTGTAGAGGAAGGTGAGCGGGAGGGAGCCCACGAAGGTCGCGACGGCGAAGCGCGAACGGCTCATGGCCGTGAGCCCCGCGCCGTAGCTCACCGCGTCGAAGGAGACGAAGGGGATCAGCCGCGAGGCGAACACGACGCCCACGAGGGCCGCGTCCGAGCATCCGCTGCAGAAGGTCGCGTGCCCGCCGAGGAGGCGCTGCACCACGCCGTGGCCCAACCAGCGCGCAATGGTGAAGCTCACGACCGCTCCGAGGGTGGCGCCGGCCGCGGCGTAGAGTCCGCCCGCGAGCCAGCCGAAGACGTGCCCCGCGGCGATGTCCAGGGGCAGGCTCGGAAGCGGCGCGGCCACGACCACGAGCACCATCGCCAGCACGAAGACGAAGGGAGCCGCCGGCCCGAGGCTCTCGAGTCGCGCCTGGATCGCCTCGGGGTCGAGGAGTGCGAGCAGCGTCTCGTGGGAGGCGACAACCCAGACGGCCGCGGCCAGCAGCGCCGCCAGGACGAGGCCTCTGCCAGCCATGGCAGCGACAGCGGCCGCGGTCAGGAGTCGAGCCCCATGCGCTCGAGCCACCACTGGTTGAACTGCCAGAGCGGCTTCTCGAGCCGGGAGAGGCGTCCGGACTCGAAGCCCGACCGGAACCGGGAGGACGCGAGACCCGACCACACCGACTCGCAGGCGCCGATGTCCTGCTCGTGGATCGTACGGGTGAGCGCGTGGGTGGCTTCCCTCTCCTCCGCGAGCTCCGGACGCTCGATGGCTTCCGGGGCGAAGCCGGTGTAGATCCGCAGCTCGAAGCGGCCGACCTCGAGCGGCAGCAGCTGATACCAGGCCATCGAGTTCGCCGTCAGGGCGAAGAGATGGGAGGGAAACACGGCGATGGCCGTGAGGAGCTTCGACTCCGCTTCGTCGGGATCGCCGAGCGGGGGCAGGGAGGAAGGCATCGGCGCCTCCACGAAGGGCATCTGCAGCACGGAGTAGGGCCCTTCGTTCTCCGGCGTATACGAGTTCGCGGCGGGAAGGACCGGCTCGAGGATGTCCCGGTGCGTCGCGATGTGGTGGTAGGCCTCCATGAAGTTGTCGACCAGGATCTTCCAGTTGAAGCGCGAGTCGTAGCGCGCCGTCTCGACGGCGACGGCCTCGGAGAGACGACGGTTCGCGAGCAGCTTCGAGAGCGGGGCGAGCTGCGGCCCGAGGGGCTCGGGGCTCCTTGCGAAGCTCACGAAGACGAAGCCCTCCCAGATCTCGCTCGCGATCTCCGGCAGGGCGCAGCTCGCGCGGTCGAAGCCCAGAGCCCCGTCCATGTGCGGTGCACCGATCAGGCCGCCGTCGAGCCCGTAGGTCCAGCTGTGGTAGGGGCACTGGAAGGAGCGGGTGTTGCCGGCGTCCGAAACGAGCACGGCGCCGCGGTGCCGACAGACCCGGGAGAGCACGCGAATGCGCTCGTCGCGGCCGCGCACCACCACGAGCTTCTCCCCCAGGAGGTCGAGGCTCAGGTAGTCGCCCACCGCGGGGACCTGCTCCGCCCGGGCCGCGCAGAGCCAGCCTCCGGCGAGGACGCGCTCGAGCTCGCGCTGATAGAGGGAAGGGGAGCGATACGCCTCGGCGGGCAGCGAGGAGGCGCGCTCGAGCGGGAGCCGCGCGCGGGCCCATCCCGTCCCTTC
>JASJCN010000077.1 GCA_030065975.1 Myxococcota bacterium
AGGAGCTGGTCGACGAAGTGGATGTCCCAGGGCCCCTCGACCTTGGGCAGCATCAGGACGTCGAGCTTGTTTCCCGCCTCCGCCATGATCGTGGTCACGTCGTCGAGAAACCACGGACTGTCGAGGCTGTTCACCCGCGTCCACAGCTGGGTGTCCCCGAAGTCGTTGGCGCCCGCGATCTTGACGAAGCCCTCGCGCGCCGCCGCCTTGTTCTTGACCTCGATGGCGTCCTCGAGGTTGCCGAGCAGGATGTCCACCTTCTTGGCGATGTCCGGGACCTTGACCGCCATGCGCTCGTTGCTGGGATCGAAGAAGTGGATCATCCGCGAGGGGCGAGCCGGGATCTCGAGGTACGGGGTCGGCGCACCGATCGCGAGGGGCTGGCCGAAGGTCCGGGGGTTGCGCATGGGGTCTCCTGCTGAGCGGGTTTCGGGGGAGCGGGTTTCGGGGGTTCGGTTCGGGTCGCTCGGGGCCGCGGCAGGGCGGCTCCCGAGGAAGACGAAGGAGGCGGCGCAGATTAGCAGCTCGGCTCGATCCCCGCGGGGGTCGGTGTGCTGGAGACAGCCGGGACTTGCCGAAATTGCAGGGATTCGTGGGTGGAACTCGCCGGAGCCGAGGCTAGTTTCCGGCCGCCGAAGAGGACCTTTCCTCCCTTGTTCCCTCGGCCTGGCGATCGACCCCGTGGCCTGAACGCCCCCCGAGGAGCGCTCGCCCCGCGACGGGCCCGGAGGCCCGGGCGAAGGCGAGCCGAACGGGGCGCGGCCGACCGGCCATCCAGCCAATGACCCAGCGTACGACCCAGGGAATGGAAGACCATGGCACTCCACCACATCCGCAAGGGACTCGACCTGCCCATCGCGGGCGCGCCCGTCCAGGTGATCCGCGAAACGCGCATGCCCAGCCGGGTCGCCGTGATGGCCGACGACTTCCCGGGCATGAAGCCGGCGATGGCCGTCGCAGAGGGCGACGTCGTGAAGCGCGGCCAGCTCCTCTTCGAGGACCGCAAGACGCCGGGCGTGCGACACACTGCGCCCGGAGCGGGTCGCGTCATCGGCGTCCACCGCGGCGCGAAGCGCGCGCTCCAGTCGGTCGTGATCGACCTGTCCGACGGCGAGCAGTCGGGCTCACCCGGCGCCGACGAGCTCCAGAGCTTCGAGACCTACCGCGCCGGAGCGGATCCGCTCTCGCTCTCTCCCGAGGAGATCCGGGCGCTGCTCGTCGAGTCGGGGCAGTGGGCCGGTCTGCGCACACGCCCCTACAGCAAGGTCCCCGAGCCCGACGGGAAGCCCGCGGCGATCTTCGTGACGGCGATCGACACGAATCCCCTGGCCCCGCTTCCCGAGGTCGCCATCGAGCGGCGGCGCGCGGACTTCGACCTGGGCCTGATGCTGCTCGACAAGCTCTGCGACGGCCCGACCTACGTGTGCGTGAGCGACATCTCCGAGATTCCGGAGTACGTCCACGCCGACGTGTCGATCGAACGATTCCGGGGGCCGCACCCGGCCGGTCTCGCGGGGCTGCACGTGCACATGCTCTGCCCCGTGAACCGCAACCGCCAGGTCTGGACCGTCGGCTACGCCGACGTGATCGCCATCGGCGGCCTCTTCCGCACGGGCCAGCTCGACGTCGAGCGCGTCGTCTCGGTGGCCGGCCCCGCGCTCGCCGAGAGCGGCCTCGTCCTCACCCGGCTCGGCGCCTACATCGACGATCTCATCGACACGTCGGGCGCCGCCGAGGAGGTCCGGGTGGTCGCGGGCTCGGTGCTCTCGGGCAAGCGCGCCTTCGGCGAGAACTTCGGCTTCCTCGGCCGCCACCACCATCAGGTGTCGGTGCTGCGCGAAGGAAGGGAGCGCGTCTTCCTGGGCTGGCTCACGCCGGGCCTCAACGCCTTCTCCAACGCGCCCATCTATCTGTCGCGGCTGATCAAGAACAAGCTCTTCGACTTCACCACGACCACCAACGGATCCAAGCGCGTCATGGTGCCGATCGGACAGTTCGAGTCGGTCATGCCCATGGACCTCCTCCCCACCCACCTGCTGCGCGCACTCGTCGTCGGCGACGTGGAGGAGGCGGAGCGCCTCGGGGCCCTCGAGCTCGACGAAGAGGACCTCGCGCTGTGCTCCTTCGTCTGCTCGGGCAAGAACGACTACGGCCCGGTGCTGCGCCAGAACCTCGAGATCATCGAGAAAGAGGGCTGATGAAGTTCCTTCGAGATCTGCACGACAAGGCCGACCCGCTCTTCAAGGACGGCGGCCCCCTCGCGCGCTTCCACGCGCTGTGGGAGGCCCACGACACGGCCATGTTCACGCCGGGCGAGGTCACCCGCACGGCACCCCACGTGCGCGACGGGATGGACCTGAAGCGCATGATGATCACGGTCGTGATCGCCCTGCAGCCCTGCGTGCTCTTCGCGGTCTACAACACGGGCTACCAGTCGCTGCGCGCCATCTCGAAGGGGGCGGTTCCGCTCGACGACTGGCAGATGGCGCTCTATCAGCTGCTCGGCTTCTCCTTCGATCCGACGAACATCGCGCTCTGCCTGCTGGTCGGCGCGCTCTACTTCGTGCCCATCCTGGCCGTGGTGTTCGCCGTGGGCGCCGTGATCGAGATCGGCACCGCGATCATCCGTGGCCACGAGGTGAACGAGGGCTTCCTGGTGACCGGCTTCCTGTTGCCGCTCACCCTGCCCCCGACGATTCCGCTCTGGATGGTCGCCCTGGGCATGGCCTTCGGCCTGATCTTCGGCAAGGAGGTCTTCGGCGGCACCGGATTCAACTTCCTGAACCCGGCCTTGACCGCGCGGGCCTTCCTCTTCTTCGCCTACCCCGCGTGGATGTCGGGCGACGCGCCCTGGATCGCGGCCGACTTCCTGGGCGTCGACTCCTTCACCGGAGCGACCTGGCTCGCCCAGGCCGCCGTCACCGAAGGCGTGCTCGCGACGGCCAGCTTCGCAGACGCGTTCATCGGCTGGGTGCCAGGCTCCATGGGCGAAACGTCGGCCCTGTGTGCCTTGCTCGGCATGATCATCCTGCTGGTCACACGAGTCGGCTCCTGGCAGACCATGGCCGGCGTGATCGCCGGCACCGTCGTCCTGGCGACCTTCCTCAACGCCACGGGCTCCGAGACCAACCCGCTCTTCGCGATGCCCTTCTGGTGGCACATGGTGCTCGGCGGCTGGGCCTTCGGGATGGTCTTCATGGCCACCGACCCGGTGTCTTCGGCCTTCACGTCCACCGGGCGCTTCTACTACGGGCTCGGCATCGGCGTCCTGGTGGTGCTGATCCGGGTGGTGAACCCGGCCTACCCCGAGGGCATGATGCTCGCGATCCTGTTCATGAACATGTTCGCGCCCTTGATCGACCACTTCGTCGTCCAGGCGAACGTCAACCGGAGGCTCGCGCGCGTTGGAGCATAGTTCCCGCTACATCGTGGTCTTCGCACTGCTGGTCTGCGGCGTCTGCTCGATCTTCGTGGCGGTCTCGGCCGTCTCGTTGAAGCCGCGGCAGGAGCGCAACAAGGCCATCGACATCCAGAGCAAGGTGCTCTCGCTGGCCGGCCTCCTCGAGGACGGCATGAGCGCCGACGCCATCTCGGAGACCTTCACCTCGCGGATCGAGCCCCGCATCATCGACTTCGAGACGGGCGCCTACGCCGAGGGCATCGACGCGATCGCCTTCGATCAGCGCGCGGCGGCGGCCGACCCGGACACGAGCAAGTCGGCGCCGCCCAACGACGCCCAGGTGCGCCGGGTGCCGGACAACGCCGTCGTCTACCACGTGATGGGAGAGGGCGGCGAGCTGGAGGGCCTGATCCTGCCGATCCACGGCAAGGGCCTGTGGTCCACGCTCTACGGCTTCATCGCGCTCGGCACCGACGCCAACTCGATCCGGGGCATCACCTTCTACGAGCACGGCGAGACGCCGGGCCTCGGCGGAGAGGTCGACAACCCCCGCTGGAAGTCGCTCTGGGAGGGCCGCAAGGCCTTCGACGAGCGCGGCCAGGTGGCGATCCGCGTCAAGAAGGGGGCGGCCGGTCCGCCCGAGGAAGATCCGTACCAGGTGGACGGCCTGTCCGGCGCGACGATCACCGCTCGCGGCGTGACGGCGACGCTGGCCTTCTGGCTCGGGGACGACGGCTTCGGCAGCTACCTGGACCAGTTCCGGGCGGAGAGAGGCATCTAGTCATGGCGGCCAAGAACCGGGAGGTCCTTCTCGACCCCCTCTTCAACAACAACCCGATCGCGCTCCAGGTGCTGGGCATCTGCTCGGCCCTGGCCGTCACCACCAAGATGTCGACGGCCTTCGTGATGAGCCTCGCGGTGATCTTCGTGATCGTCGCGTCGAACGTCTCGGTGAGCCTGATCCGGAACTTCATTCCCTCGAGCATCCGCATCATCGTCCAGCTCACGATCATCGCGTCGCTCGTGATCATCACCGACCAGGTGCTGAAGGCCTTCGTCTACGACATCAGCAAGCAGCTCTCGGTGTTCGTCGGGCTGATCATCACGAACTGCATCGTGATGGGACGCGCCGAAGCCTTCGCGATGCAGAACGGCCCGAAGCTCTCGTTCATCGACGGAGTCGGCAACGGGCTCGGCTACGCGATGATCCTGATGGTGGTCGCCTTCCTGCGCGAGCTCTTCGGCTCCGGGAAGGTCTTCGGCCTCACCGTTCTACAGCCCGTGACCGAGGGGGGCTGGTACGTCCCCAACGGTCTCATGGTCCTCGCCCCGTCGGCCTTTCTCCTGATCGGCTGTTTCATCTGGGCGATCCGCGTATTCAAGACCGATCAGGTCGAAGAGGAGTTCCACGTTGGAGCACTACCTGAGCCTAGCCACGAAGGCCATATTCGTTGAGAACATGGCGCTCGCCTTCTTCCTCGGGATGTGCTCCTTCCTGGCCGTCTCGAGGCAGGTGTCGACCGCCATCGGACTGGGGATCGCCGTCATCTTCGTGCTGGCGGTCACCACTCCCCTCAACCAGTTCCTGACCGAGACCCTGCTGCGCCCGGGCTCCCTCGCCTGGGCGGGGCTCCCCGATCTCGACCTGTCGTTCCTCTCGTTCCTGACCCTGATCGGGACGATCGCGGCGACGGTGCAGATCGTGGAGATGACCATGGATCGCTACGCGCCCGCGCTCTACAACGCGCTCGGCGTGTTCCTGCCGCTGATCGCGGTCAACTGCGCGATCCTCGGCGCCTCGCTCTTCATGGTCGAGCGCGACTACACCCTGGCCGAGGCGACGGTCTTCGGCCTGGGCTCGGGCGTCGGCTGGGCGCTCGCGATCATGGCGCTGGCCGCCATCCGCGAGAAGCTCAAGTACAGCGACGTCCCCGAGCCGCTGCGCGGCCTCGGCGCGACCTTCATCGTCGTGGGGCTAATGTCCGTAGGCTTCATGGCGTTCTCGGGAATCCAGCTCTAGTTCGAGCTTTCGGAGCAGTCTGATGGAAACGATCCTGTTCGGGGTGATCGGCTTCACCGCCGTGATCCTGGCCCTGGTCCTGGTGCTGATGGTCGCCAAGAGCCGGCTGGTACCGGCTGGCGAGGTCACCATCGACATCAACGGCGACCCCGACTACGCCATCAAGACCGGGCGTGGAGGAACCCTGCTCTCCACCCTGGCCGCCAACAAGATCTTCGTGCCCTCGGCGTGCGGCGGCGGCGGCAGCTGCGGCGTGTGCACCCTGAAGGTGCTCGAGGGCGGCGGCTCCATCCTCCCCACCGAGACCTCCCACATCAGCCGCGGCGAGGCGCGCGACGGCCTGCGCCTCTCCTGCCAGGTCAAGGTCAAGGAGGACATGAAGATCGAGGTGCCCTCCGAGGTCCTCGACGTGAAGAAGTGGACCTGCAAGGTCCGCTCGAACGACAACGTGGCCACCTTCATCAAGGAGCTGGTGCTCGAGCTGCCCCCGGGCGAGAGCGTCCCCTTCCGCGCCGGCGGCTACATCCAGATCGAATGCCCGCCCCACGAGGTCCTCTACAAGGACTTCGAGGTGGCCGAGGAGTACCGCGGCGACTGGGACCACTTCGATCTCTGGCGCTACGTCTCCAAGGTCGAGGAGTCGGAGGAGCGGGCCTACTCCATGGCGAACTATCCGGAGGAGGAGGGCATCATCATGCTCAACGTCCGGATCGCGTCGCCGCCGCCGCGCCAGCCCGACGTCCCGCCGGGCGTGATGTCCTCGTACATCTTCAACCTGAAGCCGGGCGACGACGTCGTCATCTCGGGACCCTACGGCGAGTTCTTCGCCAAGGAGACCGAGCGCGAGATGATCTTCGTGGGCGGCGGCGCCGGCATGGCACCCATGCGCTCCCACATCTTCGACCAGTTCAAGCGCATCCACACGAACCGCAAGGTGAGCTTCTGGTACGGCGCGCGGAGCCTGCGCGAGGCCTTCTACGTCGAGGACTTCGACGAGATCGACGCCGCCAACGAGAACTTCGAGTGGCACCTGGCGCTCTCGGAGCCCCTGCCCGAGGACAACTGGGAAGGCAAGGTCGGCTTCATCCACCAGGTCCTTTACGACAACTACCTGAAGGACCACCCCGCCCCCGAGGACTGCGAGTACTACCTGTGCGGACCGCCGATGATGAACGAGGCGGTCCAGAACATGCTCGAGGACCTGGGCGTCGAGCCCGAGATGATCGCGTTCGACGACTTCGGCGGGTAGCCGCGGTCGGGATCCTTGGCTCGGGCGCCGCTGCCGCTGCGCGCGCGCGTCGCGCTGCCGCTGCTCCTGTGCCTGCTGGGTGCGTTCACGGCGCATCTCTACGGGCGCACCGAAGCGCGGCCCGTGGTGGAGCTGCGCGGCGAGGCGCTCGGCACCACCTGGTCGGTCAAGATCGCGGCCGAGTCGCTGCCGAGCGCCGACCAGCAGGCGGCGCAGGCCGAGATCGAGATGCGGCTGGCCCGGGTCGACGGGCTGATGTCGACCTGGAAGGCCGACTCCGAGCTCTCACGCTTCAACGCCCACGAGAGCGAGGAGCCCTTTCCTCTCTCTCCGGAGACCCTCGCCGTGTTCGGCATCGCCGACGAGGTGAGCCGGGCCTCGGGCGGCGCCTTCGACGTGACCATCGGCCCCCTGGTCCAGGCGTGGGGCTTCGGAAGCCGCGGCCCCACCCGGACGCCCGAAGCCGGCGAGATCGAGGCGCTGCGTGAGCACACCGGCCCCGAGGTACTGGTGATCGGCGAGGGGGCGCTGCGCAAGACGCACCCAGAGGCCGAGGCCGACCTCTCGGCGGTGGCCAAGGGGTACGCCGTGGACGAGATCGCCCGGGGGCTCGAGTCGCTCGGGATCGAGAGCTTCCTGATCGAGGTGGGCGGCGAGCTGCGCGCCCGGGGCAGCCACCTGACCGGCGCACCGTGGCGCGTGGCTATCGAGGCCCCCGTGGACATCGGGCGGCAGGTGCACCGGGTGGTGGAGCTGCGCGACCAGGCCATGGCCACCTCCGGGGACTACCGCAACTTCGTGATCCGGGACGGCAAGCGCCTCTCCCACACCATCGATCCCCGCAGCGGCCGCCCCATCGAGCACGGCCTCGCCTCGGTGACCGTGATCCACCCGGAGGCCGCCTTCGCCGACGCCTGGGCCACGGCCCTCAATGTACTCGGCCCCGACGAAGGCTACGCTCTGGCGAAGTCCCAGGGCCTTGCCGCCTACCTCATCCTGCGGGAGCCGGGGGCCGAAGAGTTCAGCGTGCGGATGACCGAGGCATTCGAGCCGTCCTTGGCGCCGCCTCGCGAATCCCAGTGAGCGGAGAGCCAGCGTGGAGACCGTCCTCGGCACCATGATCGTGTTCGGCATCGTCGTCGGTGCCATGTCCCTCGGCGCCCTCGTCACCGGGCGCCCGCTCAAGGGCTCCTGCGGCGGCCCGGACGCCGACTGTCCCTGCTCCGAATCCGAGAAGCGCGCCTGCGAGCTGAAGCGTCAGAAAGAAGCCGCCTAGGCCCGCGGCGAAAGTCGCTCAGTCGATGTCCGCCCAGATCACGTGGTGGTCGCTCGCCACGTGGATCTTCTCCTCCAGCTGGTCGTAGACGCTCCACCGCTGCGGTCGGGATCCCGGCCAGGCGCCCTTCCGGAACAGCCCGGCGTTCCGGATCCGGGCGAAGAGCGGCGGCGAGAGCAGCAGGTAGTCGATCTTCTGGTTGTCGTTCCCCAGGCCGAAGGTGCCGATCCCGCGGTTGGTGTTGCTCGCCGGCACGTTGAACTCACCCGGGTCGAAGCTCGGGCTCGCGGTCACCTCGGCGAGATCGGTCTGGGCGAGGAGCGGCTGCAGCGGATCGCTGTCGGGCGTGTCGTTCAGGTCGCCGAGCACCACCACGTTGTCCTCCCCGGCGGCGCGCAGCTCGTCGTAGATCTCGGCGGTCCGCACCGACTGGGCCGTGCGCTTCGCGATCGAGCGCGCGTCGTTGCCGCCGAACTTGCTCTTGAAGTGGTTCGGCAGGACCCAGATGACCTCCCCGTCGGGCGTGGTCACCGAGTACTCCGGACAGTCGCGGCTGAAGATGCGCTGCCCCTCCGGCGTCCGGTCGTTGATGTGGCTGCGCATCAGCCCGACCTCGAATCCCTCCTTCGTCATCAAGCCCACGTCGATGCCGCGATCGTCGTTGCCGTCGATCAGCATGAAGTTCGTGTACGGTGACGGCCGCGAGGCCGCCGGCAGCTCCTCCACGACCCGGTCGAAGATCAGCTCCGTGAACTGTTGGAGGACCACCCGGTTCTCCGCCTCCACGACGGCCAGGATGTCCGCGTCCACGTCGCGGAGCACCCGCCCGGTGTTCTCGACCGCCACTTCGTCGACGGGCGCGGTCTTCAGCTCCGCCCACCCGATCCAGTCGTCGCGCCCGTCGGCCACGACCTCGATGCCGCCGGACTGGGGGCGCTTGAGCACCTTGCCGCGGATGGTCCGGATCAGGGCCAGGGGGCCCTCGTTGAAGCGGTTCAGGTCCAGCCGATCCACGAGCTCGAGGATCTTGTTCTTGCGACCCTGCGTGTAGTTGGCCTCTTCGAAGATCGCGTTCAGCTCGGCGACGGCCTTGATCGTCCGCTGGGCCTCCGTGTCGCTCTCGTTGAAGGCCTTGGCTCGGTCGAACATGTTCTCCACGTTGAACGCGGCGATCCGGAACATCGGCGTCTCCTCCCGCGACCAGCATCGCAGAGCCGACCTCCGGGAACCAAGGGGAAACGAGTGCGATCGACGCGGCGCGCGAGAAGGTCGGGACATTCAGCCCCGCCCTGGCCCGGACTGCCTCAGCCGCGATTCGCCTGTTAGGCGGGCGACGAGCCGGCCGACGTCCTCAGCGACCCTGGGCGTAGGGCCGCTCGAGGCCGGCGAGGGCGAGCTGCCGCGCCCGGGAGTCGTCGCCGAGCTCGAGGTCCGCGACGCGTCGGTAGTGCTGCAGGGCCTCCTCGCGCCGGCCCCCTACGTCGAGGACCTGGCCGCGCACCACCTGCACCCAGCGGGCCCCCCAGTCGGGATCGACGGGCCCCACCTCTCCGAAGGATTCGAGCAGCGTCCAGGCACGGTCGGGCCGTCCCTGGGCGAGCTCGGCCCGCGCGCGCCACACCCGCGCCATGTTCACCCGGCCCCGCACCTCGGTGCTCAGGCCGGGGTGCGCCTCGAGGCGCTCGGCCTCGTGAGCGGCCTCGGCGGGCCGCTCGAGCATCATGAGGAGCTCGAGCAGCTCGAAGTGGACGAGCGCGTTGCTCGGATGCTCTGCCCGGAGCCCGCGCAGGATGCGGAGCGCCTCGTCGAGATCCTCGCGGCCGTCGTGATAGGTCTGGATGTTCCCGAGGAAGAACCGGGCGTCGAAGCGGTAGCGGAGCCCCTGCTCGCTCACGTGCGCGAGGTTCCCGAGCCCGGCCTCGGCGTCGCCCTTGGGAATGAACCAAAGGAACTCGAGGAACGAGAGCAGCCGCGGCGCGAAGCTCGCGTAGTACTGGTACAGGCCGAGTGGAAAGGCCGCGTCGGCGAGGGTCGGGTCGAGGGCCTGGGCCCGCTCGAGCGACTCGCGCCCCGACTCCCCGAGGCTGCCGGCCTTGTAGAAGCGCATTCGCGTGCCGTGCAGGCGGCCCAGCTGGATGCGCGCCTGTCCCAGGTAGAAGTGGGAGAGGGGCGCGTGAGGCCGCCGCTCGACGAGGGCCAGGGCCTTCCGGACCGCCGTCTCGGCCTCCCTCAGGATCGGCTCGTCGAAGCGGCTGCCGTCGTCCACGTGGACGTCCTGCCAGTAGAGCGTGTCCACCGCGTGGACGTGAGCGGCGGGGTGATCGGGCGCGAGCTCGCGCAGCCGATCCCAGACGGCGTTCGCGGCGGGGTAGTCGCCGTCGGCGTTGTGTCGCAGCCCGACCTGGACCAGGGCGTCCAGGGCCTCGGGGGCCAGCTCCTCCGGACGACCTTCTGCGGCGAGCAGGAGCAGGACCAGCAGAGCGATGGGGGACAGGGTGCGCATGCGACTCCCCGGGCGGCGCGCGGCGAGCCTAGTGGATCCCCCGCCACACGGCAGTGCAGCGGCGGGCCTGCGGCGGATCGGGCTAGCGCTCCTCGAGCGCGGGGAGGCCGGGACGCTCGCGGGGCGGCGCGAGGGCGCCGCTGAGCGCCTCGCGCGCCTGGTCCTGGCGGCGCTCCTCGGCGGCCAGTGCCGCCTCCAGGATCCCGCGCGTGATGGGGCCGAGCGGGCGACCGGCCTCGCGCTCGAGCCGCGCCAGGTCGCCCCGAAGCGCCCCGAGATCGGCGGCGTCCTCGCGCTCGACGCGCTGCAGGAAGAGCCGGCGCTGGGCCTCGGTGGAGCCGCGCAGCAGTTCGCGGCGCGCGATGTCGCGCTCGAGCACGCGCCGGCCCGCCGCGGCGTCGATGCGCGAGCGCACCAGCTTGTCGGCCACGAAACGATCGAGGGAGCGGCGCTGATCGCGCTGGATGGTCGTGGCGGGGCTGCGACGCTCGCCGGTCAAGGGGTCGCGCACCCCGCCACCCCGCACGAGCCCGGGGGCGCGATCGAAGATGTCGGCATGGACGGGGACGTCGGCCAGGAGCGACAGCGCCAGCAAGGACACCCAGACCGCGCCCCGGCTCACGCGCAACTAGAGTCGTTCCACGCCGACGATGCGGTCGAGCGAGGCCAGAAGCTCGACGGCGAGCTTGCTCGGATGGTGGTCGCCCGCCTCGAAGACGACGTCGGCGCCCTGCAGGATGGCCTCCACCGGCGCCTGGAAGTCGCGGAGCTCCTGCTCGTTCTCGGGGACGGCGAGGGGGAAGCCGAACAGGCTGCCGGGGCGCGCGGCGTGCTGCTCCTGGATCCGCGCGAGCAGCACGTCGGCCGGACGCCGCAGGTAGACGAGGCGCGCCGAGCCCAGTGCCTCGCGGAGCTCCTCCGCCTCGATGGCGGGGCTGCCGAGAACCACCAGGTTGCAGGGCCGGCGTCGGAGCGCGCGCATCAGGGCCGTCCGCGCGAGGCGACGCAGCCGCTCGAAGCCCTCGTCGGCGAGGATGCGCGAGAGGCGCTTCCCCTCCTGGGCTTCGAGCATGCGGTCGACCTCCACGAAGGGCAGCCCGCTGCGCCCGGCCATGGCCCGGGCCACCTGCGCCGTGCCCGTCCCGACGTGTCCCGCCAGGACCACCGGCTCGGCGAGTGCAAGACGGGGATGAGGGTCGTAGTAGTCGTCCATGGTCGGAGTCTAGTTCCTCGCCGGGCTCGTGCTGGCCACGAGCCCTTGGCGCGTGCTGGCCACGAGCCCCTGGCTCGTGCTCGCCGCGAGCCCTGGGCTCGTGCTGGCGGCGATGGGCGGAAGCACCCCGCAGGAACGCAGCACCGGCTCCAGGGCCGCCGCGTGAAGGCGCAGCGAGGCCCGATAGCGCGCCCACAGCGAGTCCGACCCGGAGACGGCGAGGACCCGCTCGAGGTAGCGGCGGGTCTCCGGCGGCACCGTGACGTCCCGGATCAGCTGCCCGACGATCTCCTCGAGCGCCATCAGCACCGGAAGGGCTTGCTGGTCGACCGCGGCGATCGCCGGCTGCACCGCCGCGAGATACGACTCCTGGAAGGCCCGGCTGAGCCGCACCTGGGGCACCTCGCACGCCTCGGCTGGCGCAGTCAGGACGATCCGGGCCACGCCCTCGAGGGAGTGACGTGCCCGGTCCAGCGCGCGCAGCTGCGGGCCGATCGGCTCGGCGCGCGTGAGCTCGGCCAGCGCCTGCTCGAGCCTTCGTGCGTCGTCGGCCTGGTCGACCCCGGCCTCGAGGATGCGCTGGATCTCCCGCAGGGCGGCGAGCCCCGAGCCCGTGCGCAGGGCGCTCGGGGGCGACGGCGACAGGAAGCTCTCGAGCTCCTCTCCACCGAGGGTCGCGTTCCAGAGGTGCCGCGGGAGCGCCTCGCGCTTGGTCTCGACCAGCGCCGCGAGCCGCCCCCGCCTCGGCTCCTCGAGGCCGATGAGGCAGGCGTCGGCGGCGGTCCGCACCTCGATCTCGTAGGCGAGGCGCCGGGTGTCCTCCATCACGCGACCCATGGGGCTGTTGCGCAGGCCGGCGAGCTCGCCGAGGCGACAGCCCTGGAGCGAGAGGAAGTCGAAGACACCGATGCGCTCGCTCTCGACGGGCAGCCTTCGCTCCCGCGGCCGCGGAGGAGCCAGGGGTGTCGGCTCGTAGGCCTCGACCTCTGGAGTCCCGAGAGCGCGGGCCACCGAACGCTCGTAGTCGCCGAGGGTCTCGTCGAGGCCCGCCCGGCAGCCGGTGGCGAGGCCGATGACGATCGCGGCAAGGACTACGGCGACGCGGGAAGGGCGTGTCGTTCCTGCCATTGGCGGGTCGTCCGCACCAGGATCTGGGCGCTGGCCTCGGCCTCGCCCAGCATCTTGTCGGCGAGCTCGGCATGGCCGTCGGAGAGGGCCGCACTCGCCTCCTTCACCACCTGGAGCGTGGCGGCGACGGGCAGGTCGACCTCGGTGTAGACCGAGCGCTGGATGGCGACGGCCAGGGCCGCATCCGCGCTCTCGACGTCCTTCTCCTCGAGGTGGGCCATCGACTTTAGGACGTGCTGATGGCCGGCCGTGTGCAGCACGTGGCGGGTCGTGGTCGTGGTCTGCTCGACGTGGACGCGGGCGGCCGCATAGTCGTCGATCACCACCAGCTCCTGGGAGACGGGCTTCAGCTCGAGCAGGGCCGCATCGGGGCCCCCGGTGCCGAGGGCATCCTTGGAGCGCTGGAGCGCCGACTGAACCTCCGATCCCGGGTTCATGGCGTGGAGGATCTCGAGGTCGGCCCGCGCCTCGGCGAGCTTCCGCCGGGCGGTGTCCAGATCGCCGGTCTGCAGCGCCGCCCGCGCGCCCGCGATCTCGCCGAGGATGTCGGGACCCTGGCTCGCCGCGTGGGTGACGATCTCCGCGGCCTGGACCGAGCCCGTCACCGTGGTCTCGACCTCGGCCACTGCGGGCAGCGCGAGCGTGAGGCATGTCAGGGAGATCAGGCAGGCGAGAAGCCGGCGCGTCATGGGGGATCCTCCGGCGACGGGTGGACCCCCAGTGGATAGCCCGGAATCGATCTCGGGCGAGGCGGCTCGCTAGGCCCCGATCCGCACCGGCTCTCCGGCCTCCTCCGCCGGCTTGCTCCCGCGCCAGACCTTGCCGCGAATCCACTCGCCGACGTCGTCGAGCACCAGGTAGAAGACCGGCACCACGAGCAGGGTCAGCACCGTCGACGAGAACATGCCCATGCCCGCCGCCACGGCCATCGGCGCCCGGCTCTCGGAGCCGGGGCCGATCCCGAGAGCGGCCGGCGCCACGCCGAGGATCATGGAGAGCGCGGTCATCAGGACGGGGCGCATCCGGATCGGCGCCGCCTTCCGCATGGCCGCCACCTTGTCGAGACCGGTCGCGCGTAGCTGGTTCGCGTAGTCCACGAGCAGGATCGAGTTCTTCGTCACGAGCCCGAAGAGCAGGATGATCCCGATCATGCTGAACAGGTTGAGCGTCATGCCGGGCTTGCCCGCGGCACCGAAGAGCCAGAGACCGCCAAGCGCGCCCACCATGGCCAGCGGCAGCGCCATCATCACCGTCAACGGGTGGATCATGCTCTCGAACTGCGCCGCCAGGATCATGTAGATCACCAGGATCGCGAGCCCGAGCGCCAGCACGAACTGCTGGGCGCCTTCGGCGAAGGCCTCGGCCTGGCCCGAGAGGCTCATCGTCACGCCCTCGGGCAGGATCTCGGCGCCGACGGCCTGGGCCTCCTCGATCGCCTGAGCCAGGGGCTTGCCCTGCAGGTTTCCGGAGACCGTGACGCTGCGCTGGCGGTCGACCCGGGTGATGGAGGAGGGCGCCGCACCCTTCTCGACGTCGACCAGGTTGCGCAGCTCGACGACGCCGCCGTCGCGCGTGCGCGCGTAGAGCCGCTCGATGCTCGCCGGATCGGCGCGCATCCCCTCGTCGAGTCGCACGCGGATGTCGTAGCGGTTGCCCGCCTCCTTGAAGGTCGCGATGTCGAGCCCGCCGATCATCGCCTGGATCGTCGTGGCGAGGGTGCGCGCGTCGACGCCGAGGGCGGCCGCCTTCTCGCGATCGGGGCGCACGCGCAGCTCCGGTCGTCCGAGCTTCAGGCTCTTGTCGAGATCGACGAAGCCGCCCTGCTGCTCGAGCCGGGCGATCAGATCGTCGGCCAGGGAGTCGAGGCTCTGCAGGTCGACGTTGCCGCGCAGGTTGACGGAGAAGTCGCCATCCCCGCCGCTCATCATCATGCCGGACATGTCGGCGACCTTGATCTTCTGGCCCGGGATGGAGCCGAGCGCCTCGCGGGCCGCCGCCACGAGCTCCTGGGCCGAGCGGTCGCGCTGATCGCGGCTCTTCAGGATCGCGAACATCACGCCCTCGGTGGGCTGGGGCGGCCCCGAGTCGGAGCGGCCGGTCCCGGCGCCGGCGAAGAGGCCGGCCACCTCGGGCTGCGCCAGCACCCAGCGCTCGTTCTGCTGCATCACCGCCAGGGTGCCGTCGACCGAGGTGCCGGGCGGCGTCTGGAACTCGATGAAGAAGCGGCCCTCGTCCGAGGAGGGGAAGAACTCGCCGCCGAGGCTCCCGCCCACGAAGAGCGCGCCGAAGAAGGCGGCCGTGGCCATGCCCATCGTGGCCAGCCGATGGCTCAGGGTCCAGTCGAGGATGCGGGTGTAGCCGGCCTCGAGGCGCGAGAGCCCGACCTCGAGCCAGTGGTACACGCTGCCGCGGGCGCGCTCCTTCGCGGGGGGGACACGGGCGGCCAACATGGGCGTGAGCGTGAGCGCCACCACCAGCGAGACGATCACGGCGCACGCGACCGTGGCCCCGAACTCGCCGAGGAAGTTCCCCACGAGCCCTTCGGTGAACACCACCGGCAGGAACACGGCGGCGATGGAGAAGGTGGCGGCCGTGGCCGCGAAGGCGATCTGGCGCGTGCCCTTGGAGGCGGCGGTCTTCGGATCCTCGCCGGCTTCGCGATGTCTCTCGATGTTCTCGAGCACGACGATCGCATCGTCGATCACGACGCCCACGGCGAGGGTCATGGCCAGCAGCGTCATGGTGTTGAGCGTGTAGCCGAGCGCCCACATCACGCCGAAGGTGGTGATCAGCGAGATGGGGATGGCGAGGCCCACGATCAGCGTGGGGCGCCAGCGGCGCAGGAACACGAAGACGGTGAAGGTCGCGAGCAGGGCGCCGAACTGGAGCGAGAAGATCGTCTCCTCGACGGCCTCGCGGATCGACACCGAGAAGTCGGCCACGCCCTCGTCGAGACGGAACAGCATGTCCGGCGGCAGCGTCTTCTGGATCTCGGCCAGGCGCTGCTTCACCTCGTCGACCACCGCGACGGTGTTGCCATCGGACTGCTTCACGATGCCCACGCCCACGGCCGGGCGACCGTCGTAGTGGGCGATGGTGCGCACGTCCTCGGCCCCATCCTGTACGCGGGCCACGTCGGCCAGGCGCACCGGAGCGCCGTCCACGTAGGCCACGATCATGTTCGCGAGCTCGTCCACGCGGCGGAACTCGGCGTCGGTCTTGACCGCGTACTCGAGCTCCTGACCCTCGACGAGCCCGCCGGGCACCTCCACGTGCTCACGCTCGAAGGCGGCCAGCACGTCCGTAGCCGCGAGCCCGCGGGCGCGCAGCGACTCGCCGTCGAGCCAGATGCGGATCTCGCGGTCGAGCTGTCCGAAGATCTGGATCGAGGCCACGCCCTCGATGGTCTCGAGCTTCGGCTTGACCTGGAGGCGGATGAACTCGCTCACCTCCACGGGGTGCCGGTCGCTCTTGAGCGGAACCCACATCACCGGGAAGTTCGCCGGGTTGATCTTGTCGACGACGGGCTGCTCGACCTCCGTCGGCAGGTCGCCTCGCGCCCGGGCGAGCTTGTCGCGCACGTCCTGGGCCGCGATGTCGATGTCGACGCCGAGCTCGAACTCGACCGTGATGACCGAGGAGCCCTGTCCCGACTTCGAGCGCAGCTCGCGCACGCCGGCGATGGTGTTGATGTGCTCCTCGAGCACGTCGGTGACGTCCTGCTCCATCACCTCGGGGCTCGCGCCCTCCATGGTGGCCGCCACCATCACGACCGGGAACTCCATGGAGGGGAACTGGTCGACGCCCAGGCGGTTGTAGCCGAGCACGCCGAAGACCAGCAGCGAGAGCGTCAGCATCCAGGTCAGCACCGGACGCTGGATGAAGACGTCGAGCAGGCTCACTGGACCACGCTCCGGGACTCGGGCGCGGCGGACACCTCGGTACGCACGAGGGAGCCGTCGGGATTTCGCGGCGACACGATGGCGCCGCCCACCAGCCCGGCGTGGCCACGGGTGATCACGCGGTCGTCGACCTCGAGGCCCTCGGCGATCTCGACCCAGCCGTCGCGGTGCAGGCCCGTCTCGACGACGAGACGCTCCGCCACGTTGCCTTCGCGGGTCACGAACACCACCTGCCCGTCGGAGCGCTGCAGGATCGCCTCTTCGGGGATCATGAGCGCCCGCTCGCGGGTCTCGAGCCCGAGCCCGACCCGCGCGAAGAGCCCGGGGCGCAGCCGGCCGTCGGCGTTCTCGATCTCGGCCTCGACCCGCAGGGTGCGCGTGCGCGCGTCGATGGTCGGCGAGATCAGGCTGACGCGACCCTCGAACACCTCGCCGGGATGGGGGGCCACCTCGACGCGAACCTGCTGCCCCACCTGGACGCGCGAGGAGTCGCGCTCGGGGAGGGTGAACTCGGCCTCGATGGGATCGAGGGCCACCAGGTCGAAGAGCGGCGTCGCCGGCTGCACGAACTCGCCGCGCGAGACGTGGCGGCGGGCCACGAATCCGGCGAAGGGAGCGCGCACGCTCGAGTCGGCCAGCGCGCGTCGGGCCACGCCGAGGCCCGCCTTGGCGGCATCGTGGCGCGAGCGCGCCAGACTGAGCGCGGTCTCGGCCGCGTCGAGCTGGGAGTCGGACGCGATGCCCTTCTTGTGCAGGGCGAGGATGCGCTGCTGCTCGCGCTGCATGTCGGCGAGCGACGCCTCCATCTCCGCGATGCGTGCGCGGGCACTCGCGAGGTCGAGCTGGCGGCGCTCGGGATCGATCTCGAGCAGGACCGCGCCCGCCTCGACGGCGCTGCCCTCGTCGGCGAGCACGGCGGTGATGCGGCCCGCGACCTCCGAGGCGATTGCCGCCTCCTCCTTGGCCTTGAGCTCGCCCGTCGAGCCGATGCCCACGGCGAGATCCTCGAGCTGGACGGGAACCACCACGACGGGCGCCGCGGCGGACGGCGCTTCGGCCTCGGGCTGGCCGGAGCCACAGCCGAAGGTTCCGAGAGCCAGCAGGAGCGAACCGGCGCCGAGTGCGCGCCGTGCGAGCGTCGCCGGGTTCTTCGAGATCATCGTCTTCCTCCACGCCCGCCCTGCGGATGCGCCTCGGCCGGAGGGGTGATCAGGCCGCGGAGCAGGGCATCGATGGCGTCTTCGTCGAGAGTGGGGCTCCACTCTCCTTCGGGGTGGGCATTGCGCAGCGAGGCGATGCCGTGGAGCAGGCACCAGAGCGCCTGGCCCGCGGCCTCGCGATCGCCGGCGAGAATCCGACCGGCGCCGAACAGCTCGTCGACGGGTCGCTCGAACGCCGCGCGCGACTCCTCCCAGCTCTGCGGCGGCGCCCAGTCGGGATCTCGGGGGAGCGAGAGCAGCCGGTAGTGCGCGGGGTGGCTGCGTGCGAAACCGATCACGGCGAGCCCCATCTGGCGCAGCTGGTCCTCGGGCGCTGCCTGGGTGTCCACGCGGCGGATCTGATCGTGCAGGATCCGGAACCGCTCCTCGAGCAGGGCGTCGATCAGTCCCGGCTTGTCGCCGAAGTGGTGGTAGATCGTCGGCGCCGTGTAGCCGCAGCGCACCACGAGCTTGCGGATCGAGAAGCCGTCGTAGCCGGCCTCGAGGAGCAAGGCCTCGGTGGCGTCGAGGATCTGGCGGCGCACATGGGTCCGCTGCTCCTCGCGCCTCTGTGCAACAGAGGGGGATGCCATGTTCGCTTCGGGTGTGGACGCGCGGGGCGGAGTCGAGGCTCGGGCGCCTGGGGCTGCCCGGCATGGAGCGGTAACACCGTGAAAGTGGAGTAACGGTGTTATAGCGCGCGACCGCGCCCCCGCAAGCACCAGAGAGGGGAAATCCCCTTCCCAGCGGAGGAATCCGCGTTCCCTCGATCGGCTCGCGGCGGGTCTTTGCGACACCGGGAGAAAGTGCAGTTCCGTCCATAACCAACTGAGATCAATGATGGAATCGATCTAGAAAGGATGTCGACCGAATCGAGGCACGCCGATTGCAGATGGCGTGGGCACACTGGAAGGGGGATGAGCGCGATCGAGCGCTCATTCACTCGCTTCCGTGTGTCCTGACGCCGCGTGAGTGTCGAGCGTGAAGGCCCTGCCGACCCGGTAGAGCCGAGCTCCCTCGCCCTCATCCCCGAGCTCGACGGGATGAGGAGCAGACGAATGCGGGATCAGGGATTCGAGCGGGTGGCCGATCAGCGCCGCCTCTTGTCGCGGGGGGTGCGGGTGGCCGTGCTCGCCGCCGTGGCGTTGTGCGTGGGAGGCGGTGCCCAGGCGACGCAGATGATGGACGGGGAGCTTTGGTGGAGCCTGCACGGCGTGAATCCCGGCAACCTCTGCCAGACCGTCGGGGGCCCCAAGTTGTGTAGCTACAGCAACGGCTTCGACACCTCGAAGAACCGCAATCTCGACCATGCCCCCGGCGGCTACGAAGGCGTACGCGGCAACACCCTGACCTTCACCGATCAGGGCTTCGACGTGATCGCCGCCGCCTTCGCGACCACCGGCTCGGGCGACACCTTCGAGACGGCCTTCCTCGGCAACTACTCCGGCGGTCTCGGCGTGCTGAACGAGAACGGCAGCGACCCCCACTTCGTGAGCAATTCGGACGACACGGATCTCGTGATCTTCTCGTTCATGGGAGACGACTTCCTTCCGACGGGGGTACGGCTCACCAACTTCGGCGACTCCGACGTGACGATCCTCGTGGGCGGAACCGCCGCCGACTTCGCCTCGGGCGGCGACCCCTTCGCCGGCTTCGCAGGGCTCACCTTCCAGGACCTCGAGGACCAGGGCTTCGCGCGCCTCGACGACCTCGACGACGACAGCGGAAGAAGCCGCACCGTGGACGTCGACCTCGGCTCCGGGCGCTACCTGGTCGTGGCGGCCTACGAGGGCCACCACTACGAGAGGTTCAAGATCAAGAAGGTCCACGGCGTCGCCGAGCCGGGCGTGGGCGCCCTGCTCGCGGCCGGTCTCGCCGGGCTCGCGATCTTCGGTAGGCGCCGGGCTCGCTGAGCCCCGAGGCGCGACGATCCGACGGGCCGGCCCCTCGCGGGGTCGGCCCGTTTCGTCCGGGCCCCGGCCCGCTTCGCCGGGCCGCGGCTCAGGCCTCGGGCGTGAAGCGGATCTGCATCTCCGAGACGGTGCGCACCAGCGCGGAGGGCTGGAGCACGGGGCCGCCGGCGGCGTACTCGGCGTCGGGCATGCGCTTCAGGATCTGCTCGAAGGCGTGGCGCATCTCCATGCGCGCGAGGTTCGCGCCGAGGCAGAAGTGGGGGCCGAGCCCGAACGCCACGTGGGCGGGATTGCGGTCGACCCGGAAGGCACAGGCGTCCTCGAACGCATCCTCGTCCCGGTTCGCCGAGCCGTAGAGCAGCAGCACCTTGTCGCCGGCGCGCAGCGTCTTGCCGCGCAGCTCGGTGTCCTCGGTGACGGTCCGCTGGAAGGAGTGCACCGGCGTCGTGAGCCGCAACATCTCCTCGACGGCCGAGGGCAGGAGCGAGGGATCCTCGAGGATCCGCTGGCGCTCATCCGGATTCTCGATGAGCAGCTGCATGCCACCGGAGAGCCCGTTGCGGGTGGTCTCGTTTCCGGCGACGAGCAGGATCACGAGGGTCATGATCAACTCGTCGTTGGCGAGACCCTTGTGCTCGTCGTCGAGGATGGAGCTCGCGTCCGCGCCCTGTCCGATGTCGCGCAGGAAGCCGCGCTGCTCGGCACCGACCAGGATGCTCACCAGGTCGTCCTTGGGCTCCTTGCGGCGGTCCTCGATGATCTCGGTGACGTAGGTCGAGTAGGCGACGAAGGCCTGGCCCGCGGCGGCTAGAACCTCGGGATCCCTGGCGCCGTCGCCGGCGATCATGGCGTCGCTCCACTTGTGGAAGTCACCGCGGTCCTCGGGACGGATGCCGATCATCTCCGCGATCATCAGGAGCGGCAGGGGAACGGCGATGTCCTCGACGAAGTCGCAGTGCCCGCGCTTCGCGACGGCATCGATGGAGTCGGTCACGAAGCGGCCGAAGGGCACCTCGAGCATCTGCACCATGCGCGGGGTGAAGCCCTTGTTGATCAGCCGGCGGAGCTGGCCGTGGTGGGGCTCGGGCTCGTCGATCAGCCCGATGCGCACGCCGGGGCGGACGCCCTCGGCCGACGTGAAGACCTGCTGGTTCTTCGAGACGGACGCGACGTCGTCGAACTTGGTGATCAGCCAGCACTGGTCGGGCTCGGACCAGTGCACCGGGTCTTCGTGCCGCAGCCGGCGCATGTGCGGGTGCAGGTCCTCGGTCCACGAGTGGGGGTCGAGGAAGGCGATCTCGTCCACGGGGAGGTCTCCAACTTGCGGCTTCAGCTGGGGGGCTTCGGCAGCTGTCTGCTCTGGATCGGCCACCGCGGGGAAGGGCGGACCCCCGCGGGGTTCGAAATTGGAACACGTTCCAGTTCGAGGATTGGAACACGTTCTATTTCGGATCGCAAGCGGATTCCTGAAGCGGGAATCGCCCCCGAGGCCAGCTCGCCCCCCGGAAAGAGGGGGCTCGCGAGAGGAGAGGGCGGGCGCGGTGCCTAGAACTCGGCGGAGCCGGGGACGCGCGGGAAGGGGATGACGTCGCGGATGTTCGCCATGCCGGTCACGAACTGGACGACGCGCTCGAAGCCGAGCCCGAAGCCGGCGTGGGGCACCGAGCCGTGACGGCGCAGATCGAGGTACCACCAGTAGCGCTCGGGATCGAGGTCGCTCGCGGCCATGCGCTCGCGCAGCACGCCCTCCCGATGCTCGCGCTGGGAGCCGCCCACGATCTCGCCGATGCGCGGCACCAGCACGTCGAGCGCGCGCACCGTCTTCCCGTCGTCGTTGCGATACATGTAGAACGCCTTGATCGACTCCGGGTAGTCGGTGACGACCAGCGGACGCCCGACGACCTCCTCGGTCAGGTGGCGCTCGTGCTCGCTCTGCAGGTCGACGCCCCACGAGACCGGGAACTCGAAATCGCGGTCGGCCTGCTCCAGACGCGAGATCGCCTCGGTGTAGGTCATGCGCTCGAAGGGCGAGGAGACGACGTGCTCGATGCGGGCGCGCACGCCCTTGTCGATGCGCTGGTCGAAGAAGTCCATGTCCTCGCTGCAGCGTTCGAGGATGCGGCCGAGCACGTGCTTCAGGAACGACTCGCAGAGCTCGGCCAGGCCGTCGAGATCGCAGAAGGCGAGCTCGGGCTCGACCATCCAGAACTCGGCCAGGTGGCGCGCGGTGTTGGAGTTCTCGGCCCGGAAGGTCGGCCCGAAGGTGTAGACGCGGCTCATGCTGAGCGCGCCGATCTCGGCCTCGAGCTGCCCGCTCACCGTGAGATGCGTCTCGCGCCCGAAGAAGTCCTGGCTCCAGTCCGTCTCGCCCGCCTCGGTCTTCGGAGCCGATCCGGGCTCGAAGGTGCTGACGCGGAACATCTCGCCGGCGCCTTCGGCATCGGAGCTGGTGATGATGGGTGCGTGCAGCCAGACGAAGCCGTTCTCGCGGAAGAACTCGTGGATCGCGGCCGCGGCCTCGTTCCGCACCCGGAACACGGCGGCCAGGGTGTTCGTGCGGGGCCTGAGATGGGCGATGGTGCGCAGGAACTCGAAGCCGTGTCGCTTCTTCTGCAGCGGGTAGTCGTCTTCGACGCCGCCGATCAGGTCGATGCTGGTGGCGGCGAGCTCGACGCGCTGGCCCTTGCCCGGCGACTCCGTAAGCGCTCCCTGCACCTCGATTGCGCAGCCCGTACCCAGCTTGCGAACCACCTCCTCGTAGCCCGGGAGCTCGGGGTTCGCGACGACCTGGATCCCGGCCATGCTCGAGCCGTCGACGAGATCGATGAACGAGACGCCCTTCGAGTGCCGCACGCTGCGCACCCAGCCCTGCGCCTCCGCCGCCTCGCCGACGACCCCCGACGCCACGAGCTCCCGGATGAGCGGCCTCACGAAGGGGCTTCCTCGGCGATGCGGGCGTCGATGCGGGCATCGAGTCGCGCGGCGCACGCGAGCAGCTGCGCCGCGGCCTCGGGAACGAGCGCCGCTTGCAGCACCTCGTACTTCTGGTGGGCCAGGGGATCGGCGAGATCCTTCTCGTGGGGCAGGTAGCGGTACCACCCGTTGGCGATGCCGAGGACGGCCGCGTCGGGACCGGCGACGCGCTCCTTCCAGTCGAGCCCGACGTGGGTCGTGGGCTCGAGCGGCAGCGCCAGCAGCCGGGCCGAGCCGATGCGGATCACCTGGACCTCGACCTCGGGCTCCGGGCCGAAGGTGAAGCGGTCGGCGGTGTGGTTGCGCAGGTACCAGCGCACCCGTGCGATGCGCTCCCGCCGCGTCTCCTCGGGCAGGTGTTTGGTGCGCTCGTGCTCCATCCCATAGAGCTCGTGGGTCCGTGCCGGATGGTCGGGCGGAAGCTCGAGGGCCTCGAGCGCCGCCGCCCGCTCTCCGGGCGTCGATCGCAGGGCCGGGATCGCCATGCGCTCGCGCAGTACCGCGATCGGCGCGTCGTCCACCGTCTCGACGCTGCGGGCCGCGGCCACGGCGGCCTCGCCGATCTCGCGCCCCAGAGCCTCGGTCTCGTCGAAGCTCACGCCGACGCTCTGGTTCGGAATCGCCAGGTCGAGGAGCCCGCGGGTCCGCGGATCGATGTCCGCGTGGGCGCCGAGGGCGAAGAAGGCCATGCAACCGGGTAACGCGGCCTCGATGGTCGCGGCTGCCGCGGCCGGCCAGTCGGCCGAGTACTCGAGGTTGTCGTGGCCGAGCGCCGTCGGATGGCAGCCGTGGACGTAGGCGACCGCCATCGGCTCTCCGGAGCTTCGGTCGACGCGGAGCACCAGCACGTCCTCGTCTAGAGGCCCGTCCTCGAGACGCCGGTTGCGACCGATGCGCGCCGCCGCGTGGCCCACACCGATCCGCGCCGGCTCGGCGCCCTCCACCGCCCGGGACGCCGCCTCGACCATGGCGTCGAAGAGCCCGGGCACGTGGTCGGGCAGGGGGACCCCGCCGATCAGCTGCCCCAGGCCGGTGTCGGGCGCCGAGTGGGTGTGGATGCAGCCGACGGTGATGCGCTCGGGAGCGACCCCGGTGCGCTCGGCCATGCGCGCGCGCACCTCGTCGGCCTGGAGCGGCGCGATCAGGCACAGGTCGGCCTCGATCCAGAGATGGTCGCAGGGCTCCGGGTGCGTGCCCGCCAGATAGAGAGCGCGGACGTGCAGGGGATCGTGGGTCGCCCGCGCCATCCCCAGCCGCGCGCCGTATCCCATCATCGCGGTTCCGGGCTCGGCCGGAAGACCGACCCGGGCGACGCCTGCGCGAATCATGGACTCCAGGACGACTCCTTGGGGGAGTGCGGAGTCTGCAGAGTCGGAAGGCCGAGTGCAACAAGCCCCCCGCACCGAGGGGTGCGGGGGGCTCGTGAATGCGACTCCCGACGAGCAGGAGCACGCGACTCTCGCGCTAGGCGTTCCGGTGGATCTCCATGATCTCGTGGAGCAGCTCGATGCCCTCGCTCTTGGGGCGCTGGAACGAGTTGCGGCCCACGATGGAGCCGAAGCCCCCGCCCTCGGCGATGCCGCGGATCTCCTCGAGCACGGCGTCCTTGCCCTTGGCGGGGCCGCCGGAGAAGATCACGATGCGGCGGCCGTTGAAGGCGCTCTGAACGACGTGGCGGATGCGCTCGGCGAGGGTGCCGATCGGGATGCCCTCGGCCTCGTAGACCTTGCGGGCCGCGTCCTGCTCGATGTGCTCGCTCGGCGGCTTCACCTTGATCACGTGCGCGCCGAGCTGGGCGGCGATCTGCGCGGCATAGGCCACGACGTCGATGCCGGTCTCGCCTTCCTTCGACAGGTTGCCGCGCGGGTACGACCACACGACCACCGCGAGGCCCTTGCGCTTGGCCTCCTCGGTCAGCTCGCGGATCTGCTGGTACATGGTGTTGCGGCCGTCGGACGACGGGTAGATCGTGAAGCCGATGGCGGCGCAGCCGAGGCGCAGGGCCTCGTCGACGCTGCCGGTCACGGCCGGGCAGGCCTCGCCCATCAGGCTGTCCGAGTTGTTGAGCTTCAGGATCAGCGGGATCTCGCCCGCGAACTCGGCGGCTCCGGCCTCGAGGAAGCCGAGCGGCGCGGCGTAGGCGTTGCAGCCGGCCTCGATGCCCAGCTCGAAGTGGTAGCGGGGGTCGTAGCCCTGGGGGTTCTTGGCGAAGCTGCGCGCCGGGCCGTGCTCGAAGCCCTGGTCCACCGGCAGGATCACGAGCTTGCCGGTCCCGGCGAGACGCCCGTGGTTCATCATCCGCGCGAGGTTGGCGAGGGTCCCCGGGTTGTCGCTCCCGTACCAGGACAGGATCTCCTTGACTCGCTTGCTCATCCGTTTCTCCTCAAACGGGTCTGGCCCGTCCTGGTCGCCCACACGATTCGCTTGCAGGATGGAAGGGTTAGCGAGCGTCGGGGGCGATTTCGACCCCGCGCGTCAGACGTGACGCGCACGGTCTCGTGTGCGTGCACGCGGCCGCCCCGAGGTGACGCGAGAGCCACGTCCCGCCGGCCCGGCGTTCGTAAACGAACCCTTCGATCTCGGGGGCTTGGCCCCCGAAGCTGCGACTCGAGCCGGCTACTCGGTGCTGATCGTCGTCTTGGTCATCTCGAGCGGCTTGTCCGGGCGGCCGCTGCGGGAGCCGTACTTCTCGAGCTCCTTGACCGTCTCCATGCCCTCGACCACCTCGCCGAAGATCGTGTGCTTGCCGTCCAGGTGGGGCGTCGGCACGAAGGTGATGAAGAACTGGCTGCCGTCGGTGCCAGGGCCCGCGTTGGCCATGGAGAGCAGGCCCGGCTTGTCGTGGCGCACCGAGCTGCTGTATTCGCCGTCGTACTTGTAGCCGGGGCCGCCGGTGCCGCGGCCGAGGGGGTCGCCGCCCTGGGCCATGAAGCCCTCGATCACGCGGTGAAAGGGCACCCCGTCGTAGAAGCCCAGGTTCGCCAGGTAGATCGTGCTCGAGACGTGCATCGGGGCCACGTCGGGCATGAGCTTGATCTTGATGCTCCCGACGTTGGTCTCGAGGTTCCAGAAGAGGGTCTCGCCAGCGTCGAACTCGACCTGCGGGGGCTTCGGCAGCGAGGTCTTCCAGCCGGACTTCGTCTTGTCGATGTTCTGCTCGGCGATGAACGCATCGATCGCGGCGATGCTCTTGGGGTCGGACACGGACTCTCCTTGTGCGCTCGAGACGAGCAGCATGCAGGCCACCACGCCAACGGCAACGGGCAGCAGACGGGAAACGCGCATCGGATTCACTCCTCCGGAAATCGGTGCGGGAAGGTAACGCATGGCCCCGGGGGCGGTACGCGAAAATGCGACGCCCCGAAGCCTGAGAGGGCTTCGGGGCGTCTTCGATCTGGGTTCGTGACCCGGGCTACATCATGCCAGCTGGCATGATCACATCATGCCGCCCATGCCACCCATGTCGGGCATGCCGCCACCCGGCATGCCGCCGCCGCCCGCGTTCTCCTCGGGCTTGTCGGCGATCATGGCCTCGGTGGTCAGCAGCAGGGCCGACACGCTGGCCGCGTTCTGCAGCGC
>JASJCN010000078.1 GCA_030065975.1 Myxococcota bacterium
GCCTCGACTACGCAGGCCACGTGCCAGGCCCATTCTTCGCTCCACAAGTGACGGCCTGAGTCTTCTACGTCGCGAGGTGTCGGCGCAGAAAGGGGACGAGCCGGGCCCAGGCATCGCGGGCGGCCTCGGGCCGATACATCGCCTCGCGGGTGTCGTTCATGAACGCGTGGCCGGCACCGGAGTAGAGCACGACCTCCGTGTCGTGGCCGGTCGCGGCGAGTCCCTTCTCGAGCTCTCGCACCTCGGCCACGGAGATCAACGCATCGTCCTCGCCATAGAGCCCGAGCACGGGACACGTGAGATCGGGGATCGCGTCGAGCGGCGAGCGCGGCTTGCGCTCCGGGTCGAGCCCCTCGTCGTAGCGCAGCATCCCGTAGAAGGGCGCGCACGCCGCGATGCCGCGGCAGCCACACGCGGCGAGCAGGGCGTACATGCCGCCCATGCAGAAGCCGGTGATGCCGACGGCACCGACGTCCGGCCGGGCGGCGAGATCGTCGACCGCCTCCTGGAGCGTCTCCAGCACGAGCGGATCGGAGAGGCTGGCGATCCAGGGCATGGCTTCGGACGGGTCCGAGATGTCGGGACGCCCCGTCTTGCGATAGACGTCGACGGCTCGCACCGCGAACCCTTCGGCCGCGAGCCGCTGGGCGAGGTCCCGCGTGTGGTCGGCGAGCCCCCAGACGTCGGGGATCATCACGACGCCGGGGAGGCGGCCCTGCGTGGGCGTATCCGGCAGCGCCAGGTGGCCGAGTTCGTCTTCTTGCGCTTCCACGGCGGCCAGTATACTCCGCCGCCATGTCGTACGAACGCGAGCTCGAGGTGGCACTGGAGACGGCGCGCGAGGCGGGAGCGATCCTGCTGCGCCACTACAAGGGCGAGGTCGAGGCCTGGGAGAAGTCGGAGGACAACCCCGTCACGGCCGCCGATCTCGAGTCGGACCAGGCGATCCGCTCGCGCCTCTCGGCGGCCTTTCCGGACGACGGCATCCTCTCGGAGGAGACCGTCGACGACCCGAGTCGGCACCAGAAGTCGCGCGTCTGGATCGTCGACCCGATGGACGGCACCAAGGAGTTCACCCAGAAGATCCCGGAGTTCGCCGCCTCGATCGCGATGATCGACCAGGGCGAGCCCGTCGTCGGCGTGATCCTGAACCCGGTGACCGGCGTCGCCATCTGGGCCCGCAAGGGCGGGGGCTGCTTCAAGGACGGGACGCCCGTGTCGGTGACCGGGTGCTCCGATCTCTCGAAGGCCGTGGTGATCGCGAGCCGCACGGAGATCTCGCGGGACAAGTTCGCCGCCCACGAGAGCTGGTTCCGCGAGCTCCGGCCCGTGGGCTCCATCGCCTGGAAGCTCGCCTGCGTGGCTGCGGGCGACGCCGATCTCAACGTCTCGTTCGCCCCGAAGAACGAGTGGGACGTGGCGGCCGGCGACGTGCTGGTGCGCGAGGCCGGCGGCGCCTACGTCGACTTCGACGGCCAGCCGCGGATCTACAACCAGGAGAATCCGCTGATCGAGGCGTTCATGGCCGCGGGGCCGACCGACCTCGTCTCGAGCTTCTGCGAGCGGGAGCGCGCGCGAACTTGAGCCGGACTCGTGCGGCGACGTGGGCGAGTGCAGCGATCCTGGCCCTGGCCGCACCGGCTTCGAGCCAGGTCGAAGACGGGGCCTTCGAGACCCCGCCCGTCCTCGGCGCCGCGGCGCTGCTCGGGGCCGAGGCGCTCCGGGGCCCCACCCACGCCGTCGAGCCCGAGGTACCGACCGACGGGTTCATGGCTCGCTTCACCATCCAGTCCGCCCACGGCACCTTCGTCGTGCGGGGCCGCGAGCTGGCCCGGATCCGCCTGCACGAGATCGGCGCCATGGACGAGCTCGACCGGCAGGTCCCGGCGGAGGTGTTCGCCGAAGGGATGAAGGAGGCCGCGGTCGAGACGGGACAGGCCCTCGGCCGCGCCGTCTCGAATCCCAAGGAGACGATCGCGGGCATCCCGGCCGGCGTCGGGCGCTTCTTCGAGCGCACCGTGCGCGTCGGGGCCACGGGCTTCCAGAAGATCGGCGACCGCATCGAGGAGAATCGCGCTGCGGGCCAGGAGTTCGGCGCCGAGGAGGCCGGCATGGTGGCCGGGCGCTCCGCCGAGCTGGCCGTGGACGCCTACGGACGCTCGGACGAGCGGCGTCGGATCGCGAAGGAGCTGCGCGTCGATCCGTACACGACCAACGAGGTCCTCGAGAAGAAGCTCACGGCCGTCGCCAACGCCGCCTTCGCGGGGTCGTTCGGCGTGAAGCTCGCGACCTCGATGATCCCCGGCGGCAAGGTCGTGCGCAGCTCGACCCTGGTGAGCGACTGGGTCTGGGAGACGCCTCCCGGCGAGCTCTACGTGCGCATCGAGAACGAGCTCACGGCCCTGGGCGTGCCGCTCCCGCAGATCGACGAGTTCCTGCGACACACCGAGTACTCCCTCACGCTGCAGGTGGCGCTGTCGGCGGCGCTCACCCGCATGGACGGGGTGGCCGGACGCCGCGAGGTGGTCGACCTCGCCCTCGGCGTGGCCTCCCCCGATCAAGCTCGCTTCGTCGTGGCCTCGACCGCGCTCCTGGCGCGCCACCACGCCGAGAGCGCACCCCTGACTCGCATCGGCGCGCCGGGCCCGATCGCAGGCTGGACCCGGGCCGGCGAGCTCGTGGTGCTCGCTCCCGTCGACCACCTCTCCTGGACGCAGCGGCTCGCCTCCAGGCTCTCGGACCCGGAGTTCGCCGCCACCCCGATCTACGGCAGCCGGGTGCTCGGCATCACCGGCACCGCGTCGGACCGGGCGCGCGTCGCCATCCAGCAGCGAGGCTGGGTGCTCCAGGAGAACCTGGCGCCGGCTCTCGACTAGTAGTTCTTCACCGCGTCCACGAGCGAGAGCACCACCTTCTTCGCGTCACCGAAGATCATCATGGTGTTGTCGTGGAAGAAGAGCGGGTTCTGCACGCCAGCGAAGCCCGGGTTCATCGAACGCTTGATCACGAACACGTTCTTGGCGTAGTCCACGTCCAGGATCGGCATGCCGAAGATCGGGCTCGACTCGTCGTGGCGGGCCGAGGGGTTCACCACGTCGTTGGCGCCCAGGATCAGGGCCACGTCCGTCTCCGGGAACTGGGGGTTGATGTCGTCCATCTCGATCAGCTTGTCGTAGGCGACGTCGGCTTCGGCGAGCAGCACGTTCATGTGCCCCGGCATGCGGCCGGCGACGGGATGGATCGCGAACTGCACGTTCACGCCCTTGCTCTCGAGCAGGTCGGAGAGCTCGCGCACGGCGTGCTGGGCCTGGGCCACGGCCATGCCGTAGCCGGGCACCACGATGCAGGAGGTGGCGTTCGAGAAGATCACCGCCGCATCGTCCGGCGTGTAGGCCTTGGCGACGCCCTGATCCTCGCCGCCGCCTCCGGCCGACTCCGGCTGGGCGCCGAAGGCGCTGAAGAGCACGTTCGGGAGCGAGCGGTTCATCGCGTCGCACATGATCTTGGTGAGGATCAGGCCCGAGGCGCCGACCAGGGAGCCCGAGATCACGAGGCTCGCGTTGCCGAGCACGAAGCCCGTGGAGCACGCCGCGAGGCCCGAGTACGAGTTCAGCAGCGAGATCACCACCGGCATGTCGGCGCCGCCGATCGGGATCACGAGCAGGATGCCCAGCACGAGCGCGATGCCCACGAGGATGGTGAAGGCCGTGATGCGCGTGGGATCGAGCGCGATCATGGCGCACAGCACGAACACGCCCACGCCGATGATGGCGTTGCCGTACTGCTGGCCGGGATAGGTGATCGGCGCGCCGCGCATCAGCTCCTGGAGCTTGGCGAAGGCGATCACCGAGCCCGACGCCGTGACGGCGCCGATCAGGGTCGAGAGCACGATCGCCCAGGACTTGACCGAGTTGGCCACCTCGCCGGCCATCGCGGGCTCGATGCGCAGCAGCTCGGCGCTGGCCACGAGTGCCGAGGCGCCGCCGCCGAAGCCGTTGAGCAGGGCCACCATCTGGGGCATGGCGGTCATCTCGATGCGGCGGGCGAGCACGGCTCCGATCGAGGAGCCCACGACCACGCCGGCGAGGATCACCCCCCAGCCGACGATGCCCTGACCGATCAGGGTGGCGATGATGGCCACCGCCATGCCGGCGGCCGCCAGCTGGTTGCCCAGAGGCGCCGTCTTGGCCGAGGAGAGGTTGCGCAGGCCGAGGATGAAGAGGACGGCCGCCGCCAGGTAGGCGAGCTGGATGGGGGTCCCCACTCTACTTCTCCCGCTGCTTGAACATGCCGAGCATGCGATCGGTGACCATGAAGCCGCCCACCACGTTGATCATGGCGAAGACGATCGCCAGGAAGCCGAAGAGCGTGCCGAGATCGCGATGCTCGGTGCTGACGGCGATCAGGGCGCCCACGATGGTGATGCCGGAGATGGCGTTCGAGCCCGACATCAGCGGCGTGTGCAGCAGCGGCGGGACCTTGGAGATGACCTCGACGCCCACGAAGAGCGAGAGCACGAGGATGGTGAGGGCAACGGCGGGATCTTCGAGCACCTAGCTGTCTCCTCCGGCCTCGCCGGAAGCGGGGGGTTCGGGCGCGGAAGGCGCGGGCGCGGGAGCCAGGCCGAGCTTCTCGCGGACCATGGCGTTGGTCACCTCGCCTTCGTAGACCAGCAGGGCGCCCTTCGTGATCTCGTCCTCCAGGTCCATCACCAGCTCCCCTTCGGGAGCCAGGTGCTGGAGGAAGGTCACCAGGTTCTTGCTGAACATCTGGCTCGCGTTCAGGGGCAGGTCGCTCGGGAGGTTGGTCGGCCCGAGCACCTTGACGCCTCCGACGTCGACCTCCTGGTCGGCCTTGGAGGGCGCGCAGTTGCCGCCGTTGGCCGCGGCCAGGTCGACCACGATCGAGCCGGGCTTCATGCCGGCCACGGCTTCGTCGGTGATCAGCAGCGGGGCCTCGCGGCCCGGAACGAGCGCGGTGGTGATCACGACGTCGGCGCGCGCGGCGCACTCGGCCATGAGCTCGCGCTGCTTCGCGTAGAACTCCTCGCTCTGGGCCTTGGCGTAGCCGCCCGAGTCCTCGCTGTCCCCGGCGTCGAGGTCCACCTCGACGAAGCGCGCGCCCAGGCTCTCGACCTGCTCGGCGGCGGCGGAGCGCGTGTCGTAGGCCTCGACCACGGCACCGAGGCGCTTGGCGGTCGCGATGGCCTGGAGCCCGGCCACGCCGGCTCCGATGATGAAGAAGCGGGCGGGCGAGATGGTGCCCGCGGCGGTCACCAGCATGGGCAGCATGCGGGGCAGCCGGTCCGCGGCCAGCAGCGAGGCGCGGTAGCCCGCCACGGTGGCCTGGGAGGAGAGCACGTCCATGGACTGGGCCCGGGTGATCCGGGGCATCAGCTCGAGGGCGAAGGCGTTGAGCTTGCGGGCGGCCAGCTGGGCGGCGAGCTCGGGGGTGTCGAGAGGGCGCGCGAGGCCGATGACGGTCGCGCCCTCGCGGGCCGCCTCGACGCTCTCGTCGGTCAGCTGCACGCTCAGGAGCAGATCCGCTTCGCTGGCGGCGTCCCGGATCTCGGCCCCGGCCGCCTCGTAGGCGGCGTCCGGGAAGCCGGCGGCGGCCCCGGCGCCCGGGGCGACGGCGACGGTGGCGCCGAGCTTGGTGAGCACCTTCACGCCATCGGGCACGATCGCGACGCGGCGCTCGCCCGGCACACGTTCGGTCTGGACGGCAATCAGCAAGGGGGTCCTCCCGGAGGCAGGTCGGCCGGGCACTCTAGCAGAAGCCGCGGCCCTCCCGCGTTCCCCCTACCCTTCCGGGGCGTAGCGGGGACGTAGCGGGGGCGTGGCGCCGCGCGGGTCGGGATTCTAGGATCCGGCGCCCGGAATCCCCTCGAAGGAGCGTTTCGTGTCCGAAGCCCCCCGCATCATCCGCAAGCGAACCGGCAACTTCCTCGAAGACTTCCACCCGGGGCAGGTGTTTCGGCACAAGCTCGGCAAGACGGTGACCGAGGGCCTGTTCACGGCCTTTACCGAGTGGTCGATGACGACCAGCCCGCTCTCGAAGAACGCCCGCTACGCCCGGCTCTACGGCTACGAGGGCATGCCCTGCCCCCCCGGGCTCGCGATGCTGGTGGCCTTCAGCCAGACGGTCGAGGACATCTCGGAGAACGCCCGGGCGAATCTCGAGTACATCGACATGCGCTTCGGAGCGCCGGTCTACGTCGGAGACTCCCTCGAGGTCGAGACCAAGGTGATCGGCATCCGGCCCTCTTCGAGCCGGCCCAACCTCGGCATCGTGCACGTGCAGTCGACGGCCCGGAAGAACGTCGGCGAGCCCGGCGAGGCCGTGGTGATGACCTGGCAGCGCAAGGTGCAGGTCTACAAGCACGACGACGCCGCCGAAGTCGACGCGGGCGAGATCGCACCCGACGAGATCGCCTGCGACCTGTGGCTGCCCGAGTACCAGACGGGTCGGGCCTACAAGGACGCCGCCCACCTCTCGAACGCCGACACCTACTTCGAGGACTTCGAGCCCGGCACGCGCATCGAGCACTCGCGCGGGCGCACGGTCACGAGCGAGCACATCGCACTGACGGCCGTCCTCGACAACACGAGCCAGGTGCACTGCAACCAGTACATGATCGACCTGGATCCGAAGCAGTACGTGGGCGGCCAGCTGATCATCTTCGGCGGCATCCCCTTCGTGCTCTGCCTCGGACTCTCGTGCCCCGACGTGGCGGACAACTCGCTCGGCGACCTGATCTACACCACGGGCCGCCACACGGCCCCGCTCTTCGCGGGCGACACGGTCTTCTGCGCGACCGAGATCCTCGGCAAGCGCGACCTCGAAGGCCGCGACGACCTGGGCGTCGTCGAGACGCGCCTCCTCGGCCACAAGTTCGTCCGCGAAGAGGGCGCAAAGACCGAAGACGCCCCCGAAGGCTGGAAGAAGGTCACCATCTTCGAGCTCGACCGCCAAATCGTCGTCAAACGCCGCTCCCACTACGCCTAGCCCCCAAGGGAGGGGACGGTCCTTGCCCCGGAGGGCTGGCCGAGCAGCGGGGGGATCGCAGTCAGTCACTCCGCCTTCGGTGGCCTCGACTCCATCTGGGCGAGCATGCTCTCGCGTGCCACGCCGGGCGTGCGGCCGAAGAGCTCCAGCACACGCGCGGGGCTCTCGAACGGCCACGGCTGCCGAGTCGCCATCAACGCCCCATGGCCGCACCACGCGAACTCGGCGAGTTCGGTCAGGTCGCCGACCAATCCTCCTTCGAGAGGATTCAGATGCGCGTACAGGATGACGCCGAGGAGGTCTCGATCATCGATGACGCGTCGGGCGCGGTAGCGATTCTGGAAGAGGTGGCCGACGCGATCATGCCGCCGGTTGAAGCGACCGGCGTAGGCCGTTCCGACGCGCGCCATGAGCCGAGCGAGCGGCACGGGCCCCGTCTGGAGCACGAGATGCACATGGTTCGGCATCAGCGCCCAGGCAAAGCACCGGAAGCCGAGATCGGGCACCAAGCACGACAGGCGGCCGAGGTATGCCTCGTAGTCGACATCGTCCAGGAAGATCTGACGGCGCTCGACGCCGCGGACCATGACATGGTGCACCGTCCCAGGCGCGTCAAGGCGGGGGCCGCGCGGCATGGTCTTCGTACTCGAGGACCGGGGTGTTCGAAGATCGCGCGAGGAATGCGGAGCCGCCGCTTTCTTGTTCGGCGCGAGTCGGCGGCTTCACCCCCTCGGGACAAGGACCGTCCCCACCCTTGGGGGATCGCCTCTGCCCTACTCGGTCAGGATTGAGAGGATCGTTGGGGCGACTTGCAGGGCGGTTGCGTGGGGGCGGGTCGTGGCGGGGGGGATGCCGGGGCCGTGCAGGATCCAGGGGATGTCGACGTCTTCGGGGCGGTCGGAGCCGTGGGTGGTGCCGTGGCCTCCGTGGTCGGACGTGAGCAGCACGACCAGGGGGCGCGGTGAGGCCGCGCGGGCCTCCTCGAGGAAGGGCCCCAGCACGGCGTCGAGCTCCGCGAGGGCAGCCCGCTGCTCCTCGCTGTCCCAGCCGAACTCGTGGCCCGCCCAGTCGACCTCGGCCAGATGCACCATGGTGAAGTCCGGGTCGGCCGTGGCGTAGAAGCCGGCCGCGGCGGCCAGCACCGCCGCCGCGTCCTCCCCGTGCGCGTAGCGGGCGGCGCCCTCCGAGTCGCGCACGAAGTGGAAGAACTTCCGCTTGCCCGCGAAGAGGCCGCAGCGGAGCCCGGCCTCGGCGCAGTGGTCGAAGAGCGTGGGCGCGGCGATGCCTCGCCAGGGCTGGTAGCGGTTGAAGCGCACCCGGTGCACGTCGGGCTCGACGCCGGTGAGCATCGTCGCGTGGGCGGTCATCGTGATCGACGGCACGACGGTCTCGGCGTGGGCCGCGCTCGTGCCCTCGCGGACCAGGCGATCCAGGACCGGCGTCGGCGTCACGGCCATCACCCGCGGTGCCAACCCGTCGATCGAGACCAGGAGCGCCCGACGAGCCGGCCGCGACGCACCCGGCGGCGGCTCGGGGAAGGGCCGCTCGAGGGTCGTCTCCGCCCACCCGTCGAAGAGCGGGGCGTAGGCCCCGATCGTGTAGACGACGAGGAGTGCTACGAGCCCCCCGCCGACGGACACGATCCGCAGGAAGAGTCGCGCCAAGCCCCGCCTACGGGATCAGGTCGCGCACGGCCTCGGGCAGCTCGTCCGCCACCTGCGCGATCGGAATCCCCGTCTGGGTGTTCTCGTGCATCTCGTGATGCGCACGCGGCAGATCTTCCCACTTGTAGATCTCGTGGTGGATCGTGGGCTTGTAGACCGAGCCGTAGAGCTCGGTCGCCGCATCGCAGCCGACCAGCGTCTCGTAGTGGGTGTGGTCGAGGGTGACCTGCTTCACCGAGGCGATCGTCGTGTTGTAGTCGATCACCTGGGACAGCTGCCATCCGGAGGAGACGTTCACGCCCTGGCGGGCCGCCACGGCGAAGCCCGCCGGGAAGACCGGGCCGCGCAGCATGTCGCAGACGATGTGCATGCCCTCGCCGTCGGTGAGCTGCTTGCACTCCTTCGAGAAGGCCTTCACGTCGTCCTTGCTGGCGAACCGGTTGAACGCCTTCTGGTCGATGCCCGTGATGCCGAGCTTCTCGAGCGCCTTGCGTCGCTCGGGGCTTCCCGAGCAGAAGTAGGCGTTGTGGCCCTCGGCGATCGCGTTCATCAGGAAGAGCTCGGAGACGCCGCCGCCGAAGCCCATCACGTTGAGCACGGCCTGGTTCTCGCGGGGCACCTTCACCCGGTAGATGCCGAGGGCGCGGCGCCACATGTGGTAGGCGGTGGGCGCGCGCAGCGGAAGCGCCGCGATCTCCCAGAGGTTGAGCCCGCAGTCGAGCGGCGCCTTGATCAGCTGCCAGTCGCCGACGACGGCCTCCTTCGAGTACCAACCGGTCGAGTCGGGCTGGTCGTACGCCCAGATCTTGAGCGGGAAGCCGAAGCGGTCGGGATCGCCGTTGCAGTGGGTGATGACGATGTCGCCGGGCTTGAACTTGGTCACGTTCGCGCCGACCTCGAGCACCTCGCCGGTGGCGCTGTTGCCCGGGAACATCCGGCCGCCGCGGGCCTCGGCGATGTTGATGGTGTCCGCCGTCGCCGCGTGGTCGATGTTGTGCTCGCACGAGACGGCGAGGATCTTGAGCCGCACGTCGCCGGGGCCCATCTCGCGCAGCTCGAGCTCGTCGAGGGCGAGGACGTTCGAGACGTCGATGGCGTGCCAGTCGCCGCCGGCGCGCTCCGCCTCCTTGGCGACGGCATCGGTGGTGATCGAATAGGCAGGGACGGTGGCCATTCCAGGGGGCTCCTCAGCTACGGGACAGGGCGCAGAAGGGTACCATCGGACCCCGGCCGCGCGAGAGTGGGCTCAGTGGGCCACACCACCCCGCTCGCTGTACTCGCCGTAGAGCTTCCGGAAGGCGTCCGCCGCCAGGGGACGCGAGAAGAGGTAGCCCTGCAGCTCGTGGCAGCCGAGCTCCTGCAGGAAGGCGCGGGCTTGCTCGGTCTCCACCCCCTCGGCCACGACCTCGAGGCCCAGCGCAACGGCCATTCCCATCACCGCCCGGACGATCTCGCGGTTGCCGGCGTCGTGGGGGAGGTCGCGCACGAAGGCCTGATCGATCTTGAGGCTCGAGAAGGGGAAGCTCTGGAGGTAGGCCAGGGAGGCGTAGCCCGTCCCGAAGTCGTCCACCGCGAGCCGCACGCCGAGCTTCACCAGCGACTCCAACGCCGCGACGTTGGAGTCGGACGCCTCGGTGAAGACGGTCTCGGTCAGCTCCAGGACGAGGTCCCGGGCGGGAAGACGGGTCGAGAGCAGGACGTCCTGGACGTCCCGGCGCAGGCGCACGATGTCGTCGAGCTGTCGCGAGGAGACGTTCACGTGCATGTGGATCGGGTCGAGCCCCTCGGCCTGCCAGGCGCTGAGCGCCCGGGCGGCTTCGCCGATGGCCCAGCGACCCAGCTCGACCACGAGACCCGTCTCCTCGGCGATCGGAATGAACAGCTCGGGCGACACGGGCCCGTCGGGCCGATTCCAGCGCATCAAGGCCTCGGCGCCGGCGAGATCGCCCGAGGCGGTGAAGATGGGCTGGTAGTACAGCTCGAGCTCGCCGCGCTCGAAGGCGGTATGCAGCTGGGCCTCGAGCTCCAGGCGTTCGCGAACCCGCTCGTCACCGTCCGGAGCCGCGACCCGCACACCCGTGTAGCCGTGGTCCCGGGCGTCCTGGGCGGCGGCCAGCGCGATCGCCGGAAGCGCCGCGGCATCGCGGCCCACGGTCGGGTGGTCGGCGACCCCGACGAACGCGCGCAGCCGGACGTCGGAACGATCCGCTGCCGAGAAGGGCTCGTCGAAGCGGCGCAGCACCTGGCGGCCGCGCGACTGGGCCTCCTCGGCGTCGGCGACCACGCCCGCGAAGGCGTCGTCGGCGATGCGGTAGACCCGGGCACCGCGGTCGATGGCCTCGAGCCGAGCCCCGACGTCCCGCACGAGCCGCGCCTCGGCCTCCGGCCCCAGGCTGTGGCCGACCCGCGCCAGGCCATCCACCCGGGCGACCCAGAGCCCGATCCCCGCCCGTGCCTCCGCCACGGGGGCGAGGCGCTCGTCCAGGGTGGTGCGGTTGGGCAGGCCGGATTGCGGATCGTAGGTCGCGAGCTTCTGACGCTCCTCGCGCTCCCGGAGGTGGCCCAGCGCCGAGGCGGCCTGGTCCGCGAGCTGTCGCGCATAGGGGAGCCGCGAGGGATCGGCCGGAACGCCGTCCAGGACCAGCACACCGAGCGGCGAGCCCGAGACCGCGAGCGGAAACACGCGGCAGGACTCGGCGGGAGCCTGGAGGCGACGGCGGATCGCTTCGGGCAGGCGGGAGGGCGCCTCCTCGTCGCCGCCCATCGTCTCGAGCTCCCGGGGATCCACCCGATCGGGATCCGGCGCCCCCGCGGCCACGGGAACGAAGTGCGCGGCCCCACAGTCGGTGAGGAGCCGTGCGTGCTGCTCGAGGAGTGCCACGATCTCGGCCTCCGCGTCGGCACCCAGGATGTCGCGGTCGACGTCCAGCAACGCGGCGAGCGCATCGAAGTGCTGCGCCAGGGAGCCGGCCATGTCGTTGAACGCCCGGCCGAGGTCGCCGAACTCGTCGGGCGAGTCCACGCGCACGCGGACGTCGAGTTGCCGATCCGCGAAGCTCCGGGCCCCCTCGTGGAGGCGCTCGAGCGGAACCAGGCTCCGGCGGATCTGGCCGGCGGCGAGCAGCGGGACGAGCAGCACGGTGAGCGCGGTGGCGGCGGCGAACGCGACCCGGAAGCCCTCGAGGGGCGCATAGGCCCGGGACTCGGGCTCGAGCAGGACGATGGTCCACGCCGGCGCCTGCAGGCTCGCGTCCAGGAAGAGCTCCCACCGCCGACTCAGGTAGTCCGTCTCCAGATGCCGGAACGTCGCGAGCTCGTCCGAGCGGCCACCGGACAGCCACTCCGGCGGGGCCTGCTCGACACCTGGGAGCGAGGTCGCCAAGAGCTTCCCTTCCGCGGCCACCGCGAACTCGGCGCCGGTCGGCAGCACGTTCTCGTGGGAGAGTGCGAAGAGACGCTCCTCGTCGACGACGCCCACCCGGCGCGCGCCACCGGCCAGCGGGACGACGAGAAGCGTCTGTTCGGGGAGCAGGACGAGCCGCCGTCGCGTCTCGCTGGCAAGGGCGGCGAGTGCATCGGGGGGCGCCTCGCCGGCCCCGAGCTCGATCCGCTCGGCGAGGCCCGGATCCTCCCGGTCCTGCTCGAGCGACGCTTCCAGAGACAGCAGGCGACGCGCGAGCTCCTGCCCAGTCCCTCTGGCGGCAGCGTGGAGGCGCTGGTCCGCCTGGTCTCGGAGCTCCCCCGACACCTGCACGTAGGAGATGCCGGCAAGCGCCAGGATCGGCACGAACGCCGTCGCCACGAAGACGCCGAAGAGGCGCCGGCCCACGCGCGAGCGCAGGAAGGTCCGGCTAGTAGCCATCCGCGCGCCCGAAGTACGAGCCGTTGCTTCCTCGGATGATGTCGTCGCGACTGGGTTTCGCCGTCAGAGGCGAGACGCTCTTCCCATCGGGCCCCTTCGAGTAGAGATCGTAGTCGGAGTTGATCGGGACGAGGAACTTGTCCTTGCGGAGCTTTCCGATCGGAGACGTCGCCACGACCGTGTACTCGTACGGGTTGCCCCAGGGATCGGTCATCGCCGCGATGTCGGCGCCCAGCGTCGCGAGGTCGGGCGGAAGCCCACCCGACGTCACCTCGTAGCCGTCGAGCTCCTTCGAGATGGTCGAGAGGTCGACGATCACCTGGGTCTGGCGGGCGCGATCCTGATAGCGCAGGTATCCGGCCGTCGCGGACGACGAGAGCACCCCGAGGATCGCCAGCACCATGGCGATCTCGATCAGGGTGAAGGCCCTGGTCAGGTGAGCGCTCATCGAACGGCGTACCACTCTTCCGCACGCGCACCGAGCTGAATGCGGGGGTCCGTGCCGGGCGAGAGGCGAACCCGGAGACTGTCGTCGTAGCCCTGCTCCTGGTTCCAGTAGTGGAAGTCGTACACGAGGACGCCTTCGTCCTCCTCGAACTCGATGCGCGTGATCGGGTGCTCGTAGGCCTTGAGGGTCCCGATGCCCCAGATCAGGCTCTGGTTCCGGATCTCGAACCAGCGATCCTCGTACTTCGCCGCGTCGGTCTCCCAGCGACCTAACAACGGGTAAGGGGTGGCCTCCAGGGTCTTGGGACCGCAGGCCACGGAGGTCACGAGCAGGGCCAGCAGGGCCAGGACGAGAATGATGACGTGAGGACGCACGAGGAAACCCTCTTTTCGTTCAACTACTTATCGGCGTGAGCGGGGTCACCCTTTACCCTGGGGGATCCTGCCCCACTGCTTGCCCGCCCCCCCGAAAGCCATTACCGTGCGCGACCTTACGGCTGCGGAGAGGACGCGGAGAGCGCTCCAAAGCCCCCCACCCGGAGACCCCCCGTGCGCTTCTACGAGTACGAGTCCAAGGCGCTGTTCCGGCGCCACAAGATGCCGCTCGGCCAGGGCGAGCTGGCCAGCAGCGCCGAAGAGGCCAAGGCCGCCGCGGCCGCCATCGACGGCCCCGTCGTGATGAAGAGCCAGGTGCTCTCCGGCGGCCGCATGAAGGCGGGCGCCGTCAAGTTCGCCGACACCCCGGACGAGGCCGCGGGCCTCTTCGCCCCGATCATGGCAGCCGAGGTGAGCGGCCAGACGGGCCGCTCCGTCCTCGTCGAGGAGAAGAGCCCGGTGGCCCAGGAGTACTTCCTGTCCGTCACCTGGGACGGCCGCGCGAAGCAGCCCGTCGTGCTCTTCAGCGACATGGGCGGGATCGACATCGAGGAGGTCGCCGAGACCCACCCCGAGCATCTCTCCCGCACCCACTTCTCCTCGATCCTGCCGATCTCGCCGCGCATCGCGAAGGAGGCCGTGTCGGCCGTCGGCGTCTCGGGGAGCGACCTCAACCGGCTCACCCCGATCGTGTTCGAGCTGATGAAGATCTTCCTCGAGTACGACCTCACGCTGGCCGAGATCAACCCGCTCGCCAAGCTCGAGGACGGCCGCTTCATCGTGCTCGACGGCCACGTCGACATGGAGGCCGAGGCCCGCGGACGCCACAAGGCGCTGCTCGCCGAGCTCGGCGTGCAGGAGGAGGAGACCCGCCAGGCCCGCCCGCCAACGGAGTTCGAGATCCAGGGGCGGCAGGTGAACGAGGCCGACCACCGCGGCGTGGCCGGCAACGTGGTCGAGTTCGACGGCAACCTCGGCCTCGTGATCGGCGCGGGCGGCGGCTCGCTCACGCTCTTCGACGCCGTCCGCAAGCACGGGGGCAAGCCCGCCAACTACTGCGAGATCGGCGGCAACCCGAGCGTGAACAAGGCCTGCGAGCTCACCAAGCTGATCCTCGCGAAGCCCGGCGTCGAGAAGATCGCCGTGATGATGAACGTCGTCTCCAACACCCGCGTCGACATCGTGGCGCGCGGCGTGGTGAAGGGCTGCATCGAGTCGGGCAAGGACCCGAAGGACGTGATCGCCATCTTCCGCATCCCGGGTGCCTGGGAGGAGGAAGGCTTCAAGATCCTCGAGAAGCACGGGGTCGAGTACTGCGACCGCAGCGTCTCCATGTACGAAGCCGCGGGACGCGCCGTGGCGAAGATGGGCTAGGGGCCACCATGTCGATCCTGCTGACCAAGGACACCAACTTCATCATCCAGGGCATCACCGGCCGCGAGGCCGTGAACCTGACCCGCGAGAATCTCGACTACGGCTCCACCATCGTCGGTGGCGTGACGCCGGGGCGGGCCGGACGCGACGTCTATGGCGTTCCGGTCTACGACTGCGTCCGCGACGTGGTGAAGAACCACGGCGCGGTCGAGGGCTCGATCATCTCGGTGCCGCCGGGCTTCACCAAGGACGCGGCCTTCGAGGCCCTCGAGAACGGCATCAAGCTGATCGTGATCGTCACGGAGAACATCCCGCGCAAGGACGTGGCGCAGATGGTCGAGCTGGCCGAGCTGCGCGGTGCCCGCATCATCGGGCCCAACTGCCTCGGCATCATCTCGCCCGAAGAAGGCAAGATGGGCGGCGTGGGCGGCCCGGCGGCCAACACCCGCCAGGCCTACTCGAAGGGGCCGGTGGGCATCATGTCGCGTTCGGGCGGCATGACGACGGAGATCGCGAGCACGCTCACCGCGGCCGGCCTCGGCCAGTCCACCTGCGTCTCGATCGGCGGCGACGCCATCGTGGGCACGACCTATGCGGAGCTGATGCCGCTCTTCGAGGCCGACCCGGAGACGAAGGCGATCGCGATCTACTCCGAGCCCGGTGGCCGCATGGAGGCCGAGCTCGCCGAGTGGATCCAGAAGCACGACTCGCGGCTGCCGGTGGTGGCCTTCATGGCGGGCCGCTTCATGGACGAGATGCGCGGCATGCGTTTCGGCCACGCGGGCACGATCGTCGAGGGCAAGGAGGACACGGCCGCCGAGAAGATCGAGCGCCTGCGCAGCGCGGGCATCGACGTGGCCGAACGCATCGAAGAGATCCCGGCGCTGATCCAGAAGCGGATGCAAGAGCGCAAGCCTGAGCGAGGAAACTGACATGCCCGGCATGTTCATCGACGTCCGCGTGGACGCTGCGGCGGCCAAGGACACGGAGCTGGCGAAGAAGCTGGCCGAGGTGTGCCCGGTCGACATCTTCGAGGCCGGCGACGCCGGCGTATCCATCGTCGAGAAGAACCTCGACGAGTGCACCCTTTGCGACCTCTGCCTCGAGGCGGCTCCTGGCAAGGTGCAAGTGATCAAGCTCTACGAGTAGGGGCCGCTTCGCTTCTCGCTCGGGGTGCGAGGAGTCGGGGGTGGGGGGCGAGCTGCGGCGAATGGCTCGCTGCCCGCTTGGTCTCCGCGCTCGGATCGGGGTGCCGCTGACCTGGGAGCGCTTTCGCGCTCCAGTCCAGTCCTTCACGTCGGGCTGCGGGGCGAGGCTGCGCTTGACTTCGCCTCCGCTCGCCCCCCACCCCCGACGCGCTGCGTGGAGGGGCTTCCGGGCCCGGTAGGGCGTTGGAGGTTGGGAGGGGGTCGCGGAGACTAGGCGGACAGCTTCAGCATCAGCTCGATCGGCTTGCGGGCTTGCTCGGCGATCTCCGGGGGCACCGTCACCTCGGGCTTCAGGTCGCGCAGGCAGAGGTAGAGCTTTTCGAGGGTGTTCAGGCGCATGAAGGGGCAGCGGTTGCAGGCGCAGCTCTCGTCCATGCCCGGGGCCTGGATCAGGGTCTTGCTGCGGCCGGCCTCGGCCAGCTCCTTCTCGATCTGATGGAACACGCCGTCCTCGGTGGCGATGATCAGGGTGTCGGCCGGAGACTCCACCGCGCGCCGGATGATGCCCGTCGTCGACGCGATGAAGTCGGCCTGGTCGAGCACCGCCTGCTCGCACTCGGGGTGGGCCAGCACCTCGGCGCCCGCGTGCTTCATCGTGAGCTTGGTGAGCGCCTTGGCGCTGAACTGCTCGTGGACGATGCAGCTCCCGGGCCAGGCGACGATGTCGTCGCGGCCCGACTCCTTGGAGACCCAACGGGCCAGGTGGCGGTCGGGAGCGAAGACCAGCGGCTCGCCCTCGAAGTGCTTCACCATCTTCACCGCGTTCGACGAGGTGCAGATCAGGTCGCTCATCGCCTTCACCTCGGCGGAGCAGTTGATGTAGGAGACGAGCTTCGAGCCCGGGTGCTTGTCCACGAACGCCTGGAGCTCGTCGGCGGGGCAGCCGTCGGCCAGGGAGCAGCCGGCCTCGAGGTCGGGGACGACGACCTTGCGGTCCGGGTTCAGGATCTTCGCCGTCTCGGCCATGAAGTGGACGCCGCAGAAGGCGATCACGTCGCGGTCAACCTTCGTGGCCGCCTGGGCCAGGGCGAGGGAGTCACCGACGAAGTCCGCGAGATCCTGGATCTCGTCCTCCTGGTAGTAGTGGGCCAGGAGGACGGCGTTGCGCTCCTCCTTGAGCTCACGGATCGCGCCCTCGAGATCCTCGGGGAAGGCCTCTTCGATGGGGGTGGGCTCGGCGGACATGGCACTCCTCGGGCGCGTTCGGGCCAGTAAGGATCGTCCCCGATGCCGGCTTGGCAAATCGGGGGATGAAGGCCGATTCAGGCGTCCCTCCGAGTGTCCTCGGGCGCGGCGGGCTGCAGAGCCAGCATCGCGACGCCCAGGGGCTCCTCGCGGATCGTGAAGACCCGGGTTCCCGGCTTGCGCCCGTCTCGGACCTCGGACACGTCGAAGCCCTCCTTCGCCAGGCGCTCCCGGGCCGCCGCCGCGTCGGCGACGCGCCACGAGATGCCGAAGAGCGAGTCCTCCTCGCCCTCGAGCGCCGGCGGCGCCCCGCTCGCGCCCCCCTCGAGACGCGAAGCGATCTCGACGGTGATTCCGCCCACGCGGAAGAAGAGCAGGCGCGCGCCCCACTGCTCGAAGCTCTTGTCGAGGGCGAGGCGGATCCCGAGGGCATCGCCGTAGAGGGCCTTTGCGGCATCGGCGTCCCGCGTGTTGACCACCACGTGGTCGACGCCGCGGATGGCGGCGTCCGGATCGCAGAGCTCGTCGGCGACGGGCAGGATGTCGGCCGGCGACTGGTGCTCGATGGCGAAGAGCAGCACTCCCCGGGTCTTCGCCGGCGGCAGGATCACGTTGCGCCATTGCCGGAACGCGCCGGACTCGACGTCGCGGCCGAGCCCGTCCCGTACGGGGGCCGGCGCGAGGGACGCCTTCTCGAAGGCCGCGTGGCACGCGTCGGCGTCGGCCGTACCGAAGGCCAGCGCGACGAGACCCTCGCCATGGGAGGCCAGCCGAGCCTCGACCATCGCCGCCGTCGCGCCCTCACCGGTGGCAGCGAGGAGCTCCACGTAGGTGTTGTCGATCCGGTAGAGGACGTTCTCGGTGCCCTCCGAGGGGTGCTCCCCCTTCCAGGAGGGCCGCCTCCCGAGCAGGGACGTGAAGCGGGCGGTCGCGGCCGGGAGATCGCCCACGGCGATCACCAGGTGATCGAGGGTGTCGAGCATCGGGCGAGTCTAGGACGGATGCCCGCCCGTGACGCTGCGCGCTCGTCGGGGTGACGACCCGAACGCAGCCCCCGGAGGGAACGGAACACCTTTTCCCCCGGCGGAACGCGTGTTCCGACACCCTTGCGGATGCGCCCTCAGGGGCACGCGGGTTCTATCATAACTGCCCGATTTCAAAGGGTTTGGAACCGCTGATCCAGTATCAAGAAATGGCATCTGGCTTGCACCTGGACTCCAGCGGGAAGGAACCAGCCTCGCGTTGTGCGGGTTGGGGCAGCAGACCTTTGGCTGGGTCGCGAACGCTGTCTCGTGCTGGGAAGGGGAGCAGAACATGTTCAAGGGAACGCTGGGCGGGCTGATTGGCCTTGCCCTGCTGCTGATGCCGCTCGGGGCCAGCGCAGGAACCATCTACAACTTCACGTCAGGATCGGCAGTGGTCAGCGCCGACATCGTCTCGATCTCAGGCTCGACGCCCGTGTTGCTGAACGGCAGCCCGACGGTGTCCGTCGACCTGATCGGCGACTTCGTCGAGTTCGACGACACCCTCGGGGTGCTGAACGACTTCCTGATCCAGCTCGACGACACCGGCATCCTGAACCTGAGCCCGAGCGTCTTCGGCTACGTGTCCGCCGAGCTCAATGGCGTCGAGCTGGCGCCGGGCACCGGCTATGACGGCAGCACCGGGGTGTCGGGAGGCCCCAGCAACTTCACGCTCACCAACGTCGGCCCGGTCTCCGTCACGGGGAGCCTCAACGCGACCTCGGGCAGCCCGCCGCTGCCGCCCGACATCGTGGGCCTGCCCATCGACGTGATGCCGCAGCCGGACCTGAACGGCAGCATCAGCGTGGACGGCAACATGATCGAGCTGCTGGGCATCACGCTCGGCGCGATCGCGAACCCGCTGAACCCGGGTGAGCTGCTGGTCTTCAAGGGTGACATCGTCTTCAACGCCGCGGTTCCCGAGCCGGCGATCCCGCTGCTCCTGGCAACGGCTCTGTCGGCTCTGGTGCTTCGGCGACGACGCTGAGCGGGTTTGCAGCGGAACGCTGACGAGCCCGGGACATCCTAGAGCTTTCTCGAGTTTCACAAGATGGAACGGGTTGACCCACAAGTCGAAGGGACGAAAATCCAGTCATGATGCGAACCATCCGGTGCTTTGCAGCTGTAGCGGTCGTGCAGGCGGTCCTGCTCCTGGGCCTTGCAGGAGCCGCGTCCGCGAATCCGTTCGTGGTCGACGTCAGCGGAGCGGGCCTGTCCCTCGCGGAAGGCTGCCTCGTCTCCGAGTCGTTCTGCGACCCGACGGACGCGAACCAAAACACGCTGGTCGCGGACGCCGTCGCGACCGGGACGTTCTCGTTCAGTGGCGTGGCTCCGGGCCCGCAGACGCTGACCTTCAACCTGGACGTCGCGTCGGCCACCCTGGATGGCACCGGACCGACGGTCGACGAGATCGAGCTGACCAACTTCTCGCTCTCGGGCACCGTGAACGTGAACATCACGCCGTCGTTCGGTGCGTTCATCGACATCAGCCTCACGGGTCCGCAGACGGTCACGGCCAGCGGGACCGTCGAGGCCTCCCAGGGAGGGGGCTCGCTGGGCTCCACGGCCTTCAGCACCGGAGTCACGCTCTCGTCGCTGACGTGCAACTTCTTCTCCGGAGTGGGCGGAGGACTCTGCGGAGTCACGGCGATCCAGCCGGGCGACCTGCAGGTGAGCGTGGGCGGCCAGGACCTCTCGATCGAATCGTTCGCCTACAACCCGACGCTGGCTCTCCCCGAGCCGGCCCTCGCCGGCCTCGTGCTCCTGGCCGGCGCAGCCCTCGTGGGAGCTCGCCGTCGCGCGTGACCGGCTGATCGCCGATCGCTAGGGTCGATTTCGGGCCGGGCTCTCACGAGCCCGGCCCTTCTCGTTCCGGGCGCCGCTGGCCCCGACTCCGAGGCCCGCGTGCGTCGACTCCTTGCCAACCTCGCCTGCGCCCTGCCCTTCGGGATCGGCGCCTTCGGGATCGTTGCCTGCGGGATCGTTGCTTGCGGTGGGGAGACCGACCCCGCCGGCCCGCGCGTCGAGGTGGGCATCCTCGGCGTGTTCTCGGATCCGCCCGGGCTCCTGGCGGTCGCCTCCGACGCGCGAGGGAGCGTCGTGGCGCGCTTTCGGGCGGGCGCGGTCCCCATCGTCCCGCGCACTGCCCGCATCGCGCTCCGGCCCTGGGGAGGCGGCCCGCCGGTCCCTCTCGTGATCTGGGATCGCGGTCAGGGCTCTGCGACCGGCGTGTTTCGCTCCGAAGATCTCGGCCCGGGGCTTTGGACCGCCTACGCGCGTGTGGAGGACGAGCGCGGACGGGTCGGGACGGGCCGGCGCACCTTCATCATCGAGGCGCGACGCGGGCCTCCGCCCATCGGCGCCGGCCAGGGGTTCTGGCTCGACTTCGGTGTCGAGGGCGACACCCCCGGCTCGCGCGTCTTCGCCGAGGACCTGCGCGCCTTCGGTCTCGGCTCACGGGAGGCACCGCAGGTCTCGGCCCGCGTCGAGCTCCGCGTGATCGGAGCCGTGCTCAGGGGCGTGCGGCGCGCGTATACCCGGCCACGGGGGGCGCCCACGGGCTGGACCGAGCGCATCGAGATCTACTTCTCCGACCAGCCGGAGTTCCAAGGCGATCGCACCCGCGTGTGCATCGGCGGCGCCCACCCAGGAGGCCTCGGCGCCGTGGGCAGTGTCATGCTCGATCCGAACAACCAGGACCGCGAGGAGGAGCTCTGCGGGACTACGGGCGTCTTCCCCCGCGGACTCGCCGCCTACGCGAACGAGCCCGCGTTCCGACGGACCTTCGATGCGCTGCTCCCCGAACGCGGCGGGACACCCATCGGCGAGCACCCCCTGGACGAGACGATCCTCACGCGCGGCTTCGAGCCCAGGGACGCGGGCCCGGTCGCCCAGGTGCGCTGGCTGCAGGTGGAGCGCGCGATCGCGCGCTTCTCCCAGGCACTCGCCAGCGTGATCGCCCACGAGGTGGGACACAGCCTCGGGCTGGTATCCCCCGGCATCCCGCCCGCGGGCCTCGGAGGGGGCCTCGAGGGCGAGGGATTCTCCCATGCGAGCGACGCGCTTCTGAACCTGATGAGCCCCGGGAGCCGACTCCGCTTCGCCGATCTGGCCGGCATCGAGGGCGGCGGCCCCCCGGGCTTCCGGGCGCTCGACTGGGCCTACCTGCAGGATCAGGTGATCGTCGACTCCGCGCCGCGGGCGCGGGCGCCGGCCCCTGCCTTCCTGCGTCCGTATCGCTAGCATTTTCGAGCACTTGCGTGCCTCCGGCCGACGCGGGCCGGCTGTGCTTGGATCTCCCCTCGAGCCCCCTTCGAGGCCATCCGGAACAGCGCCGCGCGCCGGGTGAGCCGAGGACCCGACGATGACCGCCGAGAACCGCCGCGACCGCGACCGCCCCTGGGTGTTCCGCACCTACTCCGGACACAGCTCCGCTGCTGCCAGCAACGAGCTGTACCGGACGAACCTGGCCAAGGGACAGACGGGGCTCTCCGTCGCCTTCGATCTCCCGACCCAGACGGGCTACGACGCCGACCATCCCCTCGCCCGCGGCGAGGTCGGCAAGGTCGGCGTTCCGATCTCGCACATCGACGACATGGGAGCCCTCTTCCAGGACATCCCGGTCGACCAGATGAACACCTCGATGACCATCAACGCCACGGCCGCCTGGCTGCTCGCGCTGTACGCGGCCACCGCCGAGCGCCAGGGCGCCGACCCGAGCGCGCTGCGCGGCACGACCCAGAACGACATCGTGAAGGAGTACCTCTCGCGCGGCACCTACGTGTTCCCGCCCGAGCCCTCGATGCGCCTGATCAGCGACATGGTGGCCTACACGGTCGACGCCATGCCCAAGTGGAACCCGATCAACATCTGCTCCTATCACCTGCAGGAGGCGGGAGCGACGCCGGTGCAGGAGATCGCCTACTCGATGGCCAACGCGATCGGCGTGCTCGACGCCGTGCGCGACCGCGACGACGTCCCGGACGAGGTGATCCCCGACGTGTTCGGGCGCATCTCCTTCTTCCTGAACGCGGGCATCCGTTTCGTGGAGGAGATCTGCAAGGCGCGCGCGATGGCCGAGATCTGGGACGAGCTCGGCCGCGATCGCTACGGGGTTACCGACGCGAAGCTGCGCCGCTTCCGCTACGGCGTGCAGGTGAACAGCCTGGGCCTCACCGAGGCCCAGCCCGAGAACAACGCCATCCGCATCGTGCTCGAGGCCCTGGGCGTGACCTTCTCCAAGAAGGCGCGCTGCCGGGCGCTGCAGCTGCCGGCGTGGAACGAGGCCCTGGGCCTGCCGCGCCCGTGGGACCAGCAGTGGTCGCTGCGCATCCAGCAGATCCTCGCCTATGAGACCGACCTGCTCGAGTACGACGACCTCTTCGACGGGTCCCACGTCGTCGAGGCCCGCACCGAGGAGCTGCGCAAGGAGGCCCGCGAGGAGCTCGACCGCGTGCTCGCCATGGGCGGCGCCGTGGCCGCCGTCGAGAACGCCTACATGAAGCAGCGCCTGGTCGAGTCCGGCACGCGTCGCGTGCGCGCCATCGAGGAGGGCGACCAGACGGTGGTGGGCGTGAACCGCTTCACCGAGACCGAGGAGTCGCCGCTCACGGCCGGTCAGGAAGCGATCCTGGTGGTCGACGAGGCGGCCGAGCGCCATCAGATCGAGCGGCTCCGCGCCTTCCGCAGCAAGCGCAACGACGCCGACGTGCGCGACGCCCTGAACGGCCTGCGCGACGCCCTCGCCTCCGGCGAGAACGTGATGCCGGCGTCGATCCGCGCCGCCCATGCCGGCGTGACGACGGGCGAGTGGGCCGACTCCCTGCGCGATCTCTTCGGCGAGTACCGCGCGCCGACCGGTGTGGCGGCGACGGGCCAGGCACAGGCCGCCGGCGGGCTCGACGAGGTGCGCACCCGTGTCCAGCAGAAGAGCGAGGAGATCGGGCGCCCGCTCAAGATCCTCGTGGGCAAGCCCGGCCTCGACGGGCACAGCAACGGCGCCGAGCAGATCGCCGTGCGCGCGCGGGACGTGGGCATGGAGGTCGTCTACGAGGGAATCCGCCTGACGCCGGACGAGATCGTTCGCTCTGCCCTCGACGAGGGCGTGCACGTGATCGGGCTCTCGATCCTCTCGGGCTCCCACGGCGTGCTCGTGCTCGACGTGCTCCGCGCCCTCGAGGAGGCCGGCAGCACGATCCCGGTGGTCGTCGGTGGCATCATCCCCGAGGAGGACGCCGAAAAGCTCCGGGCGGCCGGCGTGAAGCGCGTCTACACACCCAAGGATTTCGACCTGAACCGGATCATGGACGAGATCGTCGACGTCGTCGGGGCCTCCACTGCCTGAGCTCTTCGAGCGGCTCCGCTCCGGCGAGCGCGCGGCGGTCGCCCAGGCCCTGAATCTCGTCGACGATCGGCGCCCGGCCGAGCGCGCGGCCGCCCTCGCGCTGCTGGCGCGGCTCGAGGAGGCCCTCGACGGGGAGACGCCGCGGATCGGCCTCACCGGCGCGCCGGGAGCCGGGAAGTCGACGCTGGTGGACGCCCTGGTGCGGCGGCTGCGCCGCACCGGTCGCACCGTCGGCGTGATCGCCGTCGATCCGTCGAGCCAGCGCAGCGGGGGCGCGCTCCTCGGCGACCGCATCCGGGTGCGCACCAGCGCGCGGGACGACGGCGTCTTCTTCCGCTCCATGGCGGCGCGAGACCGTCTCGGCGGCCTGGCCGAGGGCGCACGGGCCGCGGCCACCATCCTCGAGACCGTCTTCGACGTGGTGCTGGTCGAGACCGTCGGTGTGGGCCAGTCCGAAGGCGAGGTCTCGAACCTGGTCGACACCCTGGTCTACGTGGCGCAGCCCGGAGCCGGCGACCTCCTGCAGTTCATGAAGGCGGGCATCCTCGAGCTTCCCGACGTCTTCGCCGTGAACAAGTCCGACATGGGTCCGAGCGCCGCGCGCACCGCCAGCGAGCTCGAGGCCGGCGTCGGACTGGGCGAGCGGGCCGGCGACGGCTGGTCGCCGCCGGTCGTCGCGATCTCGGCGCGCGACGGCGCCGGGCTCGAAGGGCTGGACGAGGCCCTCGCCGCGCACCGCGCCCATCTGGTCGAAGGCGGACGCCTCGCGGCCCGTCGCCGGGCCGGGCGCGATGCGTACGTCATCGAGGCCCTGCTGCTGCGCTACGGGAGTCATGGCCTCGAGGCCATCGGCGGCGAGGGCGCCGTGGCACAGCGCCTGTCCGCCGAGCCCGACGCATCGGGCTTCGGCCTGGCCGCGGCGTTGGCTCGGGAGATCGAGGAGGCGCTGGCCAAGCCCGCCTCCGCGTCCGCCGGGTCCGCCGGCTCCTCCGCGTCCTCCGGCTCCTCCAGGCCGGGGGCAGCATGAAGCGCTTCGGCCGCTTCATCCTGATCCTGCTCGCGCTCGAGCTGATCCTCGTGTTCGTGCTGGGCCTGCGCGTCCGCTCGCAGCTCGAGGCGCAGCCCCGCTACATCGGTGCGTCGCCGGGGGTCGAAGCCGGCCGGCTGGCCTAGCCCTCGGACCGGCCGGCCCACTCCACGTCGGGCCGACCCGCCCGGCGGTTCTCGACCCGGGCCAGGGTGAAGAGCAGATCGGAGAGCCGGTTCAGGTAGCCCACCGCCTCCTCGGCCACCTCGCTCTCGCGGCCGAGGCTCACGAGCTGGCGCTCGGCGCGGCGGCAGACGGTGCGCGCCAGATGGAAGGCGCCGGACGCGGACGTCCCGCCCGGCAGCACGAAGCGGCGGAGCGGCTCGAGCTCGGCGTCGAAGGCGTCGATGTGCCCCTCGAGGCTCGCCACGTCCTCGGCCCGAGGCTCGGCGATGTGGCTCTTGCGCCGACGCTCGGGGTCGGGGGTCGCCAGATAGGCGCCGAGATCGAAGAGCGTGCCCTGGATCTCCGCCACGAGCTCCTGGATCTGCGCGTCGTCGCTGAGCGCCACCGCGAGCCCGAGGACGGCGTTGAGCTCGTCGACCCCGCCATAGGCCACCACGCGCGGGTCGTCCTTGCCGACGCGCGGCCCTCCGAAGAGGTCGGTGTCACCTCCATCGCCTCGGCGGGTGTAGATCTTCACGGCGGCGGAGTATAACGGGACGCCGTGGAGCCGAACGACCCGCCCGCTGGAGACCCCATCGAGATCCGCCACGAGGGACTGCACGTGACCCTCCTCCCCGAAGGCCCGCGGGTGCGCGTCGAGTGGGAGGACGGGCCGGGGCCGATCACGCTGGTTCCGACGCCGCCCACCTCCTTCGCGTCGCTGCTGGGCCGGGGCCCGCGCGTCTCGACCCGGGGCGACGTGAAGGGCCGCGCCGCACCGGCCGACCGCGTCGAGTGGCTGCGCTGGGAGCGCTGTGGCCCCGGGATCCGCATCGCGGTCGAGGTCGACCGCGGGGGCGCGGGCGTCACGCTGGAGATGCGCCTCGAGAACCGCGGGGACGCTCCCCTTCCGATCGAGCCGCTGCCGGTGGCTCGGATCGAGGGCGACCTCGGCGCGCTCGAGAAGGTCGTGCTCTGGCGCGACGACGAGGGCCACGAGGAGTCGCTGATGCTCGGCGCGGCCGCGGGATGCACGCCGTGGGTGGCGTTCCTGACGGGGCGTTCGGGCTACGGGCGACTGCACCGGACCGAGGCCGGCCTCGAGGCGTCGTGCAGCGGGGTGGGCGCGCTTACGCCCGGTGATCGGCTCGACGTCGACCGGCTCTTCGTCGGACGCTCGGCCGACCCGACCGCCGCACTCGACGCCTGGGCGCGCCGGGCAGGAGCCGAGATGGAGACGCCCATGCCCGCCCGCGCTTCCCAGCGACCCGTGGGCGATCCGGCCTGGATCGACGTCGATCACGACGCGGGCGTCCCGGTCCGCGAGTGGCGTGCGCGACTTCGCTCGCTGCGCGGCGATGCGGCCGCCGAGACGCGGGTCAGCGCCACGGGCCCGCCCCTGGCCTCGGCCGGACTCGCTCACGCGCTCCGGGCGGTCGATCGGGAGCTCGACCTCTCCGTGGCGAGCCAACGTCTGTGGCTGCTCGACATGGCACCCGAGGACGCCCTGGATCCCACCCACTGGCGCACGCTCCTCGCCGGACTCGTGGGCGGCGTGTTGCGGCTTCCCGATCGGGGCGCGGAAGCCTTGCGAACCCTGCTCCCGCCCCTGGCCCGCGAGTCCTCGCAGGTGGCTCCGGGGGTGCTCCGCATCCCGCTGCTCGGCGAGCGCATCGCGGTGCTGCTCTGCAACCCGACGGACGCGCCCGTCTCCCTCGGGATCGACTTCGAATCGCTCTCCCTGCGCGGCGCCGTCCACGCCTACGACTTCGCCGCGAACCAGGGGCTCGGGCTCCTCGCATCCGCGATCGAGCCCGCGCCGATCCGGGCGGGAGGCGCGCGCCTGCTCGCCCTCACGCCGCCCTCCGAGCGCGCCCAGGTCATCGGCAGCAACCTCCACGTCGGCATGGGAACGACGGAGGTCGCCGCGCTCCGCGAGACCGACGAGGGGCTCG
>JASJCN010000079.1 GCA_030065975.1 Myxococcota bacterium
CAGGGTCTCGCGGGACTCCTCGCCCAGGGGAAGCGCATCGGCCCGCGCACACAGCTCGTCGAGCAGGGGCCGGAGCATGCCGAGGTTGCTGCGCACGTAGGCGAGCGGGTTGTTCAGCTCGTGGGCCACGCCCGCCACGAGGAAGCCCAGGGCCTCGAAGCGCGAGGCGATCTCCTGGCGTCGCCAGGTGGCGGCGCGCTCGGTCTGGTCTTCGAGCAGCGTGATGGTTCCCCGCGCCTCGCCGTGATGGCGCAGCGCGCTCTGCTCGATGCCGATCGAGCGGCTCGGGTGGTGCACCGCACGGCGCTCGATCTCCTCGAGGCGGCGGCCGACCAGGTTCGGGAGCGAGAGCAGGGCCTCCGCGAAGCGATTGCTGTGCACGACGGCGCCGGAGTCGTCGCACACCACGACGCCCACGCCGAGCTGCTCGAGCAGCTCGGGCGAGCTGGGCTCGAGGGCGCGGCGGCGGCGCAGCGCCTGCCAGGCGAGGGTTCCCGACGCGCCCGCGAGTCCGGCGACGGCGCCGGTCGCAACCATCCAGCCGAAGGGATCGAGCATGCACGAGCCTCCCCGGAACGCCCGCCAGCGGCGTCCCTCCCCTGATACAAGCAGCTGAAGCGCGAGGCGGCCGTGAGCGCGCTCACCCGGCCCGTCACGCGGCGAGCGTGAGCCCGCGGCACGCTCTCTCCCCAGGGGGTGGCGCTCTCCGGCCGTTTCCTGCCTCTTCCCGCCACCAGGAGCTGCCCGACGTCCACTCACGAAGCGGGGCACTGGTCCCCGAAGGAGACTCCATGCGGAACCTGATCGTTGCAGCCGCTGCTGCCCTGCTCGTCGCCACCCCGGCCTTCGCGAGCATCTCGGTCCCCGAGCCGGGATCGCTCTCGCTCGTGGTCGTCGCCGCGGCGTCCGCCGCCGTCGCCTACGGAATGTTCGGACGGCGCTAGTCCGCGGGCCCGGCGCGCGAAACCGCGCGCCGGGCCCAAGGCCCTGCCTCCGGGAGCGTCCGGCTGTGTCGATCGAGGCCGTCCCCTTCCTGATCCTGTGCGCCGCCATGCCCCTCGTGGCCCTGGCCGAGCGCGCCCGCCCGCTGCGCCCCGGCGTCGCACCCCCGCGAGGGCGCACCGCGGCGAACCTGGTGCTCGCCGTCTGCGGCTGGGTCGTGACGCCGATCGTCGTCCCGGTGATCGGGATCGGCGCGGCCTTCTGGGCGCGTGCCCAAGGTCTGGGCCTGCTGGCGGAGGTCTCCTCGGTCTGGCTCGCCGGCCTGGTCGCCGTGCTGGCCCTCGACGCCATGCATTGGCTGCGCCACGCGCTGCTCCACCGGATCCCCTGGCTCTGGCGCATCCACCGCGTGCACCACAGCGACCTCGACGTGGACTGGAGCACCGGCCTGCGCTTCCACCCGGCCGAGGCCGTGCTCTCCGCCGCCACCGACGCCGCCGTGATCGTGGCGCTCGGTGCTCCGCCCGTGGCCGTCGTTGGCTACAGCATCGCGACGGCGCTGCTCAGCGTCGTGCAGCACGGCAACGCCCGCATGCCGAAGACCCTTGCGCGGGAGGTCGGGCTCTTCGTCATCACGCCCCACTTCCACCGCATCCACCACTCCTCCGCCGCGGCCGAGCAGGACCGCAACTTCGGCAACCTGCTCCCCTGGTGGGATCGCCTCTTCGGCACCGCCGTCGAGGAGCCGAGCCTTCCGCCGGAATCGATGCGCTTCGGCGTCGACGGCATCGGCGCCGACGCGGCCGGCTCGGTGCTCGACACGCTCACCGACCCGCTGTGGTCGGGAGAGGGCCCCGCGCCGTCGCGCGCGTCCCGGGACGCCTCGCACACCGCCTGAGGCATCGCCGACCGCCATGCGTCGGGGTATCGTCGCGCCTCGTTCGAGGGGTCCCATGCCGAAGATCACCTTCGTCGGTGCCGGCAGCACGGTCTTTGCCAAGAACGTGCTCGGCGACGCGATGCTGCAACCGAGCCTGCACGACGCCGAGATCGCGCTGTACGACATCGACGCGCAACGGCTCGACGACTCCATGCGGCTGATGGACGCGATCAATCGCAACTGCAACCAGGATCGTGCGCGCATCCGCGGTCATCTGGGTGTGGAACGCCGGGCCGACGCGCTCCGCGGCGCCGACTACGTCGTCAACGCCATCCAGGTCGGCGGCTACGACCCCTGCACCGTCACGGACTTCGAGATCCCGAAGAACTACGGCCTCGAACAGACCATCGGCGACACGCTCGGCATCGGAGGAATCTTCCGCGGTCTGCGCACGGTCCCGGTGCTGCTCGACATCGCCCGGGACATCGAGCGGGTCTGTCCCGACGCGTGGCTGCTCAACTACACGAACCCGATGGCGATCGTCACGGCGGCAACTCTGCAGGCGAGCGAGGTCCGCACCGTCGGGCTGTGCCACAGCGTCCAGGAGTGCGTCCCCGGGCTCCTGCGCACGCTCGGTCTGGACGACGCACATCCGGCGAACGAGACCCGCCAGGAGATCGCGGGCATCAACCACCAGTCGTGGTTGCTCCGCATCGATCGCGACGGCCAGGACCTGTACCCGCTCGTCAAGGAACGCGCGGCCGCGGCGCTCGAGCGCATCCGCTCCCGCGGTGGGCGAGCGTGGCAACGCGAGCTCGGTGAGCGGTTGGGCGCGAAGCCCGACGAGGCGTGCATGATCCTCGCCCTACGCGCTCGCAAGGCCGCCGAGGAGGGACGCCTGTCGGAAGAGGAGGCGCGCGACGCGGCGGTCGCCGGGGACGCGATCCGCCTCGAGCTGATGGGACGCCTGGGCTACTACCTGACCGAATCCAGCGAACACACGGCGGAGTACACGCCGTGGTTCATCAAGTCCCACAAGCCCGAGCTGATCGACCGGCACTTCGTCCCGCTGGACGAGTACCCCCGGCGCTGCCGCTCCCAGATCGAGGGCTGGGAGGCCACGCGCCGCTGGCTCGTCGAGGACCCGTCGATCGAGCACCAGGGCTCGGCCGAGTTCGGCGCGTACGTCATGGACGCGATGGAGACGGACACCCCGTATCGGATCGCCGGCAACGTGATGAACGACGACCTGATCGCGAACCTGCCGCGCAACGCGTGCGTCGAGGTGCCCTGTCTGGTCGACCGCCGCGGCGTGCAGCCCTGTCGCGTCGGCGACCTTCCCGAGGTGTGCGCGGCGCTGAACCGCACCAGCATCAACCCGCAGCTGCTGACGGTGGAAGCCGCACTCGAGGGCCGGCGCGACTCGGTGTACCAGGCTGCGATGCTCGATCCGCACACGTCCGCAGAGCTCGGCATCGACGAGATCGTCGCGTTGTGCGACGAGCTGATCGCAGCCCACGGAGACTGGCTGCCGGAGCTGCGCTGAGGCGAGCGAAGCCACTACGCGGGGTCGGCTTCGGGCTCCGTGTCGACGTCACGGGGGGCTGGCTGCGCGCAAAGGTGGCGGAAGCGGACGGGAATCGAACCCGCCGGAGCCGCGTTGCCGCGGCTCCCATCGGTTTTGAAGACCGAGCGAGGCACCAGCGCTCGAAACGCTTCCGACCTGCGGAGCATATCCCGCCGTGGGGACGAGGGCAGGGCGCAAAAACCGCTCGCGTTCCTTCTCGGGGGACGGCTAGAATGCGCGCGGGGTGACTTCCTACAGTCTCGCGGAAACCGCAAGGATCCTGCGTGTTTCGCCGTCGCGACTCCGGTACTGGGAGCGCACGGCGTTGCTGCGCCGTGGCGACGCACGCGGGGAGTCCGGCGAAGAGGTCGAGGGGGACGCGGGGCCCGCGCGCGGGGGCTTCGAGTTTCGCGATCTCGTGCACCTGCGTGGCGTCGTCGGGATGCTCGAGGACGGCGTGCCCCTGGTGCGCATCCGGCGCAGCGTGGCGCGGCTGCGCGAGCAGGTGCCCGAGCTGGGCGACCCCCTGCCCAACCTGCGCGTCCACGCCTCCGGCCACATCGTGGTGCGTCACGAGGATGGCCTGCTGGCGCCGGGCGGACAGTTCGTGCTCGACTTCAACGATGGGGCGCAAGCCGGCGCCATCGAAGAGGTTGGCGAAGACGAGCCTCCGGCCATCGCCGAGCTGCGGGCGCGCCCGTCCGCAGAGGAGGACGAGGACAACGCCCTCATCTGGTTCGAGCGCGGCTCCGAGCGCGACTCGGATCCCTCGACCTACGACGAGGCGATCGCGGCCTACCGCCGGGCCATCGAGCTCGAGCCGCGCTTCGCCGATGCCCACTGCAACCTCGGCACCCTGTTCTACAACCGGGGCGATCGGGACGCCGCGCGCCGCGCCTACGAGGACGTGCTCGAGATCGACCCGAACCACCTCGAGGCGAGCTTCAACCTCGGGAACCTCTTCGAGGAGGAGGGACGCCGCGAGACGGCCCTCCACCACTACAAGACCGCCGTGCGGGCGGACCCCTTCTTCCCCGAGGCCCATCTGAACCTGGCGCTGCTCTACGAGAAGCTCGGGCTCTCCCGCTCGGCGGGGGACCACTGGCGCCGCTACCTGCAGCTGGTGCCCGAGGGCAGCTGGGCCGAGCTCGCCCGCGATCGGCTGTCGCCGGGGAACCGGCCCGACGCCACCGACGAGGACTGAGGCCTAGAGGGCCTCGCCCGTCTCCTTCGTCCCCGACGTCCGGGCGGGCGGCGAGACGCGGAAGGCCCGCCGGTCCACCACCGAGTCCTCGAAGACCGCCTCGACGCGCCAGATCCCCGGTGTCGCTCCGGCGAGGGAGAGGTGCGACGACACGACCGGGCGGCGCAGCTTCAGGACCGGTCGCTCCTGCACCACCGTCCCCATGGGGTCGACGAAGCGCACGCGGATCTGGTCGCGGTCCGGCACGTAGCGGCCGCCGACCCGCCCCCACCACATGGCCTGGCCCGAGCCCGCCGGCAGCTCCTCCACCTCGGCGGCGATCAGCACCTCGATCTCTTCGGAGTCGCTGCCCGCGGTGATGCCGGCCTGGCGGATCACCGGGAACGTGAGGCGCTCGACCTGGCGCTGGGCGCGCTTCTGTCCGCTGCCCCCGGGCTCGAAGCGCCGGGCCGCCTGCTCGAAGTAGAAGGTCGCGTTGATGCGGTCGCCGAGCTTCTGGTACGCCTCGCCGATCTTGAAGAACACGAGCCCCACGCCGGGGTCGAGGAGCAGGGCGCGGCGCCACGCCTCGATCGACTCCTCGGTCCGGCCGGCGGCGTGGTGGATCTCGCCGCGCTCGAACGGCATGCGCGGATCGTTGGGCTCGAGGCTCTCGGCCTGGGTCAAGAGGGCCAGGGCGCCCCGGGTGTCGCCGGCGTCGCGCAGCTGTCGGGCGCGCTTCAGATAGGGGTTGCCGATGCTGCGATCCGGCGGCGGGGCGCGCAGGGTCGTGACACCGCGCTGCTGCATCAACGCGAGGCGCAGCTGGGCGCGCCGGAAGCCGCGGCGGATGTGCTCCGGGACGGTCCCGATCACCGTCGTGCCCTCGGCGCGCAAGAGCGCCGCGTCGACCCGGTTCTCGACGTCCGGGTGCGTGTACAGGTAGGGGGGCGGCTCGAAGCGGGGGCCGGCCTTCTTCTCGGCGATGATGATGCGGCGGAAGAAGTCGGCCATGCCCGCCGGGTCGTAGCCGCCCCGGGCCAGGAAGGCGGTAGCCAGGTCGTCGGCCTCGGCCTCGAACTGCCGGGTGAACTGGATCTGCAGCGCGACGTTCACGCCCTCGCCGATGATCAGCGGAGCCGGCGTCTCGGCCGCGACGGCCAGGCCCACGGCGGCGACCCGCGTGAGCAGGTTCGGGATCGTCGAGCCCTCGACGATCCGGGCGTAGTGCCGCGCCTTCACGTGGGCGATCTCGTGGGCCATCACCCCGGCCAGCTCCTCGAGCGAGCCTGCCTGCATCACCGTGCCGGTGTGGAAGTAGATGTAGCCGCCTGGGATCGCGAAGGCGTTGAGCGAGGGGTCGCTCAGCAGCCGGAAGCGGTAGATGAAGGGCTGGGGCTCGATGTGCCGGACGAGGTCCTGGCCGAGGTCGTTCAAGAAGCCCAGGATCTCGGGGTCGTCGATCAGGGGCGCGAAGCTCTGGAACTCGGCGTCGACCTTGGCGCCGGTCTCGCGCTCGTCGTCCTCGGTGACCTTCCCGATGTTGGCCAGGGGGTTCATCGAGCCGTCGTTCTGCACGCAGGCCGGGAGCAGCGCCGGGCCCAGGGCGACGAGCAGGGTGGCCAAGGCGCCGAGCAGACGGGCGCGCGCCGTGGTGCCGAGAGGGGTCCGCAACCGCCAGGCCATGCCTTAGGGTGTCAGCCGCGGGCCGGACATGCCAGGCGAGGCCTCAGCTCTCGGGCTGTTCCGGCTGCCAGGTCAGCACGGGTCTGCGTGCGGCGCGGGTCTCGTCCAGCCGGCGGTGCCGGGTGCGGTGGGGCGCCTCGCGAACCACGTCCGGCGTCTCGTGCGCCTCGCCCGCGATCTGGATCAACGTGTCGGCGAAACGATCGAGCCCCTCGAGGCTCTCGCTCTCGGTCGGCTCGATCATCAGGGCGCCCGGGACGACCAGGGGGAAGTAGATCGTCGGCGGGTGGTAGCCGTAGTCGATGAGCCGCTTGGCGACGTCGAGGGTCGTGACGCCGCTCTCGGAGAGGCCGCGGTCCGAGAGGACGCACTCGTGCATCACGGGCTGGTCGTACGCGACGTGGAAGTGGTCGCGCAGCCGGGCCAGCAGGTAGTTCGCGTTCAGGACCGCCATCTCGCCGCAGCGCTGCAGGCCCTCGGAGCCGAGGGAGCGGATGTAGGTCCAGGCCCGGACCGCCATGCCGACGTTCCCGAGGTTGCCGTGCAGGCGCCCGATCGCCTGGGGGCGCTCGGCGTCGAGGCCGTAACTTCCGTCGTCGCGCTGCACCACGACCGGGGAGGGCAGGAAGGGCTCGAGATGGGCCTTCACGCCCACCGGTCCGGAGCCCGGGCCGCCCCCGCCGTGGGGCGTCGAGAACGTCTTGTGCAGGTTGAAGTGCATGACGTCGACGCCCATGTCGCCGGGCCGGGCGATGCCGAGCAGGGCGTTCAGGTTGGCGCCGTCCAGGTACACGAGGCCGCCCTTGGCGTGGACGATCTCGGTGATCCGCCCGATGTGTCGCTCGAAGATCCCGCAGGTGTTCGGGTTCGTGATCATGATCCCGGCGACGTCCTCGGCCATGGCCTCGGCCACGGGCTCGGGGTGGAGTACGCCATCCTCGCCGGTGGGGATCGTCGTCACCTCGAAGCCGTTCAGCGCCGCGCTCGCGGGGTTGGTGCCGTGGGCGGAGTCGGGCACGAGCACCCGGGTGCGCTGCTCGCCGCGCGCCCGGTGGTAGGCGCGGATCATCATGATGCCCGCGAGCTCGCCCTGGGCACCGGCCGCCGGCTGGAGCGACACGTGATCGAGCCCGCTCACCTCGGCCAGCGCGCCGCCGAGCCGATGCAGCAGCTCGAGCACGCCCTGGGAGTTCTCGTCGCCCTGCATGGGATGGGCGGCCGCGAAGCCCGGCAGGCGGGCCATGCGCTCGTTGACCTTGGGGTTGTACTTCATCGTGCACGACCCGAGCGGATACAGGCCGAGGTCGACGGCGGCGTTCCAGGTCGAGAGCCGCGTGAAGTGGCGCACGACCTCGACCTCGGACACCTCCGGGAGGCCGGGCAGGTCGTCGCGGACGCCGTCCGCACCCAGCAGCTCCGCGGGGTCCACCTCGGGCACGTCGGCCCGAGGCAGCTGGTAGCCCACCCGGCCCTCGACCGAGCGCTCGAAGAGGAGCGGCTCCTCGTAGGCGATGCCCGACGAGGCGTTCGGCCGGCTGGTGCGCGGGGTGTGGCCCGGCCCGGTGGCGCTCATGCCGCCTCTCCGGCGAGGGCCGCGATGCACGCGTCGATGGCGTCCCGGCTCGAGAGCTCGGTCGTGCAGACGAGCACGGCGGGCCCGAGCTCGGGCTCGACCTTCGCGAGGTCGAGGCCCGCGACGATGCCACGCTCGCGTGCCCGTGCGAGGGCTGCGTCGGCCGGCCCGGGCAGCGACACCACGAACTCGTTGAAGGTGGGGGCCGAGAAGGGCAGCGAGAGGCCCTTGGTCTCGCGCACTCGCGCCTTCGCATACTCGGCCTTGTCGAGGTTGCGGCGTGCGAGGGCCGCCATCCCCCGGCGTCCGAGCAGGGAGAGGTACAGGGTGGCCATCAAGAGGCACAGCCCCTGGTTCGTGCAGATGTTCGACGTCGCCCGCTCGCGGCGGATGTGCTGCTCGCGGGTCGAGAGCGTGAGCACGAAGCCGACGCGGCCGTCGGCATCGGTGGTCTGTCCCACCAGGCGCCCCGGCATCTGGCGGACGTGCTTCGAACGCGCGGCCAGGAAGCCCAGGTGCGGGCCGCCGAAGCCCATGGGGACGCCCAGGCTCTGGGCCTCGCCGCAGACGATGTCGGCGCCCAGGTCTCCGGGCGCCCGCAGCAGGCCGAGCGAGAGGGCTTCGTTCACGACGACGACCAGCAGGGCGCCCTTCGCGTGGGCGGCCTCGGCCAGGGGCTTCAGGTCCTCGACGGTTCCCAGGAAGCCGGGCTGCTGCACCAGCAGGCAGGCGGTGTCGTCGTCGAGGAAGTCGCTCGGGTCCTGGCTTCGGCCGTCCTCGCCGCGGGGCACGGCCACGATCTCGCTGCCGAGCCCGCCGAGGTAGGTGTCGAGCACCTCGCGCCAGTGCGGATGGAGGCCGCCGGTCGTGGCCACCTTGCTGCGGCGGGTGATGCGCAGGGCCATGAGCGCCGCCTCGGCCGCCGCCGACGCGCCGTCGTACATCGAGGCGTTTGCGACCTCGAGCCCGGTCAGCCCGGCCATCATCGTCTGCCACTCGAAGATGACCTGGAGCGTGCCCTGGCTGATCTCGGCCTGGTAGGGCGTGTAGGAGGTCGTGAACTCCGAGCGCTGGGTGATCGCGTCCACCACGCTCGGCACGAAGTGGGCGTAGGTGCCGGCACCGAGGAACCAGTGGAGCCGGCTGGCGTCGTCGTTCCGCGCCGCGAGCGCTTCCAGCTCCTGCTGCACCTCCTGCTCGGAGAGGGCCTCCGGCAGGGCGAGCGCGCCGTTCAGCCGCAGCTTCTCGGGGATGTCCTCGAACAGCTCGCCGAGACGCGACTTGCCGATCACCTCCAGCATGTGCTGGACCTCGGCTTCGGTATGGGGGACGTAGCGCAGGGGGGACGCTCCTGGGTGAGGGGAGGGCGCTAGTCCGAGCGCGACTTCACGAAGTCGCCGTAGGCGGCCGCGTCGAGCAATCCGTCGTACTCGCTCGGGTCGGCGAGCTCGATCACCACCATCCAGCCGTCGCCGTAGCAGTCCTCGTTGACGGACTCGGGCGTCTGGGAGAGGGCCGCGTTCACCTCCACGATCTCTCCCCCGACGGGGGAGAAGAGGTCGGCCACCGCCTTCACGGACTCGATCACGCCGAAGGGCTCGCCCCGGTCGACGACCTTCCCGGCCTCCGGGAGCTCGACGAAGACGACGTCTCCCAGCTGCTGCTGGGCGTAGTCGGTGACGCCGACGGTCACGCGGTTCCCTTCGCGGCGCGCCCACTCGTCTTCCTTGGAGTAACGCAGGTTGTCGGGGGTCTCGATGCTCACGGGCGGGTTCGGCTCCGGATGCGGGGTTCGGCTTCGGGTCGCCGTTTGCGGCCTACTTGCCGGGTGCTGTGTAGAACGGTGTCTGGACGACGACGGCGGGAATCGGGCGATCCCGGACGACCACGTCGAATCGGGCTCCGATCTCGGCCAGCGCGGGCGGAACGTAGCCGAGCCCGATGGATTTTCCGAGCGTCGGAGAGGGCGCGCCGGAGGTCACCACCCCGACGGTCTCTCCTTGCGAGGCGATCGGATACTCGGCCCGGGCGATGCCGCGGCCCTCGAGCACGAAGCCCGCGAGCTTCCGCGGGTGGCCCTCGCGCGCGCGGCGTTCGATGGCCTCGGCCCCGATGAAGCCCCCGGCCTCGCGCTTCACGAAGCGGTCGAGTCCCGCCTCGAGCGGAGAGGTGGTGTCGTCGAGCTCGTGGCCGTACAAGGGCAGCGCCGCCTCGAGCCGGAGGGTGTCCCGCGCGCCGAGCCCGGCGGGCTCGCCCCCGGCGTCCGCGAGGGCCTGCCAGAGCCGCTCGGCGTCGCCCGCGTCGCAGTAGATCTCGAAGCCGTCGGAGCCGGTGTAACCCGTGCTCGAGAGCATCATGGGACGTCCCGCGAGCTCCGCCTCGACGCAGCGGAAGCGCTTCATGCTCGCGACGAGGTCGGGGTCGGCTGCCACCGCCGCCACGCACGAGCGGCTCGTCGGCCCCTGGACGGCGATGAGCGCGGTCTCGGTGCTCCGGTCGCGGACGTCGGCCTCGCCCCCGTGCTGGACCACCCAGCGGTAGTCCTTCTCGACGTTGGCCGCGTTCACGCACAGCATGAAGTGCTCGTCGGCGAGGCGGTAGACCGTGACGTCGTCCACGACGCCGCCCTCGAGGTTGCACAGGCAGCCGTAGCGCACCCGGCCGATGCGCAGGGTGGCGACGGGGCAGGTGACGAGCCGCTCGGTCGCCGCCAGCGCGTGGGGGCCCGTGAGGTGCAGCTGGCCCATGTGCGAGACGTCGAAGAGGGCGGCGGCCTCCCGAGCCGCCGCGTGCTCGCGCTTGATCGACTCGTACTGCACGGGCATGTCGAAGCCCGCGAAGGGAACCATGCGGGCGCCGAGCTTGCGGTGCAGCGCGGCGAGGGGGGTCTCCCGGAGACCGCTCAAGCGGCCTTCTCGCCCTTGGCTCCCCCGGACTTGCCGCTCGACTTCTTGCCCTTCTTGCCGCCCTTGTCCTTCTTCTTCTCGGAGGACTCGGACTTGGCGCCGTCGGACGCGCTCTCGCTCTTGTCGTCGCTCTTCCCGTCGGGCTTGGCGCTCGAGTAGAGATCGCCGTACCAGCCGCCGCCCTTCAGCACGAAGGAGGTCTGTGAGATCAGGCGCTTCACCTTCATTGCACCGCACGAGGGGCACTTCTTGACGGGCTTGTCGCTGATGCGCTGCTCGCGCTCGAACTCGTGGTCGCAGCCCTTGCACTGGTACTCGTAGACGGGCATGAACGGCGGATCTCCCTTGCTCGCGGCCCAGCCGGCCGGGTCGGAACATCGGCCGGGTCGAAACATCGGCCGGGGCGAGGCCCGGGAGGGGTCTATCCAACTCGTGGGCGGCGCGCCAATCAGGCCTCCGGAGGGTCCGGCTTGGCGTCGCCCGGGGCCCTTGCGAGCAGGGCCTCGGCGCCCGCGTCGATCACCTCCTCGGGGTCGACGGTGAGCGTGTCGATCAGGGCCAGGTGCGTCTCGATGCTGGTGCGCAGCGACTCGCCGAGCCGGGAGCGCAGGGCCCGGAGCTCGCGGATGTCCTCGGTCAGGCGTGCGGCCCGGCGGTGGGCGGCCTGCAGGACGCGCTCGGCCTGCACCTCCGCCTCGGCCACCTTGACCTCGCCCTCGCGCATCGCCGTACGCTTCAGGTCCTCGCTCAGCTGTTGGGCCGTAACCAGCGTATCTTGCAGGGCTTTCTCGGTAGCCGTCAGGTCCTCGATGCGGATCTCGAGGGCCTCCGTCCGGTCGCGCAGGGCGTCGCGCTCGCGGAGCAGCTCCTCGTAGTCCTCCGCGACGAGCTGCAGGAAGGTCTCCACCTCCTCCCTGTCGATCCCGCGCATGCGCGGCGAGAAGCGGTGGTTCTGGATGTCGAGCGGGCTGAGTCGCAACGGTGTCTCCCGACGAGCGGCCGCCGACCCGGGCCGGCGCGCAGCTTTGCCTCTCCCAGCAGCAGGGATCGGCGCAACTGGCCGGAACCTTGAGGCCCTCGGGCGGGGTCCGGAACAGGGCTCCGGCGGCCTGCCGAGCTCGCGGGAACGTCCGCTAGCTGCCGAGCTCGCGGGAGCGGCGCGTGGCCGCGGCGACCGCCTCGTGGATCGCGGCGCGGAAGCCCCGGGCCTCGAGGCGCTCCACGCCGGCGATGGTGGTCCCGCCGGGCGAGGTCACCTGGTCCTTCAGCTCACCGGGGTGCCGCCCCGTCTCGAGGGCGAGCCGGGCCGCGCCGTAGACCGTCTGGCTCGCGAGCTCGCTGGCCGCGGCTCGGGGCAGACCCATGCGGACGCCGGCGTCGGAGAGCGCCTCGAGCAGCACGAACACGTAGGCGGGGCCGCTGCCGGAGAGGCCGGTGACGGCGTCCAGCAGCGATTCCTGGGGCGCCTCCCAGACGCTCCCCACCTTCTCGAACAGCTCGCGCGCGACTCCGGCGTCGGCGTCTTCCGAGGCACCGCCCCGGGTGAACGCGGTGGCACCCGCGCCCACCAGGCTCGGCGTGTTCGGCATCGCGCGGATGACCCGGCTCCCGGCCGGGAGTGCGGCCTCGAGCGCCTCGATGGAGATGCCCGCGGCGATGGAGATCCAGAGCGGGGCCCGTCGCACGTCCTCTGCGAGGTCGCCGAGATCGGCGAGGGCCTCGGCGACCACGCCCGGCTTGACCGCGACCACGACGGCATCGGCTCCGGGGACGGCCTCGTGCGCGTCGGCGACGGCCAGAAGGCCGTGGGTCTTTCCGAGCGCGTCGCGCCGCTCGGCCAGGGGCTCGGCGATGCGAATGCGGCCGGGATCGTGTCCCGCGGCCAGGACGCCGGCCGCAAGCGCCTCGCCCATGGCTCCGCCTCCGAGGAACGCGATCGTGAGCTGCGAGAAGTCGGTCATGGCCGCCACCTTAGCCGACCCCGGTCGGAGCAGGACGGGGGCCGAAGATCGCCGTGCCCACGCGGACGTGGGTCGCGCCCTCGGCGACGGCGACCTCGAAGTCGGCCGACATCCCCATCGAGAGCTCCCGGAGCTGCGCTCCGCCCGGTGCGTCGGCCAGCTCGTCGCGCAGCGCGCGCAGACGCGCGAACGCCGGGCGCACCGCTTCGGGGTCTTCGGCCGCGGCCGGGATGGTCATCAGCCCCACCACCTGGAGGGCGGGCAGGGCGGCGACCTCGGCGAGCAGCGTCTTCAGGCTCGCGGGCTCGGCGCCGCCCTTCGAGGCCTCCCCGCTCGTGTCCACCTGCAGCATCACCTCGAGCTCGTGCCCCCGGGCTTCGGCGCGGCGGGAGAGCTCGGTGGCGAGGGAGAGACGGTCCACCGACTCCACGCGATCGAAGATCGGGACGACGTTGCGCGCCTTGTTGCGCTGGAGCTGGCCGACGAAGTGCCAGCGCGGCGGCGCGAGCCCCCGCTCCCGGAGCCGCGCCTCGACCTCCGGGATCTTGTCGCGCGCCTCCTGGGCGAAGTTCTCGGCGACGTGGGTGAGGCCCGCGGCGACCGCCGCGACCACGGCGTCTGCGGGCTGCCGCTTGGCGACGCCGACGAGGGTGATCTCGTCCGGGTCGCGACCGGCCGCCCGGGCGGCCGCGGCGATGCGCTCGCGCACCCGCGCCAGTCGCTCCTCGAGCGCGGCGTCGGTCCCGGGCTCGTCGCTCACCGACGCAGCCCGAGCTCGTCGAGCAGCGCCAGGGTCTCGTCCATGGGGAGGCCGATCACGTTCGTCTCGCTGCCCTCCACGCGGTCGACGAAGCGGCGCCCCTCGCCCTGGAGGGCGTAGGCCCCGGCCTTGTCCATGCTCTCGCCGGTGGCCACGTACGCTCGGAGCGTCGGCGTATCGCTCCTGCGCATCAGGACCTGGCTCTCGACGCTGAGCACGCGCTCGCGGCCGTTGTCCGTCTCGATCACGGCGACGCCGGTCAGCACCCGATGGCCTCGCCCCGAGAGCCGGCTCAGCATCTCGAGGGCATGCTCCGCGTCGCGCGGCTTGCCGAGCACGTCCTCGTCGACGACGACCGCCGTGTCGGAGCCGAGCACGAGGCGGCGCGGGCCCGCCGAGAGTCCCGCGGCGACGTGCCGCGCCTTCTCCAGGGACAGCCGCTCCACCATCTCCCGCGGCGCTTCGCCCGGACGCAGGGTCTCCGGGATGTCCGGCGCGACGATCTCGAACCGGAGGCCCGCGTCGGAGAGGAGCTTCTGCCGTCTCGGCGAGCTGCTGGCCAGGACGAGCACGACACCTCCTTGCAGCCGAGGGTCGGCCGCTCTCGGCCCCGGGGGTACCGGCGGCGGCGTTTCGCGTCAAGCCGAGGTGCTCTCGCGATCACTCGTCGCTGGGGCCCAGGCCGGTTTCGTTAGGCTCTGCGTTCCCGATCTCCCCGGAGCCCCCTTGCCCGAACGCCTCGAACGCACCTGGAGCCTGGCGACCGCCCGGGCGCTGCTTCCCGAGGTGCGCGAGCGGACCCGCGTGGCGGTCGACGAGACCGAGCAGCTCCTGGCCGAGCGCAACGCGGCCAAGGCCGACTCGCCCGAGCGCCGCGCGGCGGACGAGCGCGTGCAACGCCGCGTGTCCCGCTGGGCCCGCGAGATGGAGGCCCTCGGGCTCGAGGTGAAAGGCGTGTGGCTCGTCGACTTCGACACCGGCGGCGGGTACTACTGCTGGCGCTGGCCCGAGGAAGGGCTCGACTACTTCCACGGCTACGACGAGGGCTTCGACGGCCGGACGCGGATCCAATAGGGATCCGATAGGGATCCAATAGGGATCCGATAGGGATCCAATAGGGATCCAACAGGGATTCGATACGAGGTGGGGGTGGCGGTCGAGATCCGCGAGCTGCGCGACACCGACGTGCCCGCACTGGAGCGCTTCCTCGAGGGACGGGACCGCGAGCGGGCGAGCGCGTGCTTGCCTGCACTCCGGGACGGCGACGCCCGGGGCTTCGTGGCGGCTTCCCGGGACGGGGGGGAGACGGCCGTCGGCTGGGTGCTCGTGCATCTGCGCCTGCGCGACGACCAGGGCTTCGAGCCCGGCGGCGGCACCACGGACTTCCAGGGCGGTGGCCACGCCTATCTCGAGAACGTCGAGGTGATGGCCGGGAGCCGTGGCCGCGGAATCGGAAGCCGGCTGCTCGAACGGGCGGAGTCCGACGCAATGGGCCACGACGTCCACACCCTGTGGCTCCACGTTCGCGAGAGCAACCGGGCGGCGCAGCGGCTCTACGAGCGCCGCGGCTGGGTTCGCGACCGTCGGGTCGAGCCGACGTGGATCGACGAGCCGATGCTCGTCTATCGGCTCGTCCTCGAGGCTCCAGGCCGGGTCGAGCCCTGATCGGGTCTCGCCGGGGGAGAATGGGCCCGGTTCGAGAGAGTTCGCGAGCCGGGAACCGAACCTCGCCGCACGGCGACTCACGCAGTGCAGGCTCTGGGCCGCGAGGGGCGTAGAATGCCCCCGTGCTGCCCGCCGTCCGAACGGCGGAGTGCTCGCTCGGGCAGAAGCTCAGCATTGGAAGCAAGGAGGGAACCGATCGTGGGATTGTTCGATTTCGTCAAGGAGGCCGGTGAACGGATCCTGAGCGGGAGCAACGCGGCCGCCGACTCGGAGGCGGTCAACAAGCGCGTGTCCGATCTCGGCATCTCGCTCGAGGGCTTGAAGGTCGAGGTCGACGGCGACAAGGCCGTCGTGAGCGGCAAGGCGGCCAACCAGGCCGACCGCGAGAAGGTCATCCTCGCCGCGGGCAACAACGAGGGCATCGCCCAGGTCGAGGACCACATCGAGGTGGCCGAGGCCGCGCCCGAGTCGCAGTACTACCGCGTGGTGTCGGGCGACTCGCTCTCCAAGATCGCCAAGGAGTTCTACGGCGACCCCATGAAGTACCCGGTGATCTTCGAGGCCAACCAGCCGATGCTGAAGGACCCGAACGAGATCTACCCGGGCCAGGTCCTGCGCATCCCGCCCCAGGCCTAGCGGCGACGCCGACACCACACACCGCGGCCATCGATCGCGGTCCACGCATTTCCGGAGGAATCCATGAAGCATCGAAACCCGACCCTGACCCTCGCGCTGCTCCTCGCGGCGCTCCTCTTCGCCTTCGCCTGCGGAGGCCAAGACGACCCCATGGCCGAGGCCAAGGAGGCGGCCGAGGAGGCCGCCGCGGCCGCCAACGAAGCCGCCAGCAAGGCAGCCGAGGCGGCGGGTGCCGCGGCCGAGGCCGCGGGCCAGGCGGCGAGTGAGGCCATCGACGAGGCCGAGGCGGCGGCGGCCGCTGCGGGCGAGGCCGCCAGCGAGGCGGCGGGTGAGGCCGCCGCTGCGGTCGAGGGCGCGCTCTCCGACCCGGTCGCCAAGTGCCTGAAGCTCGCGTCCGAGCAGGCCTGGGCCGAAGCCCTCGAGGCCTGCACCAAGGCCCACGAGGAGAAGCCCGACGACATGGCCATCGAGCACGCGCTGCAGCAGGCCAAGGCCGCCGCCGAGTAGGCGGCCCGAACAGGCCGCCGC
>JASJCN010000080.1 GCA_030065975.1 Myxococcota bacterium
CGCGCGGCGGCCCAGCAGGCGTTCGCGCTCGGACTCGGTCATGGGCCGGCCCTCGTCGACCAGGGAGATCATCACGAAGTGGCCGGGCTCGAGGCTCGGGTGGTAGGCCCCGGCCGCCTGGGCGTCGAGCTGCTCGATCTCGGCGGTCAGGCTCAGCTGGGCGACCTCGGGGGCCAGCCGGCGCCGGGCGCTGCGGGCCAGGGCGTAGAGGCCCTGCACCACCTGGCCGGAGTCGGCCCGCAGCAGCGGCAGGGCGGGCGCCACGTAGGAGGCGACGCAGAGCGTCCCCGACTCCTCTTCCTCGAGCTTCGCGATCGTCTCCTCGACGAGGCTCAAGGCCGAGGTGGTGGCCGAGACCGGGGAGCTGCGCCCGGCGATGGCCAGCAGCTGCTGGGTCAGGTCGAGGGCCTCGTCCGCCTCGCCCGCGATGCGGGCCAGGTGGTCGCGGACGGTACCGCCGCGGTCTTCCTCGGCGCTGGCGATGAAGGCGGCGCCGACGATGGCCGAGAGCCGGGCGTTGAAGCCGTCGGCGAGGTCCGATGCGACCCGCGCCAGGTGCCGGAGCTTCTCGGCCTCGAGGCGCTCGCTCGAGAGCGCCAGGCGCAGGCGCTCGACGCGCACGCGCTCGGACACGTCCTCGATGCGCAGGGCCGCCGCGGCCGGCTGCCCCCGCCGGCGGATCGGGTGCAGGCACAGGCGCAGATAGCGGCCCGGCTCGGGCACGCTCTCGGCGACCACGCCCGCGGGCCCGGCGTCGGCGACGAGGCCTGCGAGGCCCTCGCCATCCAGGGGCGGGAGGGAGTCCACGACCCGCACCTGGCGGAGCAGGGTCGAGAAGAGGGTCGCGTCGGTCGCGAAGGCTGCCTCGCCGAGCAGGTGGGACGCGGCGGGGTTCCACCAGCTCGCACGTCCCTTGCGTCCCAGCACGACGACGCCCGACGAGTCGCTCGCCACCACCTCGCGGATCGCGACGGGCAGCAGCCAGAAGTCTCGCGCGCCCCAGACCGCGCCGGCCGCGGCCAGGCAGGACGTGGCCAGGAAGAGGCCCGTCAGCCGCGAGGGCTCGTAGACGTCGGTCATCATGTAGCCGACGTTCCCGAGCAGCGGCATGACCGGGGCGAAGGCCATGAAGAGGCCCGCACGTCGCACCTCGGTCGAGGGGTGGGTGCGCGCGACGGCAATCGCGAGGGAGACGGCGACGGCCACCTCGAGATAGCCGAACAGCAGCATCCAGGGGAACAGCGTGCCGTACTCGTTGCGCGTGCCGACGACCGGCTCGACGAGGGCGCCGTGCCAGGGCTGCGCCAGGAGCACCGCGAAGAACGCCCCGGAGATCCACAGGGGGATGCGCTGGAAGTCGGACTGGACGCGCAGCAGCCTCGGCGAGTGGAGGCCGACCCAGCGGAAGACCACCACCAACCAGAGGGCCGGGAGGAACATCGCGCCGCCGTACAGGAGCAGGAGCGCGAGCCGCTTCGACTCGATGGTCGTGGCCTGGACCGCGAAGATCTCCCCCAGGGTCCAGAGCCCCGCCGAGACCAGGGAGAGCTGGAGCCACGGCGAGAGCGCCTCCATGGGAGGCCAGCGCATCAGCGCTCCGCCCAGGAAGGCGATGGTCAGCAGGCCCGCCAGGCCCAGGGCGAGGTTGGCGTCCACGCCACGATCATAACGCGACGGCCGTCCCGGGGGCCCCCGCGAGGACTAACCGTCGGCGCGGTCCCAGACGCTGCGGAAGTCGCTCCCCTCGCCCAGGACGGCCTGCTCGGGGCTCTGCTTGTCGATGTGGCCGATGAGCGAGTGGTAGGTCCCGTAGCCCACGAGCTCCCGCAGGCGCTTGTCGAAGCGCCGCACGGTCGGGATCGGGATCCCGAGCTGCTGGTTCTCCTGCTGTCGGATGAAGCCCGCGCAGTAGTTCATGGCGATCCCGACCCGTCGCTCGCCGGTCCGGTTGGCGCCCCCGCCGTGCCACAGGCTCCCGTTCCAGACGAGGACGCTCCCGGCCTTCATCTCCGCCGGCACGGTCTCGATGGCGCTGTCCCCGTAGGGAGGCGCGTCCGGGAGCTGGTGGCTCCCGGGCACGATGCGGGTGGCGCCGTTCTCCTCGGTGAAGTCCGTGAGCGCCCACATCGTGTTGCAGACCAGGGGAGGGTGGGGCCGCGGGATCGGAATCAGCTGGTCGTCGGCGTGGATCGGCTGGCCGTCCTCGCCCGGGAGGATGCTGATCGAGGAGAGCGAGGAGATCAGGCAGCCCGGGTCGAGCACGCCCTCGACGACGGGCAGCACCGCCGGGTGCACCGGCACCGACTCGAAGACGCGGTCGCGCGCGAGCAGGTTGTAGATGCGGACGGTGGCCGCGCCCTCGAAGCGGTTCTTCGAGGGGACGATGCCGAGGCGCTCCTCCAGGGAGAGGAGGGTGTCGGCCAGCGCCTTCACGTGATCGGGCGCGACCACGCCTTCGAGGATCGTGTAGCCCTCGCTCCGGATCCGCTCGACGTGCGGCTGGATCGCGTCCGCCCCGCTCAGACCGCTTCGTCCTCGGCGCCCGCCCCGCGGCGGGTGAGCCCGCGGTAGGCGTCCTGGGCCGTTCGCCCGTCGTAGAGCACCCCGTGCACCTCGGCCGAGATCGGCAGCTCGACGCCGTACTTGGCGGCCAGCTCCATCACCACCCGCGTCGTCTTCACGCCTTCGGCGACCTGGTTCATCGCGGCGATGATCTCCTCGAGGGTCTTGCCCTTGCCGAGCTCCTCGCCCACGTGCCGGTTGCGGCTCTGGCGGCTGGTGCAGGTGGCGATCAGGTCGCCCATCCCCGCCAGCCCGGCGAAGGTCGACGGCTGGCCGCCCATCGCGACGCCGAGGCGCGTGAGCTCCGAGAGCCCCCGGGTGATCACGGCGGAGCGCGTGTTGTCGCCGACGCCGAGCCCGTCGCCCATGCCGGTGGCGATGGCGATCACGTTCTTGAGGGCGCCGCCGAGCTCGGCGCCGATCACGTCGCGGTTGGTGTAGACGCGGAACACGCCGTTGTGGAACACCGACTGGACCTGGCGTGCGATCTCCTCGTCCTCGAAGGCGATCACGCTGGCGGCCGCGAAGCCGGCCAGGATCTCCTTCGCGAGATTGGGCCCGGTGAGGGCGCCGGCCCGGTGCTCGGGAAGCTCCTCCTTGATCACCTCGGTCATGCGGAGGTGGGAGCCCTCTTCCAGGCCCTTCGCCAGGCTCACGATCGGGACCCAGGGCCGGATCTCCTTCTTCACCTCGGCCAGCACCTCGCGCATGCCCTTCGACGGCACGCCCATCACCACGAGATCCGCCTCGGAGACGGCCTGGGCGATGGAGTCGGTGGCGCGCAGCTCGGGGTGGAGCTCGTAGTCCGGGAGGTAGGTCGTGTTGCGGTGCTCGCGATTGATCTCGTCTGCGGTCTCGGAGCGACGACACCAGAGCTGGGTCGGGGCGTTGGTCGCGGCCAGGTGGGCGATGGTGGTGCCGAACGAGCCGGCACCGAGGACGGAGACGCGGAGCTGCATGGGAGCCTCTCTGGCTGTGGCGCTAGGCCTGGTCGAGGATCTCGAGGTAGCGGTTGCGGATGGCCCGGATCTCGTCGTCCAGGCTCTCGACGGTCCAGCCCTCGGTGGGCACCGGGGGCAGCACGATCGCCTCCACCGTGGCCGGCCGCACCACGAGCGCGTCCTTGGGCATGGCGTCGAGCACGTTGCGGAAGACCACGGGGACGATCGGTACGCCCGCCTGCATGGCCATGTGGAAGGCGCCCTTCTTGAACGGCCCGAGCCGCGGCGTGAGCGAACGCGTGCCTTCGGGCGCGATCGCGAGGGAGCGGCCCTGGCTCAGGGCCTCGACCGCCGGCTCGAGCGCCTTGATGGCCTTCTCGCGGTCGAAGCGATCGATGAACACGACCCCGGCCGCCGTGAAGACGGGGCCGAAGATCGGGTTGTTCTGGATCTCCTTCTTGCCGACGCCCGTGATGTCGCGGCGCAGGAGCTTGATCATCAGGATCGCGTCGAGGGCGCTCTGGTGATTGAAGATGAAGACGGCCGGACGGCTCTCCCACAGGTGCTCCTCGCCTTCGACGCGCAGGTCGATGCCCGCGAGCGACGTCGCCAGGTCGCCCCAGATCGAGCCGGCGACGTTGACCGCCTCGCGCATCGAGCCGTTGACGGCGCCGGCGGCGGCGCCCACCCAGAGCGAGGGCAGGATGCTCGCGTAGGAGAGCCCGGTGCGAAGCAGATCGCCGGCGCTCGGGCGGCCGCGGCTCTTGAAGCGCCGCACCGGCCACTGGCGCTCCTTGGCGATCTGGGCGAGGCGCTGGTTCGGGTTGAGCGGGCGCGGCTGGCCCACCGTCTCGAGCAGCGGAAGGTCTTCGTGGCTGTCGGTGTAGAAGTAGGTCTCGGAGAGGTCGAGGTCGAACTCGGCCGCGAGCCTCCGCCCGGCGATGGCCTTGCCCTCGCCGTAGCAGGTGGGGTGCACCACGTCTCCGGTGAAGATGCCGTCCTTCACCACGAGCTCGGTGCACAGCACGTGCTCGATCCCCATGTCCCGCGCCAGGGGCTCGGCCTGGTAGCGGGTGGCCGAGGAGATGATCGCGACGGTGTGCCCGGCATCGATGTGGGCCTGCACCAGGGCGCGCGACTCGGGATAGATCTGGGTGGCCAGGTGCTTCTCGAACACCTCCTCGCCGATCTCCTCGAGCACCGCCTCGGCCATCCCCCGATAAGCGGCCGTGGTCGCCGACATGAGCCCCGAGAAGCCGGTGCGCCCGGTGGCGAAGGAGAGGGCCCCGAGGACCGAGGCCGACATCTCCTGGGGCGACATGCGCCCCTGGAGCAGCCGCTCGCGGAAGAACGAGGTCGCCGAGAAGCCGGCCAGCAGGGTCTGATCCAGATCGAAGAAGGCGCCGATCTTGGGCCCGTGGGGTCCGTTTCGGATCTCCGCCGTGAGGCGGGCATGGAGCGGAGGCATGAGGGGATGATGCACCCGTGGGGCGATAAAGCCAAACCGCCGGCTCCCGGGCCCCTCAAGCCGAGGGCCCGCCGCTCCGATGACAGGCCGGACTTCCAGTGTCACCGGACGGCGTGCGCTGGGGCCGGAAATCGAGGAGCGCGCCCCAGGTGCGTCGGAGGGGAGACATGGGCTGGTTCGCTCGCAGGAAGGGGAAGGCCTCGCCGGCCCCGCGCCGCAGCCCGCGGCCCCACGTGGCACCCAAGCAAGCTCCGCCCGGCGCGGCTCCGGCCGAGCCCGTCGAGCCCTGGTCCGGCGAGGAGCCGCCCCTCCCGCCGGTCGACGAGTCGGTGCACGAGTTCGTGTCCGCGCGCCTGGATCGGATGCGCGGCATGGCGGTGAACGCCCTCGACGAGCAGATGCTCGAGCTCCTGTCCGCCACCGTGGCCGAGGGCGAGCTCGAGATCCCGCTGGTGCCCGACATCGCGAGCGAGCTGCTGGCCCTCGACGCCGACGCGGACCTCGACAACAGCGAGGTGGCCACGCTGATCGGCCGCGACGCCGCTCTGGCTGCGAAGGTGCTGCAGGTCGCGAGCTCGCCGCTCATGGGAGGGCACTCCGTCGAGGGAATGGAGCAGTGCGTCTCCCTGCTCGGCTTCGAGATGGTGCGCTGCATCGCCGTGGCGGTGGTCACGGCCGAGGGCATCTATCGCGTTCCCGGCTACGAGGACGAGGCGGCCGAGCTGCGCCGCCACGCCGAGGTCATGGCCGAGACGTGCGGCATGCTCGCGCGACGCACCCGCCTCGCGACGCCGAGCGAGCTCTTCCTGGCCGGCCTCTTCCACGACGTGGGCCAGCTCGTCGTCTACCTGAACCTGAGCCGGCTGCGCTCCCGCACCCGCGGCGGACGCCCGACGACGTTGCTCACCCGCAAGCTCGTGGGGGAGCTGCATCCCGTCTTCGGGCTGAGCTTCGCCGAGGCCCGCTCGCTCCCCGAGTCGCTGCGCTGGCCCATCGGCTACCACCACGCGCCGGCGCTGGCTCCCCAGCGCGAGCAGACCCCGGTGGCCCTGGTCGGCTTCGCCGAGCTCTTGATGGAGGATCCCGACGCCCTCGAGAGCCTCGAGGAGGGGGATCACCCGGCGCTGCTGGATCCGGCCTTCTGGGGCGAGGACCTCCCGGACGCCTACGAGCTCTGCAAGATCTGGCGCGAGACCCGCGAGGAGTAGGCGGCCGCGGAAAGCCGTGACTCGGCGGCTGGCGCGGGAATAGAATGGCCCTCCCAGAGGAGGAGCCATGAGCGACCTTCCCGCATCGCCGCCGCCCGCACCGCCGGCGGCCCCGCCCCCGGATGCCCACTACCTCGACCCGGGCCGTCACCACCCCGTCCACCCCCGGCCCGGGCTCACGCTCCTCGTCGGAACGCGCAAGGGCGCCTGGTTCCTGCGCGCCGATCGCGCGCGCGAGCAGTGGTCCCTCGACGGGCCCGTCTTCCTCGGCAACGTCGTGCACCACGCGGTGCTCGACCCCCGCGACGGGCAGACCCTGCTGCTCGCGGCGCGCGCCGGCCACCTGGGCCCGACGGTCTTCCGCTCCCAGGACGGCGGGCATGGCTTCGTCGAGGCCGCCCGGCCGCCCGCCTTTCCCAAGGCGCGCGAGGGGGAGCGGGCGCGGAGCGTCGACCAGGTGTTCTGGCTCACGCCCGGGCATCCGAGCGAGCCCGAGAGCTGGTACGCGGGCACGTCGCCCGAGGGCCTGTTCAAGAGCGACGACGGCGGCGACCACTGGGAGTCGGTGGAGGGCTGGAACGCGCACCCGTCGTACTGGGACTGGACGGAGGATCCCGACGAGCAGGGCACGCCCGATGGCTCGCCCCTGCACTCGGTGCGCATCGACCCCCGGGACAAGAGCCACATGTACCTCGCCACCTCGGGTGGCGGCGTGTTCGAGAGCACCGACCAGGGCAAGGGCTGGGCTCCCCTCAACGAGGGCGTGGAGGCGAACTTCCTGCCCGACCCGTACCCGGAGACCGGCCAGGACACCCACTGCCTCGACCTGCATCCGCTCGCACCCGACGTGCTCTACCAGCAGAACCACTGCGGGATCTACCGCCTGGAGCGGCCGGCCCGACGCTGGACGCGCATCGGCGACAACATGCCGAAGGACGTGGGCGACATCGGCTTCCCGATCGGGCTGCATCCGCGCGACCCGGCCACCGCCTGGGTCTTCCCCATGGACGGCACCGACGTCTGGCCACGGACCTCGCCCGGGGGACGCCCGGCCGTCTACCGCACCCGCGACGGCGGCAAGAGCTGGGAGCGCGGCGACCGGGGCCTGCCCCCCGAGCAGGCCTGGCTCACGGTCAAGCGCCAGTGCATGGCCGTCGACGCCAAGGACCCCGTGGGCGTGTACTTCGCCACCACCAACGGAGAGGTCTGGGGGAGCCGCGACGAAGGGGAGAGCTGGCGGTGCCTGGCGCGGCACCTGCCCCACGTGTACTCGATCGAGGCGGTGGAGTTCCCGGAGTGAACCGATGAAGGTCGGCATCCCCGAGCCGCTGCGCGGCTACACCCGCGCCCTCGAGGTCGAGGCCCGGGGCGCGAGCGTCCACGAGCTGCTCGACGACCTCGAGCGCCAGTACCCGGGGATCCGCTTCCGCATGGTGGACGAGCAGGACCGGCTGCGGCCCCACGTGCGCATCTTCGTCGACCGCCGGCGCGTCTCGGATCTGAGCACGCCGCTCGACGGCAGCGAGGACGTCCAGGTGCTCCAGGCGTTGAGCGGCGGCTAGCGCCGCCAGTAGCCGAACCTCACGCCTCGCCGCGCTCGAGGTCCGGAGCGGCGGGGTCCTCGTGGAGGTCCCGCGCCTCCGAGTCGGGCGGGGCGCTCGCTCTCGCGGCGGCTTCGGGCTGGGCCGGCCCGAGCAGGATGGCCACCCAGCGCGTGCTCGGGTTGTCCTGCAGCGCCACCTTCACCGTCATCGTGAGCGGCACCGAGAGCAGCATGCCGACGGCGCCGAGCACCCAGCCCCAGAAGATCAGCGAGGCGAACACCACCAGCGTCGAGAGGCCGGCCGACCGACCCATGAGCCGTGGCTCGAGGCCGCTCCCGATGGCCAGGTTGAGGGCGACGTAGCCGGCGGCGACGCCCGCGGCCGGGAGCCAACCGAGCTGGACCAGGGCGAGCAGGATGGCGGGGACCGAGGCCAGGATCGAGCCGATGTTGGGCACGTAGTTCAGGAGGAACGCGAGGGTCGCCCAGAGCGCCGCGAAGTCGACGCCCACGAGCATCAGCAGGGCGTAGACGAGTAGGCCCGTGAGCCCGCTCGTGGCCGTCTTGATCGCGAGGTAGCGCCGCACGTTCGCGAGGATCGCGTCGATGCGCGCGACCGTGGACTCGGCTTCCGAGGAGAGCGCCGCCACCTTGGCCCGCAGGCTGCTCGCCTCGAGCAGCACGAAGATCGAGGTCAGCAGGATGAGGAAGGCGTTGGTGAACACGCCGCTCATCGCCGTCAGCAGGCCTCCGACCGTGCGGAAGATCGCGCCCGCGTCGACCCGCTCGCGCAGGGCGTCGAGGGAGGTCTGCCCGCCGATCTCCTCGACCCGTGCGAAGGTGGCCGTCACCAGCGCCTGGAGCCGGGCCTCGTAGGCCGGGAGCCCCCGGGTGAACTCGTTCACCGAGGTGCCGAGCAGCCCGCCGACCGCCACGAAGGTCACCACGACCGCGCCCACCACGACCAGCAGCGCCAGCCAGGTGGGCACGCGGCGCTCCTGCAAGGCGTCGAGCAGCGGCCAGCAGATGATCGCCACGAAGACGGCCAGGAGCGTCGGCACCACGATGGCCGCGGCCGCCTTCAGCCCCGCGACCACCACCACGAAGGCGGCCAGGGCGACGAGCCAGCGCAACGCCGCCGAGCTGTGGATGTCCTCCTGCATCGGCAGAAAGGGTACCGGTCGTGCGGCAGGGGGCGCCCGGGGCAGGGGAGGGGGCGCGGGCCGCGTTCAGACCCGAGGTTGCGGGGGCCTCCTGAACCTCCGACGGCGCTCGATGCTCAAGCGGAGGGGCCGCCGTCGAGTCGTCGGGCGACTCGAGCTTCGTGGCGCTCTGGACGCAGCCTCTGCACGCATCGCAGGCCAGCGCACGTGCTCGGGCTCCGTCTCCTTCCTCCGCGGCTCGTGGTGGCTCCCGGGTCCAGGAGGACGATCCCGCACTTCATCCGCTTGCGCCTCGTCCGGCTTCGGCTCCTGCCTTGGAGTCTCCCCCGGCTCGCCGCGGCAAGCGGAATCGCTCGGCTGCCAACCCTCACGAGACGGGCCGTCCGGACGCTGCGCCATCGTCGGTTGACAGCGCGAGACCTCGGCTCCTTGCAGCGCCCTCGGGTCCGTCTGATTTCGACCCTACGCCCGCCCCCCACCGATGACAAGCGCAATTCCACCGACGGACGCGAGTTGTTCGCGCACCCCGCGGGCGCACACGCTCCTGGCCCCTGGGCGACGTGCGCCTTCGCATGCGCAGCACGAGTTCGTGCTCCCGTCCATGCTGATGAGCTGCGCGGCAGAGGCGCTACTCCTCGGGTGGGGCGTCACGCACCAGCGGCACGAAGCGAACGCCGTAGAGCTCCCGCTCCTCGAGCCCTTCCTCGGTCCGCTCGACGACGCGCATCTCCTGGTCGCGGCCGCCCACGGGAATCACCAGACGCGCCCCCACGGCCAGCTGCTCGAGCAGCGGCGGTGGGATGGTGGCGGGAGCCGCCGTGACGACGATGCCGTCGAACGGCGCCCGCTCCGGCAGGCCCTTCCAGCCATCGCCCGTGACGACGGAGACGTTGTCGTACCCGAGCTCCGCCAGGAGCCGCCGCGAGGTCTCTGCCAGCTCCGGCACGATCTCGATCGTGTGGACCTCCGCCACCAGCTCCGCCAGGACGGCCGCCTGGTAGCCCGAGCCGGTACCGACCTCGAGGATCCGATCGCCCGCTTCGGGCTCCAGCAGCTCCGTCATCGAGGCCACGATGAAGGGCTGGCTGATCGTCTGCTCGTGCCCGATGGGGAGCGGCCCGTCCGTGTACGCCGACGCCGCCCGGTCCTCGGGCACGAAGCGGTGCCGCTCGACCTTGCGGAGCGCCGCCAGCACCCGCGGATCCCGGATGCCGCGAGCCTCGATCTGCTCCGCGACCATCCGCTCCCGGAGCTCCGCGAAATCCGGCGGGTCGCCCGCCATGCACGACACCGGCACCAGGCTGCCGAGGAACCCCAGGGTGGCGATCGATCGCCGCGGCATACCCGACACCATACCGCGATCGCAGCAACCGAGCCGGCGCAGCGCGGGCCGGCGCAACCCCCGCCCCCTCGGTAGCCTCCCGACCCGGCCCGTTCCCACGGACGCCGCCGGGCGCGTAGCTCAGCTGGTTAGAGCACCTGCCTTACAAGCAGGGGGTCCCTGGTTCGAATCCAGGCGCGCCCACGAGGCGGCGGGGCCGGGAGGCGCTGCGGGCCGCTCCTGCACGGCTCCGAAGCCCGGGATCTGGTTCGGTCGGCCACGCCTCGGCGCCTTCCGCGGCAGCGCTAATCTCGGTGACTGGCGCCGTCGGCTGGGCGCGAGGCACGGTAGGCGGCACGACGTGAAGTACTCTCGCTTCGAGGACGCGGCGCACGACTTCGGTCGGTCCTTTACGGGCACGGTCAACCTGGCCAGCCTCGACCCCACGATGACCTACCTCACTCGCTACGCCATCTCGTCGGGTGAGCCGGTGTTTCGCGTGGATCTGCTGTCGGGTGATGCAGCACCCGAGCCCCTGAACGCGCCTCCCGTCAGTGAATCCGTCCGCCACTACGTCCGCTGGTTCCCGCGCTTCATCGCGCAGCAGGGGCTCGCGTTCCGGTCCATCGAGGCGGCCTCGCTCGAGGTCGCCTTCGACCTCGAGAGCGTGCGAGACCCGGAGCTGGACGGCCGGTCCCTCAGCATCGACTTCGGCTGCACGGTCAGGATCGAAGACGACCGCGGAGACTCCCACGTGGCGGCGTTCCGCGACACCTGGCACACGAAGGCCCAGCCTCCAGGGTCGCCTCGGCGGTTCTGGTGGCAGTTCTGGAGGCCCGCCGCCTAAGGTGGTGATTGATGCGGTGTCGCGCTGCCGACACCAAGGCGGGGGCGGTTCGTGATTCGATTGAAGCCTACACCCGCTGGAGCAGATCATCATGATGCGACTGTGGCTTTCTTGCGCGTTGGTTCTGTTCGCTGCCGGCTCGGCACAGGCGATTGGCATCGTCTACGACGTCGACCGCAACATCAACGATGGGACGGTGAGGGGAACGCTCACGACGGATGGCACCCTCGGGGTGCTCACGAGCGCGAACGTCACGGATTGGAACCTCACCATCCGCTTCAGGGAGGAGCGGTTGGTCGCCAGGCTCACCCCCGCCAACTCCACGGCTTCCGTGGTGGGCGACAGCCTGTTCGCCAGCGAGGACGACGTCTTCTTCGAGTTCCTCGCGCAGGCTCTCTCCCCCCGCCACTTCTTCCGTGTCGAATCCGACCCTTCGACGGACCCTGGCGGCGCGTGGATCCTGGAAACGTGTCGAGAGGTCGTACCCATCCCGACCGAGGAGTGCATCGCTGGCGGGGAGGTGGCCGCGGTCACATCTGGGGGCACGGGCACAGGCACGGGCATCTCGATAGCCGACCCGGTGGCGGCGATCGCAACGAACGGGAGGCCAGCGGCCCCCGTCATTCCCGAGCCGAAGTCTGTGCTGCTGTTCGCCATCGGCTCCGTGCTCGTGGCCCATCGCGTAGGGGTGCGCCGTCGTCTGGCGCAAGAGGGCCAGGTGCCGGTGACGCCGAGGGGCTGCAACTAGCGCCGCTTTCCGCTCCCTGCGGGCACGGCCCTGGCCGTGGCGATGGCTGCCAGGCGGCAGAGGCTGTGCTTCGCGTGCCGACCTCTACCGACTGTGTGCCCGCTGCCGCCGTTGCGATCCGAGCAGGAGCGCGCTGGCGATCGCGATCGTGAGGAGAGTCGAGGGCTCCGTGACGGGTATCAGGCTGAGTGACAGAGAGAAGTCTCCCCCTCCTCCTCCCTCGCCGGGTGTCCCCCCACCGAACGCGTTGGCGTAGGCCGAGTAGGTTCCAGCCGGCAGTACGCCTCCGAACTCGAGACCGGATCGCCACCAATCGTAGTTCACAGCTGCGGGCAGCCCCGACATGCTCACGTAGCTACCGCCATTGGAGGCCCCGCTGCCGACGTCGAAGTCCGCCCAACCGGAGACGACGTGGGGACTCGACAGCTCGAAGTCGATCATCACCGAGACGTCGGAGCCCACCGAGGCATAGGGGTAGTCACGACCGCCGGGATAGCTCGTCGAGGTAGACCCGAGAAGCTCGATCTGGTGGGGAGAGATCGAGAGCGTGACGGCGGCTGAGCCCGCGAGCGAGTGCGAGGGGGGCAGGGGAATCGACTGCGAGATCGATTCGGAGAAGCTCCCGGAGATGGGGCCGCTGGCGGAGCCGGAGACCTCCTGGCCCGTGGCCATGCCGGCACCCTCTCCGCCGTCGTTGCCGTCGAAGTAGAGCGAATAGGTGCCCGTGACGAGGATCGGACTTGCCTGGAGCGGGGCACACAAGAAGAGCCACCCGAGGACGGCCACACCGGCAACCGCCATGCGTCGGTTCATGTCGTCGGCTCTGCGGGCGCCCGATCGCGAGCCTGCCTTCCGTCGCACCGGGCCCGTGTCAGCGCCGAGGCGCCCACCGAGCCTTCGTCGGACGTAGGGCGCCACCGCGAGGGGCCCGGCGCCGGCGCTCGGCTCGGGGATGGGCGGCGTGTAGTGAGGGCGCAGCGCCGCGCTGCCCGGGGGGCTCCATCGGTGCGCCACGGCTCGTCCTCCCCGTCTACGCGGTGCTGCCGGGGCCCGAGTGTCCCCGAGGCTCGGACGCAGCCGGCTGAAGAGCTCCCCATTGAGAGCAAGGGTCGTGCCAGTCGTCGAGCGCTGCCTGCGCGCCGGATGAGGGGACACTGCCCCGTCGTGGAACGGGCGTGGCAACTGACCCCAGAGGCGACCCGAGCCGCCCAGGGGCGGCAGCGAGCGTCCAATCGCGGCGCGATGCCGTCCAGCGCCAGGATGGGGCGGTCTCTTCGCCGGGCTTCGGCGATCGACGGCGCCTGCGCACGAGCTCGGCTCGTCGGCAACGCAGCAGGGAGGCGGTTCATCGTCTGTCCGGCTGCGGCATGCGGCGTAGACTCGGAAGCATGAGTCGCCGCCTCGCCCTGCTCGCGGTCGCGGCACTCGGGTGCGCCTGCGGGGGCGCGCCGCCCGCCGCCGCTCCGGGCACGCCGAACGTGCTGCTGATCACCGCGGACGATCTGGGCTGGTACGACCTCTCGTCCTATGGCAACCGCGACGTCGTGACGCCGAACCTCGACCGGCTGGCGGCGGAGGGGGTTCGCTTCTCGCGCGCCTTCGTGCCCGCGTCGAGCTGCTCGTCGTCGCGCGCCGCGCTCACGACCGGGCAGTATCCGCACACGAATGGCGTGACGGGGCTGGCCCATCGCCACGTGAGCCGCATGCTCTCGCCGTTCCACCGGACGCTGGCCGACGAGCTGGCTCGGGCGGGCCTGCGCACGGCCATCGCCGGCAAATGGCACGTGGCTCCGTTCCTCCCCACCAGCTGGTACGGCTACCACGAACGCATGGGCGGCCTGCTCGATCCGTGGATCCGCGATACGGAGCCCGTGCTCGACTTCGTCCGGCGCCAAGGCGACCGCCCTTGGCACCTCGAGCTGAACTTCATGCAGACGCATCGCGACGACGATGGCGCCTTCTCGTTCGCGACGGGCTTCCCTGTGGACCCCGCCACGATCTCGATCCCGGCCTACCTGGCGCTGCCGGACTGGCCGGAGATTCGCGAGGACCTGGCGCGCTACTACAGCCAGATGCTCGCGATGGATGCGATGGTCGGCGCGATCCTCGACCTGCTCGACGAGCTGGCGATCGCCGAGCGCACGCTGATCGTCTTCGTGAGCGACAACGGGCCGCCTTATCCCGGTGCGAAGATGACCCTCTACGACCGCGGTATCGGCACGCCGTTGCTCTTTCGCTGGCCGGGTCGAGTGCCGTCTGGGGAGGTGCGCGACGCCCTCGTCAGCACGATCGACGTCATGCCGACCGTGCTTGAGGCCCTGGGTCGACCGATCTCGTCCGATCTCGAGGGGCGCTCGTTCTGGGGGCTGCTCTCCGGGTCGGCGCCCGACGTCCATCGCGATGTCGTCTTCGCCGAGATGACGGATCACGTCCACCCGATTCCTACGCGTGCGGTGCGTGGAGAGCGGTGGAAGTACGTTCGCAACTACTCGGACATCCCGATCGGGCTCGACCAGATCCACGACCGGGCGTGGGCACACCGGCTGTGCGAGCGCGTGGATCAGCCGTGGATCCGCCCGCGGGTCGCCGAGGAGCTCTACGACCTCGCGTCCGACCCCCACGAGCAGCGCAACCTCGCTGGGGAAACGGATCACTCCGCGCAGCTGTCCCGCCTGCGCGCCCGGCTCGACGATCACATGCGCGAGACAGCCGATCCGCTGCGGGGTGGTCCGTTCGCCCGCGACTACGACCCGGGGCGCTATGCGCCGCCGGAAACCTGGTACGCGGATTCGGTCCCGTAGGCTTCTCCGTCTTCCGTTGGAGCTGGGCTCCGTTCCGGGGCCGGGCGTCACGGAGTGACGCACCGGCCGGGGGCGCTCAGAAGCCGTCGGGACAGAAGGGTCGGAACGCCGTCGCGAAGAAGCGATCGGCACGCCGGAGCACCGCGTCGTCCTTCGCGTCCAGGAGTCCCGCCCGCGCGAGCTGCGAGGCGCTCGAGTGACCGCAGAGCAGGCTGGCGAGGCTGCGGGGAGGCAGGCTCAGGTCCGGAACGCCGGAGCTGCGCTTGGCCCGGGATTCGCCGGCCTCACTCTCCACTTCGAACGTGCCCTGGTTCCAGTCGCAGAGGGGATCCTCGGCGATCTCGATCCGCAGCCGGTCGGTCTCCGGATACGGCCGGACGGACAGGGCGCGCTCGGCGTCGACCACTCGCAGGAAGAGCCCGTCCCAGACGCGCCGTCCGAGCTTCGAGGCCTCCTGAACCAGCAGCGGGCTGGGGTCCTCCTCGGAGACCGGACCCGTGCGGACCTGGTCGACGAGGTCGTGGGAGAGCAGGTACTGCCAGAGCCCGATGTGGGCATCGACGTCCAGCGCGATGAAGTCGCACACGTCGAGGCGCTGATTCGGGGAGGGCTGCTGCTTGTTCTCGAGCTGGTAGACGACGAAGCCCCGAGGCTCGCCTCCCGTGTCCCGATACACGGCGATGTGGGTCCGGTGCTTCTTGTCGTGAGCCCGACAGACGCCGAAGGCCCATGACGCCGCGGCCCGGTGGAGCAACAGGTTGCGCGGCTCGGAGTACGCCCGGTAGATCTGCTTCAGGGTGGGCATCGCCGCCTCGCGATCCAGCGTCGCGGACACCGTCCCGCCGGCGCTCAGGCCTTCGTGCAGGCCCGCCCAGCGCGGATCGAAGTCGTAGGTCACGCTGTTCGAGGCGGGCCCGTAGCCGAAGCGTTGGTAGATGCCAGCGAAGCTGGCCCAGAGGATGGCCATGCTCTGGCCTCGCTCGCGCTGTTCGCGGAACGACTGCGCGATCGTCTGGCGCAGCAGGCCGCGCCGGCGGAACTGCGGGAGCGTGCCGACGGCCGTGAGGCCGGCCACGTCGGCCGTCGCGCCGTTCAGGCGCATGCGGAAGGGGTAGCTCCCGAGCGTCGTCGCGAGCTGGCCATCGACGAAGGCGCAGGTCGTCCACTCGGGGGCCACCAGCGCGTCGGCACCGCTGGAAGCATCACTCTCGTTCTCGGCGAACACGTAGGCGGTCACGGCCCGGAACTCGGGCATCTCGTCCTTGGTCGCGCTTCTGATCTCGACGTTCATGTGAACGAATCCTCTCGTCGACGGACGGACCCCACCCGCAAAGGGGGAGGACGGTCCAGAGCTGGAGCGCCTCACGCATGGCGCGTGGCCACGCGGGCGAGGACTCCAGGGGGTTGGCGAAGCGGTGGCCCGGGCCCCGCGGACGGGGCTGGGTGGGCTCGCGTCAGCCGCGACGCTTCGGCATCGAGCCAGGGGCGCGCGCGCCGACGATCTCGATCACCACTTCATCGGGGTGGATGAGAATCACGGTGGGTCCTCCCTTGGCTGGGCCGGGTCGGCCGTTCCTGGCGACTCGGGTGAGGCTACTTCCAGCGCGGAGAGCGGGCAAGACACCCTCCCGGCGTGCGGCCGGCGGCCGGTTCGAGGCCCGCGTGCTTGTTTCCGTGTACAGGACGCGGGACACTGCGCGAGGGGCATGAGAGAAGGGGGGGGGCCGACATGGCCGGATCCGTCAGGACTCACGCCCGCGTCGCGACCTTCGTTCGAGGCGCTCTGGCGGCTCTGTTGGCCCTGAGCTCGCTGGCGATGGCGGGTGCCGCCGCCGCACAGATCA
>JASJCN010000081.1 GCA_030065975.1 Myxococcota bacterium
CACCGTCGACGCCCAGTGCGGCTCGTCGCAGCAGGCCACCAACCTGGCCTACGCGCTGGTGAAGAGCGGCGTGGTGGACGCGGCCGTCGGCTGCGGCGTCGAGGTCATGAGCCAGGTGCCGATGGGCGCGACCATCCCCAAGGAGCCGCGCGTCGGAAAGCCGGTGACCCGCGAGTACTGGAAGCACTTCGAGTTCACCTCCCAGTTCGAGGGCGCCGACCGCATCGCCAAGCAGTGGGGCATCACGCGGGAGGAAACCGACACCATCGGCAAGCTCTCCCAGGACCGCGCAGCCGCCGCCTGGGAGAACGGCGTCTTCGACGCGCAGATCCAGCCGATCGAGGCGCCGGAGCTCGACGAGGAGCGCAAGCCCCTCGAAACGACCACCACGATCACCCGGGACGAGGGCCTGCGCGAGACGTCGATGGCCGGCCTCGCGGGCCTGCGCACCAACCTGCCCGACGGCGTGCACACCGCAGGCACCTCCTCGCAGATCTCCGACGGCGCGGGCGCCGTCCTGATGATGACCCGCGAGAAGGCGGAGGCCCTCGGGCTCGAGCCCAAGGCCACCATCGTCGACACCTGCCTCGTGGGCTCCGACCCGGTGCTGATGCTGACGGGGCCGATCGGTGCGACCCAGAAGCTCCTGTCGGACAACGGCCTGCAGATGGGCGACGTCGACCTGGTCGAGATCAACGAGGCCTTTGCCTCGGTCGTCCTCGCCTGGGAGCGCGAGCTCAAGCCGGACATGGCCACGGTCAATCCGAACGGCGGGGCCATCGCCCTGGGCCACCCCCTGGGCGGGACCGGCGCGGTGCTGCTGACCAAGGCCGTTCACGAGCTCGAGCGCACGGACAAGGAGACGGCGATCGTCACCATGTGCTGCGGCGGCGGGCTCGGGACCGGGACCCTGCTGCGGCGCGGCTGATCCGGCACGGAGTGTCCGTGCGACCCCGACACGAGCTCGACGCGCCGCCCTGGCAGCGCGTCGAGTCCACCTTGATGGCGACGTCGCGCGCGATCCGCGAGGCCTACGACGCGCGCTTCGCGGCGCTGGGTCTGAACCTCACCCAGGCGAGCCTGCTGGTGTATCTGGCGGAGGCGGGTCCCCTGCGCCAGACCCAGCTGGCCCGACGCCTCGGGCTCGGCCGGGCCGCGACGGGCGCCACCGTCGACGCCCTCGAGCGGCGCGGGCTCGTGGAGCGTCAGGCCGACCCGGACGATCGGCGCGCGTGGCTCGTCACGATCACCGCGTCGGGCAAGGACTGCGTCGGGCCGATCAACGAGATCGACCGGGAGCTGCGCGAGCAGCTCCGGCTCGACATCTCCCGCAGCGAGCGCCAGCAGCTCGCCGAGCTGCTGCTGCGGCTCCAGGGGAACCTGGCTCGGATCCTCTCCGAGCCGCCGCCGGCCTCCTGAGGCCCGGCGCCGGCTACTCGACGATCAGCGTGCCGGCGATGATCCGCGGGGGGGCGGCGGGCCCGGCGCCCTGGCCGGCGACGAGCTCGACCCGATAGGCGTACTCGCCCTTCTCGAGGCTGCACACCGTCGCGAACTGGGAGGCCCGGATCTGCGGCGACTCCAGGCGATCGCCGGTGATGCGGAATCCGTTGGGGGACCTGCAGACCATCTTCTTCGCGACCTCGGCGTCGAAGGAGATCTTCGCGATCGAGTCCGAGTAGTTGAGCCAGCCGATCGCGGCGCTGGAGTCGATCTTGTGGACCTCGGGGTGCAGGGAGCGGCTGAGGATCCGCACCAGCCGGTGCTCGTGGGTGGCGTGGTCGGGCTCGGCCGCTGCGGCCATCGCCGGTGTGGCGATGAGCGCGAGGGCCAGGACCAGGAACAGGGATCGGGTGCGCATGAGAGCCTCCTTTGGCGTCTTCGAAGCCTGGGATTCCCCGCAGCCCGATCCGTTTCGCCTCCGATCCGCTTTCGCGCGAAACGTTTCCCGGACGGCGCGCATCCGATCGCGGGCCCCTTTCGCCGAGGGGGCAACCGCCGGCCCGGGCGATACGCTCCGGCCATGCCGAGACCCGGTCGTCGCCTGCTCGCCTGGCTCGCCCTGGCCGTCGTCGCCTGCTCCCCGGGGCCCGCGGACGGCGGACCGAGCCTCGAGGAGATCCTGGCCTCCGACTGGGACGCGCTCGAGGTCGAGGTCCTGAGCGACGTCCCCGAGGAGCAGCGCGGTGGCAGCGCCGTGATCTTCCTGCACGGCTACGGGGGCCGGGGCCCCTGGATGCGGCCCGTCGCGGAACGGCTGCTCGACACCGATCGCCGCATCTTCCTGCCCACCTCGGTGGTGCCCCACGGGCGAGGCCGGGGAGCGATGTGGTGGGAGTTCGACGGCGTCGACTCCCCGAGGCCCTACTCCTCCGAGCTCGCCGGAAGCGACTGGAGCCCCTCGCGACAGCTCGCGCGCGCGAGAGAGGCCGTACTCGCGCTGATCCGTGAGATCCGGGAGCGCCACGCGCCCGAACGGATCGCGTTGGTCGGCTACTCACAGGGCGCGATGCTGGCCCTCGACGTGGCGCTGGCGGAAGGCGCCGGCATCGACCGCGTCGCCCTGATCGCGGGCTTCGTGCTGATCGACACCTTGCCGCGCATCTCGGGCACCCGGGAGTCGACCCTCCCGATCTTCATCGCCCACGGCCGGAACGACCCCATCGTGGACTATGGCCACGCCGAGCGGGCGCGCGAGCTGCTCGGCGAGGCGGGCTTCCCGGTCGTCTTCGAGCCGCACGCGGGCAACCACTCGATCAAGGCCGCCACCATCGGCCCGCTGCGCGACTTCCTGGCCGGGGGCGAGTAGCGCCCGGTCGCTATCGTCCGGCGGTCACCGGGGGGAGCTCATGGGATCCTGTCCGAACTGCGACGGCGACCTGGTCGGCGTGTCGTGCAAGCTGCGCTGCACGCGCTGCGGCTACTTCGAGAGCTGCTCGGATCTCGAGCCGGCTCCGCCGCTGCCGCGGGCGGCCCCGGACGACGACCCGTCCTAGCCGGCGATGCCCGGCAACATGCCCGCCGCTGAGCGGGAGATCTCTGTCGACCTCGCGCGCGCGCTCTTGCACGAGCAGCACCCCGACCTGGCCGAGCGGCCGCTCCGCCCCCGGGAGTCGGGCTGGGACAACGCCATCTTCCAGATCGGCGACGACCTCGTGATGCGTCTGCCCAGGCGGGAGGTGGCCGTCGCCGCGCTTCGCAACGAACAGCGCTGGCTCCCCTCGCTCGCCGAGCGCCTGCCCCTCCCGATTCCCGTCCCCGTGCGGGTCGGTGTGCCGGGCGCACGCTACGACTGGCCCTTCAGCATCTGCCCCTGGTTCGAAGGCGAGAGCGCCGCCGACGGCGCGCTCGACGCGCGAGCGGCCGCGCGAGACCTCGGCGCCTTCCTCCGCGCGCTGCACGTCCCGGCGCCGGAAGAAGCGCCGAAGAACGAGGTGCGCGGCGGCGCGCTCTCGGGTCGCGGCCCGGCCCTCGAGGAACGGCTGCGCCTGCTCGGAGACCGGGTGGACGGGGACGCGATTCGCGCCCGCTTCGCCCGCGCCGTCGCGGTACCGCGCGACCCTTCGCTCCGGCTGTGGCTGCACGGAGACCTCCACCCCGCGAACCTCGTGACCCGCGCCGGGCGCCTCGCCGCGGTGATCGACTTCGGGGACCTCACGGCGGGAGATCCGGCCACCGATCTCGCCGCGGCCTGGATGCTCTTCGACCGCGAGACCCGGCCCGGGTTCCGCGAAGCGGCGGGCGCCGCCGACGACGCGACCTGGGCACGCGCACGGGGATGGGCGCTCTCCCATGCGGTGGCCGTGCTCGCGAGCTCGGCGGACAACCCCCGCATGCACGCCGTGGGAGCCCGCACCCTCGCGCGCGTGCTCGACGATCCCGACGGATGACCCGGCGACGCGGGCTCGGCTACCATCGCGCCCGGGAGGACAGCGCATGTTCGGCAGGCGATCCGACGCCAGGCAGGTCGAGAACCTCTCGACCATGCGGCGCTTCATGCCCTACATCTCGCCGCGACGGAACGACTCCCTCTTCTACATGATGCAGGAGATCGGCGTCGAAGCGGCGCTCGAGTACCTCGAGAAGAAGAACCGCGAGCGCCCGCCCGAGCGGCGCATCACCCTCTTCCACCTCTTCCTGCGCTCCTGCTCCCAGGCCCTGGTGGTTCGCCCGGGCGTGAACCGCTTCGTGAAGGGCGGCCGCCTCTGGCAGCGGGACGGCGAGTGGATCACGTTCAGCGCCAAGCGCGAGATCGCCGACGGCGCGCCTCTCCTCACCGTCAAGCGCCGCTTCCATCCTCAGGAGGAGACCCTCGAGGAGATGGTCGACGCGATCTACGACCAGCTGGCAACCCAGCGTTCGGGCAAGAAGACGCGAGCCGATCAGGAGATGAACCTGATGCTGCTCCTGCCGAACGTCGTGATCGGCTGGCTCATGGCGCTCGTGAAGCTCGCCGACCGCTGGGGCCTGCTCCCGCGCAGCTTCGTCGATGGCGACCCGCTCTTCAGCTCGGTGTTCATCGCGAACCTCGGCTCGATCGACTACCCCGCCGGCTTCCACCACCTGTGGGAGTACGGGACGTGCTCGCTCTTCGGCGTGATGGGGCGGGTCGAGCCCGGCGACGAGGGCCGCCGCAAGATGAGCGTCGCCTGGACCTACGACGAGCGCATCGAGGACGGCCTCTACTCCTACTACACCCTGGAAGGCATCCGCGAGCGCATCGAGACGCCGGAGCTGCTCGAGCTGGGAACCGGGGAGCTCGCACGCCGCGAGGCCACCCGGAAGGTCGGCTCCGTAGTCGGCGACTAGGACACGCCCTCGATCTCGACGCGGTCGGCGTAGAAGGCCAGGTGCCCGGAGATCCCCTCGACCTGGTCGTAGGGGTCCTCGTAGGTCCAGACCGTGTTCTCGGATCGCTCCGCGTCGTGGACCAGCGAGTAGTAGCTCGCCGTTCCCTTGAAGGGGCAGTAGGTCGTGTGCTCGCTGCGCTCGAGCTTCGACATGTCCACGTCCTCGCGCGGCACGTACGCCACGGCGGGGTAGCGGCCCTCGCGCAGGATCCGCGCGCGGGGGGAGTCGGCGAGCACGTGGCCGTTCCAGACCACGCGCACCGAGGTGGGCTCGGCGTCGATCTCGACCTTGTGCTCGGGATGCTCGTCGTAGGCGGTGGCGCGGGCCATGGGGGCTCCTCCGAATCGGGCGACTCGTCCAAGGCTGGCCCGCGAGCGGCAGGCTCGGGGCCGCATGAACCCTCCGAGACTAGCTCCGCCGCGTGAGCGGCTCGACGTCGGGCCAGACCTCCTTGCCCGCTCCGCCGAACAATGCGAGGACCGGCTCGGGGATCCATGCGGTCACTGCGGGCTCGTAGCTCGGTCGCGCCTTCACCCGGCCGTACCAGTCCGCGAGGTTCGGGCGCGCAGAGGCCTCGAGCAGGGGCGACATCGCCAGGTGATCCAGGCGCAGCACGTAGGGGAGGGCGGCCGCGTCGGCGAGGCCGAAGCCCTCTCCCGAGAGCCAGGACTGGCCCGACAAGGCAGACTCCATGTCGTCGAGGAGATCGAGGAAGCGCTCGAGCGCGCCGGCGAACTCGGGGGCCTTCACGCCGTTCTCGATCACGCTGCGCCGCGCCGCCCGCCTGGCCGGGTCGGGAATGGCCGCGATGTTCGCCTCGCGTACCTCCTCGGGCTGCTGCAGGAGCATGGCGCGCGGGCCGATGGCGAATGTCACGACGCCGGCCGCGGGATGCACCTTCGAGTCGATCCGCTGGGTCCAGAGCCGCATTCCGTGGCGCGCCTCGGGGTCGGCGGGCCGCAGGGCCGGATCGGGAAACGCGTCGTCCAGGTACTCGTTGATGAGCGTGGACTCGATCAGGACCGCGCCGTCGTGCACCAGCGTCGGGACCACGTGGTTCGGGTTGAGCTTCACGTACTCGGGATCGTGTTGACCGCCTCCCAGCAGGTCGACGTCGTGGGTCTCGTAGGAGAGACCCTTCTCGGACAGGACCAGCCGCACCTTCTGCGAGCAGGTCGACAGCGCGTTGTGATAGAGCTCGAGCATCGGGACTCCTCGTTTCGGGCGCCTCGGGACCGGGCGAGGGTACCGCGCTTCCGTCGGACCACCCCCATCCCGAAGCTCCGCTCCCCGCGGAGGCCCAGGCTCCGATCAACGTCGTTCTTTCCGGGGAACGACGTTCACCGCGCCCACGTCGGAACGCGCGCCTCGCCGCTCGCATCGAAGCGGCATGCGAACGACACGAACCCCCGCTCTCCGCCGGCGCCTCGTCTCGCTCCTCGCGTGCGTGGCCCTTCCGACCCTCGCCTGCGCCTCCTCCTCGTTCCAGAGCGGCGCGAAGCAGACCGCCGGCCACGTGGTGCGCGACCTGAATCCCTTCTCGAGCTTCGAGGTCGAGATCGAGGAGACCATGCAGCACGGGCCCTACCTGCTGACCCACCTCGTGGGGCCCGACCTCGATCTCGAGCTGCTCTTCCCCGCGACCGACGCCTGCCGCGCGCTGATCGGTGGAGGCGGCTCTTTCCGGTACGCGCGCGAAGGCGTGTTCGGCAGCCTGCGCGAGGAGGGCGGCGAGTCCTGCGATGCCGTGGGCGTCGCCTCCCTCGATGCGTGGCGCGACCGCCGCTCCCGGCGTCTGCGCGGGCCCGCATTCCCCCGCGACACGGCCCGCTTCGAGACCCTGGCCGAGGACGCCGACTACGTGCTGCTGCGCGGCCGCTTCCGGCTGGCCGGACTCGCCAGCATCCCGGGAGGACGCGACCTGGTCGCCCTGGTCCCCGCCGAGGACGTCTGTCGCCGACCGATCGAGCGCGGCGAGGCGGCGCTCGAGTTCCGCGACTCGAGCCCGGTGGCCTACCGGCTCGTCTCGGAGAACGGGGCCTGCCCGGTGATCGGCTTTGCCCAGCCGCCGAAGGAGAGGACCTAGTCCGGCCGCCACGCCCGCATCAGGTGGCGACACAGGGCGTCGTTGTCGACGTCCGCAGCCACCTCGAGCGGGGTGGAGTCCGGCGCGTCGGTGGAGGCGCCCTCGTCGTCGACGCGGATCCGGCGCTCCTCGAAGGAACACAGCCCGGGCTCCACGAGGGTGGCCGCCGTCAGCGGATCGTGGAGCAGCACCTCCGGCTCCTCGGCACCGAGCTTCTCCCGCTGGAAGTCGAGCCACACGCGGCAGAGATCGTGAAGCGCCCGAGCGAGCCCGTCGCCGTCGGCGAGACGCGCGACGTCCGCTCCGGCGAGACGAGTGCCGAAGGTCACCTCCGCCGGAACCACCCGGGGCGGCTGCGGCGCGGGCGCCGCGAGGACGGCCTGCACCGCGGTCGGATCGCAGTACCAGTTCCACTCGGAGACCTGCGCGACCATCCCGGGCCACATCACGTCCCGCAGCTTCCCGCCCATGATGGCGAGCCGGGGAAGCGACACGCCTGCGCGTACGAGAGCACCGAGATTGGTCAGCGGCCCGATGGCGAGGACGACGTCGGGCCGGGCCCCCTCGAGCGCCGCGGCGAGAGCCGCCGTCGTTCCCGCGGCGTCCGGATCCGAATCCACCCGGCGAAGGGGCGCCGGGGCCTCGAGCAGACCGACCCCCTCGTGGCCGAACATGCGCCCGGGCCGCCCCGGGCTGAGCGGCGCGCCGAGGCCCGTCACGACCGGCACCTCCGGGGCGTCCCCACTTGCGAGGAGCGCCCGCGCGATCCGCGTGCGCAGCGAGACGTCGCCGAATACGGTGCTCACGCCCACCAGCTCGAGGGAGGGCTGGCGCAAGACGTAGGCCAGAGCCAGGGCGTCGTCGACGTCGGTTCCGACGTCGGTATCGATCCAGACGCGCAAGCTGGGCTAGCGCCGGTCGGCGCAGCGGGCGGCGGTTCCGCCCAGGCGCGCGATGCGCGCGTCGCCGACGCCCTTGGTGGTGGAGAACGAGATCGAGAGCGTGTCCTCCTGCCACGGGTTGCCCTCGGCGTCCCGCGTCCCGCCCCAGATGTCCACGACCTTCTCGCCGCGGTGGTAGACGCAGACCGCGGCGCCCCCCGGGCCCCGGCGCGGCAGGATGCGGCGCAGCGCGCGGGCCACGTTGGCGAAATCGGGGTGGGTCGTTCCTTGCAGCATGGGCACCTCGCGAGAGGACGCCCTCCCCTCGGTCCCTCGGCCGGTGGGGTCGGGCGTCGGCCCCGGAGCATAGGGCCTCGGAGGGCGAGTCCTCTAGTCGGTCGCGGCCAGCGGCGTGTCGAGATCGCGGTACAGGAAGTACCCGAAGAGCATCTCCTCGAAGGTCTGCTCTCCGTAGCGGACCGGGACGCTCGGGTCGGGATTCGCGGGGTTGTGCTCGGAGTTGTCGAAGGCGGCGCGCACGTGGAGCGTCGATCCGGCGGGGATCTCCCGCGGCGGATCCAGCACGTACTGGCGCTGCCAGTTGAAGTCGTAGCGCGGCACCGAGAGCAGCATCTCGCGCCGGCCGTCGGGGTAGCGGGCCTCGATCGACATGCGCTTGCCGCGCAGGTGCATGTGGGGAGAGAGCCGGTAGATCAGGATGTCGCGATCGATCTCGGCGACCGCCTCCTCCTCGTGCTCGCGCGCTCCCGGAGGAATCTCGAAGTCGAAGCGCGCCACCGACCCGGTCTTGAGCTCGTGGCGGAGCGGTGCCTCGGCCAGGTAGAGCCCGAGTCGCGGCGTGTCGGTCTCGGCGCGGCCCGTGCTGTTGTAGTGGAGCTGGAAGCGCAGCCGCGAGCCGGCGGGCACGAAGTATCCCGCCCCGTCCGGGAAGGGCTCGTTCTCGCGTCCCGGCACGTAGGCCGCGAACATGCCGCGGGTGAAGCGGGGCCCCTGGACCCGGGGGGCGGCGTGGCCCTTCGGGTAGCGGATCCAGGCGAGCCCGTGATGCATGACCCGCGCGTTCGAGGGCTTGAGCTCGACGCCCCGGACGAAGAGGTCCTCCTCCGTTTCGAGCTCGATCGTCTCGTAACGGTAGGGCACGACACCCGTCGGCGGGATCTCCTGCTCGGGGAGCTCGAGGATCCAGTCGGGCTCGCCGTGAGTCCACTCCGGCGGCGGCGGCCGCGGCGAGTTCGCCAGCGGATCCGGGCCCTCGCCCCGCGGAGCCCCGGCCTCGATCCAGTGCACGAGGGTGCGCAGCTCCGAGACGTCGAGGGAGATGTCGTTGCGGAAGTGGGAGACGTCGGGGTCCGCGTGCCAAGGGGGCATGCGCTTCGTCCGCAGCATCTCCCGCATCATCGGCGACCAGCCCCGCACCATGGGGTATCCGGTCATCGCCCAGGGAGCGACGCCACCGCTTCGATGGCAGCTGCGACAGCGCTGCTCGAGCAGCGGTGCGATGGTCTCGGAGTAGGAGATCTCCGCGTGAGCAGCGGGGTCGGCCTCGGGGAAGAGGATCAGGCAGCCGGCCGCATCCCGAAGGGGCTTCGCGACCTCCCGACCCGCGAGCACGTCCTCGAGGGCGTCGCGCAGGTAGTGGGCGCGAGCGGGACGCTGGGTCTGGTAGTGGAGGCGGTCGTCGACCGGGCCGCGATAGGCGACGCGCCACGTGCGCGGATCGATCACGATCGCCTCGGCGGTGCGCGTGACTCCGAGGGCCTCGGCCACGAGCTGGGACTCGTCTACCAGGATGGGGAGCTCCACCTGCCACTCCCGGGCCTCGGCCGCGATCGAGTCGCGATCGTCCTGGAGGTTGGCGTTCAGCAGCAGGAACGCGACCCCGCGCTCCTTGAGCTCGCGAGCCAGCTCGTGGAGCACGGGAAGGGCGTGGCGAGCGATCGGGCAGCCGTTGCCGTGCACGAAGAGCACGATGGCGCTCCGGTCCGCGTAGCCCCGCAGCTCGTGGAAGGCGCCCCGGTGATCGAGCAGGGCGAAGTTCTCGACGAGGATTCCGGCCTGGCGCGAGGGCTCCGCGTGCGCGCCTTCGGTGGAATGGGCCCCGTGAGTCGCGTGGCCCTCGTGTCCCCCTTCCGCGTGGGAGGCCACCGCGAGAAGGAGCCCGAAGAGGAACGCGACGAGGGGTGAGGACGGATGCATGGAGCCTCCCTCCCGAGGAGACACCGTCCAGGGTAGACCGGATTCGCCCCCCCGCGAGTCGGCCGTTCCGACCCTCGATGGGACTAGGAGAGCACCACCGGCAGGCTCTCGTAGCGGTGCCAGAGAGCCATGCTCTGCACCTTCAGAGCCTGCTCGGGAACGGCGAGCCGGAGCTTCGGACTTCGCTCCAGCAGGTTGCGCAGGGCGATCCGCGTCTCCATGCGCGCGAGCTGTGCTCCGAGGCAGAAGTGGTTGCCGTGGCCGAAACCGAGGTGTCGGTTCGGGCTCCTCGCGATGTCGAAGCGCTCCGGCCGATCGAAGGCCTCGGGGTCGTGGTTGGCGGCGCCGAGGAGCGGCATCACCATCGCGCCCCTCTTGAGCTCGACCCCTCCGAGCGTCAGGTCCTCACGGGCGTAGCCCGGCTTGGTTCCGTGGATGGGGCCCCGGAAGCGGACGATCTCCTCGACGGCGGAGTCCAGCAGCTCGGGCTCGGCCCGCAGCCGCTCGAGCTGGTCGGGGTGCTGGAGCAGGGTCAGCACGCCGTTGGTGATGAGGTGCGCGGTCGTCTCGTAGCCGGCAATGATGAGCAGGAACACCATGCTCACGAGCTCGTCCTCGCTGAGCCGGTCGCCCTCTTCCTCGGCCTGGATCAGGCCGGTCAGGATGTCGGGGCCGGGATCCGATCGCTTGCGCTCGATCAGATCGCGCACGAAGCGCACGGCCCGGGGCAGCTCGAAGACCAGGGCGCGGGCCACGTTCCACCCGCTGAGCCCCTGGGTGAGCGCCTTCATGGTGTCGCGGAAGCGGGGCATGTCCTCGGCCGACACGCCGACCATCTCCTGGATCACCGTCACGGGGATGGGCTGGGCGTAGGCGGGGATCAGGTCGACGCGCCCCTCCTTCTGCGCCGCGTCGAGGAGCTCGTGGCTCAGGCGCTCGACGCGCTCTCCGAGGCGCGCGATCGGCGCCGGCGTGAATGCGCTCTTCACCAGGTTGCGCAGGCGCCGGTGCTCGGGGTCGTCCTCGACGATCATGCTCTCGCCGAGCGCCACGATCGACTTCGGCAGCGGGATCGGAGAGCGGCGCCCCCCCGTCGCCGTGCTGCGGTTGCGGAGGAAGCGCGGGTCCTTGAGCAGGCTCACGCAGTCGGCGTAGCGCGAGACGAAGGTCGCCCGGACGACGCTGATCCGCCCGCGGTGCACGGGCGCCTCCTCGCGCAGCCGCTCGTAGAGGGCGTACTTGTTCTCCGCGAAGAAGCGGCCCCCGAAGTTGATGGGCCGGCCGAGGTCGATCTCCGCGATCGGATCCGCGAGTGCTGCCTGGGCCATGGAAGGCTCCTCCCCTGGAGCGCGCGGAGTGAGGATAGGCCTCGCAGGTGCGGCGCGCCGGATCAGGCTCCGGCCTTGCGCGCAACGGCGCTGCGCACGAAGTGCATGCGATCCTGTCCCCAGTAGAGCTTCCCGGCGAAGACGAAGCTCGGAACGCCGAAGATCCCGTCCTGCTCGATGCCCCGCTGGAAGCCCCCGGCGGCCTGCTCGCGCAGGGCCGGATCGTGGGCCGCCTCGACCACGCTCGATCCCGGGAGCCCGGCCTCTTCGGCGGCCGCGGCGATCACGTCGTCGTCTCCGAGGAAGAGGCCTTCGCTGAAGCGCTTGCGGAACAGCGCGAGCTGGAAGGCGTGGCCCGCACCGAGCTGCTCGGCGCCGAGGAAGGCCGCGTGGGAGAGCGACCAGTCGGGATCCTGCTCCATCGGGAAGCGCAGGGTGAGCCCCCGCTCCCGCGCCAGCCGGCGCACGTCCTGGACGACGTACGCGACCTTCGTCGGGAGGGCGACGGGATCGTTGGGGAAGAGCTCGGGGGTCGGGTAGGTCGGGATCGACTCGATCGGAACCCCGAGATCGCCGAGCTGCGAATCCAGGGCCTCGGCCGCCATCCAGGCGTAGGGACTGCGAAAGCTCCAGTAGAAGCGGATCGTTCCGGCGCCTGCTTCGCTCACGAGAGCGACGATGTGGGATCCCTGCTTGACCGTCAAGCCGAGTCGGTTCACCGTCCCCTCTGGCGCCCGGGGCACGTGGCGCCGGGAGGCTCCCATGAAGTTCCTTCGCATCGGACTCGTGCTCCTCGCGTTGATCGCGCTCGGAATGGTCGGCGTGTGGCAGTACATGGAGCGCGTCGCCAACCCACGGATCGCCCAGGAGATCCTCGACGACCCGGATGGCGAGCGCGCCCAGAAGGTGATGCTCTTGACCCTGCCGAGCGGCCGGCAGATTCCGGTGAACTACTTCCGCGAGGACGGGCTCGTCTTCGCCGGTGCCGATGGGTCCTGGTGGGAGGAGCTCGAGGGCGAGGGCTTCCCGGTCACCGTGGTCGTGCGCGGTGAGACGCTCTCGGGGCGCGGCCGCGCCGTCCTCGACGACCCGGACTACACGGAGCGCGTCTTCGCGAAGCTCCGCCCCGACGCCGTCCCGGGCTTCGGGACGCTGATCGAGATCCAGCTCGACGCGCCCGCCGCTTCGCCCGGCGCTCCCTGAGCCCCGTGCGCTCGGACCTTCGCCTCCTCTAGTATCGAAGAGAGGAGCCGGACATGACGCTGTCCATCGAGCCCACGGGCGCCACTCTCGGCGCTCGCGTCGGCGGAGTCGATCTCGCCCGCCTCGACGCCGACGCACTGGAGGTCGCACTGGAGGCCGATTGGGAGGCGATCCTCGACGCGTTCCACGAGCACGCCCTGCTGATCTTCGGGAGCCAGTCGCTCGACACGAAGGCGCAGGTCGCCTTCGGTCGGCGCTTCGGCGAGATCGAGCACCTCTACGGGCGCTCGGGCGCGATCCCGATCACGAACCAGGGGCCCGACGGCAAGCTCCTCCCGGACTCCACCCTGCCCATGCAGATCATGCGTGGCAACGAGGGCTGGCACACGGACAGCTCCTACATGCCGCTCTCGGCGAAGGCGTCGATCCTCTCGGCCCAGGTGGTGCCCGCCTCGGGTGGCGGAACGGAGTGGGCGGACATGCGCGCCGCCTACGACGCGCTCGCACCGGAGATGCGCGAGCGGATCGCCGACCTGTGCGCCTTCCATTCGATCCGCCGCTCCCAGGCGAAGATCGGACACCAGGACGGCGAGGGCAGCTACGGCTTCGACGTCGACCCGCCGCCCCTGCGCCCTCTGGTCAAGCGCCATCCCGTGACGGGTCGCCCGGCCCTCTACATCGGACGCCACGCCTACGGCATCCCCGGCCTCTCCGAGGCCGAGTCGGAGGCCCTCCTCGACGAGCTGCTCGACTTCGCCTGCCGCCCGCCGCGGGTGTACGAGCATCGCTGGGAGCCCGGCGACGTGGTCGTGTGGGACAACCGCTGCCTGCTCCACCGCGCCCGCCCCTACGATCACACCGAGCTTCGACGCATGCGGCACACCCGGATCGCCGGCGATCCGCGGACGGAGAGCGCGCTGGAGGCGGCGCCCTGCTGAGCCCCGGCACGGGAACCCGGAACCTGCGCTTCGTCGTGATCGGCGCGGGCATGTCGGGCATCCTCTGCGCGATCCAGCTGCGCGAGGCCGGCTTCGACGACTTCGCGATCTACGAGAAGGCCGACCGGCTCGGCGGAACCTGGCGCGAGAACACCTACCCCGGCATCGCCTGCGACGTCCCTTCCCACCTCTACAGCTACTCGTTCGCGCCCAATCCCGACTGGAGCCATCGTTTCTCGCCGGGAGCCGAGATCCAGGCCTACTTCGAGCGGGTCGCTCGCGAATACGGCGTCGAGGAGCGGATCCGCTTCGAGACCGAGGTCACCCGCTGCGCGTTCGAGGACGGCCGCTGGCACCTCGAGCTGTCCGACGGCACCTCCGACGTCGCCGACTTCGTGATCGCGGCGACCGGCGTGCTGCACCACCCGAAGGTGCCCGACCTTCCGGGGCTCGAGAGCTTCGCGGGCGCGGCCTTCCACAGTGCGCGCTGGGATCACGACGTGCCGCTCGAGGGCCGGCGCATCGGGCTCGTGGGAACCGGCTCCTCCGCCGTCCAGATCCTGCCCGCGATCGTGCAGGTGGGCGAGGCCGTCACCCTCTTCCAGCGTACGGCCCAGTGGATCACCCCGGTGGAGAATCCCGCCTACGACGATGCGGAGCGACGGACCTTCCGCGAGCACCCGGAGGTGATGGCCGGGATCCGCGCCGAGGCCGCGCGCGCCTTCGTCGACGGCTTCGCCAACGTGCTCGTGGATGCGACCTCGCCCGTGCTGCAGCTGATCCAGGACACCTGCGTCGCCAACCTCGAGGACCACGTCGCCGACCCGGTGCTCCGCGAGAAGCTCCGGCCCGACTACCGCGCGACCTGCAAGCGCCTCGTCCTGTCGCCGAACTTCTACGACGCCATCCAGGCGCCCAACGCGCGGCTCGTCACCGAGTCGATCGAGCGGGTCGAGCCGGCGGGCGTGCGCACCGCAGACGGCGAGCTGCACGGGCTCGACGTGCTGGTGCTCGCCACGGGATTCCAGGTGGACGCCTTCGTCCGACCCATGCGGGTCTTCGGCCGTGGCGGTGCCGCGCTCGACGAAATCTGGAAGTCCGGCCCCACCGCGTACATGGCGATGTCGGTGCCCGACCTGCCGAACTTCTTCTTCCTGAACGGACCCAACGGGCCGGTCGGGAACTTCTCGCTCATCGACGTGGCGGAGCGCCAGATCGCCTACATCCTGCAGCTCGCGGCGCGCGTGCGCGACGGAGAGTTCCGCGAGGTATGCGCCTCTTCCGAAGCGGCCGCCCGCTTCGATCGCGAACGCACCGAGGCCGCGCGCAACACCATCTGGGCCACGGGCTGCCGAAGCTGGTACCTGGACGAGCAGGGCATCCCGACGGCCTGGCCCTGGAGCTTCGACCGCTTCATCGAGGAGATGCGGACCCCCCGCCTCGAGGACTACGAGACGCGCTGAGCGCGGCCGGCCCGGCCCCACTCGGCGCCAAGGAGCATGCGTGAATCCCGAGCATTGTCTGGTCGAACGAGACGGCCACGTCCTCACGATCACCCTGAACCGGCCCGAAGCGAAGAACGCCCTCTCCGGCGGAATGATGGCCGGCATGTATCGGGCCTGGCGGCAGCTCGACGAGGACCCCGAGCTCCGCGTCGGGATCCTGACCGGACGCGGCGACGTCTTCTGCGCCGGCGCGGACCTGAAGGCGATGGGCGGCGGCGAGCGGGACGAGGAGTTCCAGGCGCTGATGGCCGAGGTCCCCGACCTGCACTGGCAGGCGCTGCTCCGCCACAACCGGCCTCTCAAGCCCATCATCGCGGCCGTCGAGGGCTTCGCCGTCGCGGGCGGGACCGAGATCCTGCAGGGCACCGACATCCGCATCGCCGCCGAGGACGCGACCTTCGGCGTCACCGAGGCGCGCCGCGGCCTCTTTCCCCTCGGCGGATCGAGCGTCCGCCTGCGCCGCCAGATCCCCTACACCGTGGCCGCCGAGATCCTGCTGACCGCCCGGCACGTGACGGCCCAGGAAGCACTGGACTTCGGCCTCGTCGGCCGGCTCGTGCCCAAGGGCGAGACGTTGAACGAGGCCCGGCGCGTGGCCGAGGTCATCTGCGAGAACGGTCCGCTCTCGATCCGGGCCCTGATGCGCATGCTGCGCGAGATCGACGAGAGCTACAGCGAGAGCGACGCCCTCGCCAAGGAGCTCGAGATCGGCGGCCCGGTGTTCGCCTCGAAGGACGCGCGCGAGGGGCCGCGCGCCTTCGCCGAGAAGCGCAAGCCCGTCTACACCGGCGAATAGGGGATTCCCAGCTCCTCGGCCTGACCGCGAAGCCACTCGATGGCCTCCTCCTCGTCGCGCGTGACGAGGAAGGGGCAGGGGACCGGCGTCACCAGCGCGAACGCCGACAGCATCAGTCGGAAGAGATCCGACGGGATCACCAACACGGCCGCTGCCACGCCCTGCTTCACGATCGCACGGTTCTCGAGCGTCCAGGCGGCGACCCGCTTCACGTGGCCGAAGTCGGGCTTGTACTCCCCGACCTGCGCGTAGGCGAGATAGGGCTCGCCCCGAGAGGCCAGCTCGCCGAAGCGCGCCAGCAGCTCTTCCACGTCGTGGTCGGATTGCTCGCCGTCGATGCGGATCCGGACCAGCGGCCATTGGCTGTCGTCGACTGCAGTCGCGCCCAAGGTGCAGCTCCTCTGCGGAATGGATCGGCCGCTGAGCACCGGGGGTTGAGGGGCTTGGGGGCCGCTCCCTGCCGAATTGCGTGCGGACAGGTGCCCAGGGCTCCGGGTTTCACCCCCCACCGAGCGTGGAGAGAGCCCGGTCGAGGTTGGCCAGGCACTCCCGGCGCGCCACGGGCGCGACCTCGTCGCCGGTCGGCTCCCGCGCGATGGTGGATCTCCTTG
>JASJCN010000082.1 GCA_030065975.1 Myxococcota bacterium
AGGGGAGGGGACGGTCCTTGCAACTTGCATCTGGCCGCCCCGGGGGAGCGACTTGCAAGTTGCAAGGACCGTCCCCTCTCAGAAGGGGCGTTCGCCGATGATGGTTACGCGCTCCATGACGCGTTGTTTGGGCCAGTAGTCGCTGGCGGCGTAGTGGTGCACGGCGCGGTTGTCCCAGAAGGCGACGCTGTTCGGCTGCCACGCGAAGCGGACCTGATACTCCGGGACCTCGGCCTCCCGACACAGGCGCGCGATCAGTTCGTTGCTCTCCGCCGGATCCATCTCGTCGACGCGCGCGGTGAAGATCCGGTTCACGTAGAGGATCTTCTCGCCCGTCACCGGGTGGGTGCGCACGATGGGATGGGAGGCCGGCGGGTACTGGGCGCGAGCCTTCTCGCGATCCTCGTCGGAGAGCCCGTAGCCGAAGGCCTGGAGGAAGTCGTGGGTCGCGGTCCGCCCCTCGATGCGCTCCTTGAGCTCGTCGGGGAGCCCCTCGTAGGCCATCACCATGTCGGCGAACAGGGTGTCCCCACCCACGTCGGGAACGGTCACCGCCCGCAGCACCGAGCCCAGCGAAGGGATCTCGCGCCAGGAGACGTCGGAGTGCCAGTTGTTCTCGACGCCCACCGTGTCCGCGTCCTTCGCGAACTGGATCACCGGGGCGTAGCCGTCCTTGCCGGGGAGGAAGGGGTGGTCCTCGAGCTCGCCGAAGTGGGCCGCGAAGCGCAGGTGCTGCTCGGTGGTGAGATCCTGGCCGCGGAAGAAGAGCACGCGATAGGCGTAGAAGGCGCGCTCGAGCTCCTCCAGGGCCGCGGGGTTCGGGTCGCGCAGGTCGATGCCCTCGATCTCCGCACCGATCACCGGCGCCAGCCGGCGCGCGCGGAAGTGCTCGAAGGAGAGCTTGGCCAGCTGCTCCTCGCGCGCAGCCAGGAAGCGGCGCGGCCCGAAGTGCAGCCCTTGGATGGGGAGCGGTGTCGCGGCCATGTCAATCCTCCGTCGGGGCTTCACCATACCGCGCCCACCCCGGCGCGCCCTCTGGCGACAAGAGGCGTCAGCAGACGCCCGGAAACCCCGCCCTTCCCCGATCGCGAGGCGTAGGATCGAAGCCGTCGGATCGCGCCCCCGACGCCACCCGAAACCAGCGATCCCGGAGGAACAGCATGAACGCCATCGAGCTCGGAACCCGCCTCGTCTCCCTGTGCAACGACGGAAAGTCCGAAGAGGCCGTCGCCACCCTCTACTCCGACGACATCGTCAGCATCGAAGGGCAGGGCACCGAAGAGATGCCCGCCCGCCTCGAGGGCATCCAGGCCGTGAAGGGCAAGAACGACTGGTGGTTCGCGAACCACGAGGTCCACTCGAGCGTGGCCACCGGCCCCTTCTGCGGCCACCGCGACGACCAGTTCGTCGTCCAGTTCGACCTCGACGTCACCCCGAAGGAAGGCGAGCGCATGCAGATGCGCGAGGTCGCCCTCTACACCCTGAAGGACGACAAGATCATCCAGGAAGAATTCCTCTACCTGATGGGCTGAGAGCGCCACCAACCGCTCCACGACCCAAGCCCCGACCCCACCTCGACAAAAGGCGGGCGGATGGGGGGCCCGGAGCGGAAGTCAAGCACAGCAAGGCCTTTCGAGTACGCGCCCTCAATGCAGCGGACGAGCACCCGAAGCATCGAGCGCGTTCGAATGGCCGCAGCGAGCCATTCCGCGCAGGGCCCCCCATCCGCCCGCCGCCTTCAAGAGAAGCGAAGCGGCGCAACGAACGTTGCCGGAGGTGGACTGTAAGCCGGGTTCTGTACTGACGAGCAGTTGCCCGCAAGCCAGCGAGGATCATTCGTCTAGGCGACGCATTGCTGCGCCGCTCGAGCGCTCTCACCCGGACGTCGGTGAGCCGAAGCCCACTCGGACGGGCCGCCCGAAGCGACGTCCCTATTCGAGCTTGCACCGGGAGGGGTTTGCCCCGCCGCCGGTCACCCGGCTGTCGCGCGTGGGCTCTTACCCCACGATTTCACCCTTGCCTGTGCGACCGAAGCCGCCATCGGCGGTGTGGTTTCTGCGGCACTTTCCCTCGGGTCACCCCGGGTCGCCGTTAGCGACCTCCCTGCCCTGTGGAGCCCGGACTTTCCTCCCGCAGGCGATCCTGCCTGCCGGCGATCCTCCGTCCACCTCCGGCTGATCAAGAGTGCCCCGCGGGGCTCGGGGCTGCAAGCCCTTGTGCGAAGCTGTCGAGGCGGGGGACAGCCTGGCCGCGGAGTCCTCATGTTCCGGATCGAAGCCCCTCGAGTCGCGCGACTCGTCCCCTTCCTGCTGCTGCTCGCCACTCCCGCCTTCCCGGCAGACGGCCGCATCGAGATCAACCAGGCGATCGTCGACGCCGCCGGCGGCTTTCCCTTCGTGATCAGCGAGCCGGGGAGCTACGTGCTCACCGGCCCCCTGTCCGTGCCGGCCTCGACCGACGGCCTGGTTCTCGCCAACGAGATCGTCCTCGATCTCAACGGCTTCTCGATCACCAGTACCGCAGTCTGCGGCCAGGCAAGCTGCCCAGCGGGAGCCGGCTCCGCAATCGTCCCCTTCCAGCTCTTCCTGGGGGGAAGTCGATCGACGATCCGCAACGGTGTGATCGGTGGCTTCGGCTCGACCTGCGTGCGCGTGCTGACCGCGACCCGCGTCGAGGATCTGACCGTGCGCGACTGCGGCGGCGCGGGGATCGACGCGAACGAGCGCAGCGTCCTGGTGAAGAACAGCGTCTTCGAGACCGGAGGGGTCGGGATCCGGATGGCCCCGAGCACCCTCTTCGCGCACAACACGGTGGGCCGCTCGGGTCTCGGCGCAGGCGGCGGCGCCAACTTCTCGGGCGGCAGGGCCTCGGCCGGCAACTCCTGCGACGATGGCAGCTGCAGCCTGGCTGGGAGCCGCGGCCTGGGCTGGGACCGGAGGCTCGACGCGAGCAATGGGGACGCTGCGGGGTGTGGCTCCGATCGCTTCGCCTGCGTGCTACCCACGATCGCGAATCCCGACGGCGCGGCGGTGCTCGATCTGGAGACGGGGCTGGTGTGGGACCGGGCGCCCTCGGGTGGCACCAACCTCGGGCGCCGCGACGCCATGGACTTCTGCGCCAAGCGCGAGGTCGGAGGCCGATTGGGGTGGCACCTTCCCATGGTCGAGCAGCTCGCGAGCCTGATCGATCCGGGCAACGCGCTGCCCGCGCTGCCCTCGGGTCATCCCTTCCAGGGCATTCAGAACGGCCTCTACTGGACGGCCACCGCCGATGCCAACGCCACGGTGAACATCCCCAACATCGGCTGGACCGTGCAGCTCGGTAGCGGCGTCGTGTTCAACGGATCGGAGCTGAATGAGGGTCCGCTGACCTGGTGCGTTCGCGGTGGCCGAGCCTTCGACGGGAACACACAACGCTGACTGAGCCCCGCGGGGCCTTCGTCTGCGAATTGACAGAGTGACTGCCAGTTTTCTATTGCACGCGCAGCCAGTATCTAATAGATACTTACTGACGTGTCAGTCACTCCCCCCCAGGTCGAGACTCCGCCGGGATCCGTGATCCCCCGGCCCGTCCACGTCTTCGACCCCGTCGCCCGGGCCCTCGACGTGGTCGGCGACAAGTGGACGCTCGTGCTGGTCCGGCACCTGCTCCCCGGTCCGCGCGGCTTCCAGGAGCTGCGGGTGCGCACCGGCATCGCACCCCGGGTGCTCTCCGCGCGCCTGCGCAAGATGATCGAGGCGGGCTTCGTCGAGCAGGTCTCGATCGAGGGCCGCTCGGGCTATGCCGTGACGGACGCGGGGCGGGACCTCGAGCCGATCATCTCGGCCATCGCGCGCTGGTACGTGCACCACGCGATCTCCGATCTCGGGCTCGACACCGACCCCTTCACCGAGACCTCGGCCACCTCGATCTTCGAGTCGCTGCCGCAGCTGCTGCGCGACGAGCGCGCCAAGGACGCGAACGTGACGTTCGAGATCCGGCTCACCGGAGAGGGTGGGGGCGTCTGGACGGTCGCGATCAAGGACGGCGTCTGCGACGTGCGCTCCGGCTTCGCCGAGGGAGCCGACGTCCGGTACACGGCCGACGCCCGCATCTGGTGCGGCGTCGCCCTCGGCTTCCTCGACGCCCGCGAGGCGGCGCAGAACGGACAGCTCTCCAAGGAGGGCGGCCGCCAGGCCATGGACCACTACTTCCACCAGATTGCACGGACCCAGAACGGGGCCGTGACAGGAAAGGAAAGACGATGATCTCATTCGGACTCACCGACGAACAGGAGGTCGTCCGCGAGGCGATGCGCGAGTTTGCGGAGCAGGTGCTCCGGCCCGCGGGTCGTCCGGCGGACGAGGCCAGCGAGCTGCCCGCGGACGTGATGCAGCAGGTCTGGGACCTGAGCCTCACCAGCACCCAGCTCCCCGAGAGCGTGGGCGGCGGCGGCGAGGCTCGCTCCCCCATCACCAACGCGATCATCCTCGAGGAGCTCGCCTTCGGCGACGCGGGCCTCGGCCTCGCCGCCGCGAGCCCGGGGCTCTTCGCCTTCGCCGTGGCCGACTTCGGCACCGAGGAGCAGCAGAAGCAGTACCTGCCGGCCTTCGGCGGCCAGAAGTTCCACGCCGGCGCCCTCGCCGTGCTCGAGCCCTCGCCCGTCTTCGACGTGACGAACCTGCAGACCACGGCCGAGGCCAAGGGCGACAGCTTCGTCCTCTCGGGCAAGAAGCGCTTCGTCGTGATGGGCGACCGCGCCGAGCACTTCCTGGTGCTGGCGCGCAGCACCAACGCCGCAAAGACGGGCTTCGGTGCCGTCGACGCCTTCATCGTGCCCCGCGACGCGGCTGGCCTCTCGGTCGGCGACGTCGAGCTCAACCTCGGCATGAAGGCCGTCCCCACGGTCTCCCTCACCCTCGAGAAGGTCGAGGTGCCCGCCGCCAACCGGCTCGGTGGCGAGGAGGGCATCGACGCCGCGCGCCTGATCGCGGGCACCCGCGTGGCCGGCGCCGCGCTGCTCACGGGTCTCTCCCGTGGCGTGCTCGAGTTCTGCATCCCCTACGCCAAGGAGCGCCACGCGTTCGGCGAGGCCATCGCGCAGAAGCAGGCCGTGGCTTTCATGCTCTCGGACATGCAGGTCGAGGTCGAGTCCATGCGCTGGCTCACCTGGAAGGCCGCGAGCCAGCTCGAGCAAGGCACCGACGCCACCAAGGCCGCCGTGTTCGCCAGCCGCTACGCCGCGACCCAGGCGATGAAGATCGCCGACAACGGCGTGCAGGTGCTCGGAGGCCACGGCTTCATCCGCGAGCACCCCGTGGAGATGTGGTACCGGCACGCGCGCACCCTGAGCGTGCTCGAGGGCGTGGCTGCGGTCTAGTCCGCGAGCCCCCAACGAACCCCATCCGTAGACGAATCCCAAGCGAATCAGAGAGAACAATGATCGACTTCAGTCTGAGCGAGAACGACCAGAAGATCCTGGACTACGTGCGCAGCGAAGCGCTCGTGGCCCGCAAGTACGCCCGCCACTACGACGAGAACGAGCACGAGTTCCCGCCCGAGGCGCTGCCCGAGGCCGACCAGTTCCCCGGCGTGTGGGGCCTGATGGGCGAGCGCGGCGAGGAGGACAGCGGCTCCTCGGTGATCGGCATGATGGTGACCATGGCCGAGACCTGGGGCGACTACTCCGTGCGCATGCGCAAGGGCCGCGGCGTGGGCCTCGGCAACGCGGCACTCGGCGCCGCCGGCACCCCCGAGCAGAAGGAGAAGTGGGGCCACCTGCTCCTCTCGATGGCGATCACCGAGCCGGGCTGCGGCTCCGATCCCTCGCTGGTGCAGACCACCGCCGTCCTCGACGAGGAGACGGACGAGTGGATCATCAACGGCGAGAAGATCTTCGTGACCACGGGCTGCCGCGCCGACGGCGTGGTGCTCTGGGCCACGCTGGATCGCTCGGCCGGCCGCGCCGGGATCAAGTCCTTCCTCGTGGAGAAGGAGACCCCCGGCTTCGTCGTGGCCCACAAGGAGAAGAAGCTCGGCATCCGCGCCGACGACACCGCCGCCTACGTGTTCCAGGACTGCCGCATCCCCCGCGGCAACCTGCTGGGCGGCAAGGAAGAGATCCCGAAGCAGGGCTCGGGTGGCTTCCGCGGCGTGATGAAGACCTTCAACATGACGCGCCCCATGACGGCGGCCTTCGGCCTCGGCATGTCCCGCGCGGCCCTCGACTTCACCCGGGAGCAGCTGGAAGAGGCCGGTGTCGACCTCTCCTACGGCGCCGGTGTCCACGGCCTCTCGGCCGCGGCCGCCAAGTTCCAGGAGCTCGAGGCCCTGCAGGAGGCGGCGGAGCTCACCGTGGCGCGCGCGGCCTGGATGGCCGACCACGGCATGCCCAACAACCTCGAGTCCTCGATCAGCAAGGCCAAGGGCGGAAGCGGCGTGCGCACCATCACCCAGGGCTGCATCGAGCTGCTCGGAGCGATGGGCGTCTCCCGCGACCACCTGCTCGAGAAGTGGTTCCGCGACGTGCGGATCACGGACATCTACGAGGGCACCGGGCAGATCCAGCACATGATCATCGCCCGCACCATCCTCGACTACAGCCGCGAGCAGCTCAGCTAGCGGCCTGTATCGAGTGATCCTAGGAGCCCCGCCACCTCGAGAGGTGGCGGGGCTCTCTCGTTGGGGCTCAGTCCGAGGCGGGATCCGCGAAGTGGACGAGGTTCCCGTCCGGATCCTCGACGATGAAGTCGTGGGCGCCCCAGGGCTGCTCCTGGTAGCGCTGGGCGAACTCGACGCCCGCCTCGTCCAGGCCCACGAAGTACGCCTTCAGGTTCGCGACGACGATCGTGGCCGCGAGGAGCTGCTCGTCGGCTCGGACGCCCTCCCGGTACGGGCACTGGTCGACGTGGCGCAGGTTCACGCCGACCGACCCGAAGGTGACGAGGCCGTAGTAGGGCGGCGTGCCATAGAGGTAGGCGACCTCGAAGCCAAGGGTGTCGCGGTAGAACGCGACGGCGCGCTCCATGTCCGTGACGAAGACCTGGGGATGGACGCGCAGGCCTTCGGGGGTGCCTGCAGCGGTGGGCTCGGTTCGGTGGGAATTCGACATCACTTCGGTGCTCCTCGAGAGCGACTCCCAGTCCTCGAAGCCCGCTTCGCGCGCCACCACGCGCTGGGCCTGGTGGAGGGCGAAGGGGCGATCCAGGATCTCCCGATCGCTCAGACCCGCGAAGTCCTCGGGAGAGGACCGACGGATCCGATCGGCGACCGGATGCTCGCGGCGCGCGTGCTGACGCACCAGCGCCTTGGCTCGCTTTCGCAGGTTGGCGAGGTTGGGAGACGCAGGGTTCAAGAGACATCCCCAAGATCCGGATCGAACGGGATCGACGGGTTCATCTCGAACGGGCGGGCTTGGCCCTTCCCGGAACATCCAGGTGCGCCCCGCAAGAGCACCGACAGCCTAGTGCGCCGAACGCGCCGCGACCAGATCGCGCCGGCGCGCTGCTACGCTCCGGCGCCATGCGAGCCATCCTCGTCGACAACCCCGGAAACGAAGCCACCCTGCGCGTGGGCGAGGTGCCGGCGCCCGAGATCGGCGCCGGAGACCTGCGCATCGCGGTGCGCGCCTTCGCCATCAACCGCGGCGACCTGCTCCAGCGCAGGGGTCTGTATCCCTCGCCCCCCGGCGCCTCGGAGCTGATGGGCCTCGAGTGCGCGGGCGAGGTGATGGAAGTCGGCGCCGAGGTGAGCGGCTGGTCCGTCGGCGACCGGGCCATGGCCCTGCTGCCCGGAGGCGGCTACGCGAGCGAGGTCGGCGTGGCCGCCACGAGCGCGATGCGGATCCCCGAGTCGCTCTCCTACGAGGAGGCGTCGGCCGTCCCCGAGGTCTTTCTCACCGTCTTCCTCAACGTGTTCCAGCTCGCCGGTCTGCCCGACGACGGGGCGCTGCTGGTCCACGGGGGTGGCAGCGGCATCGGCACCGCCGCCATCCAGCTCGGCAAGGCCGCCGGCGCCACGGTGATCGTCACCGCGGGCTCGGAGGACAAGTGCCGGCGCTGCCGCGAGCTCGGGGCCGACGTCGCGGTGAACTACCGGGAGGAGCGCTTCCTCGACGCGGCCCGCGAGGCCAGCGGCGGCGTCGACGTGGTGCTCGACTCGATCGGCGCTCCCTACCTGGCCGACAACCTCGCTGCGCTGCGCATGGACGGGGCCCTCGTGCTGATCGGTCTGATGGGCGGCGCCAAGGCCGAGATCAACCTCGGGCTGCTCGTTGCGCGGCGTCTGCGCGTGATCGGCTCGACCCTTCGCGCCCGCTCCATCGAGGCGAAGGCCGAGCTCATCCGCGGTTTCGAAGGCCGCTTCGGAGCCGATCTGGCCAAGGGCGCGATCCGCCCCATCGTGGACCGCGTCGTCGGCATGGACCAGGTCGAGGAGGCCCACCGGGTCATGGAGTCCAGCGAGCACTTCGGCAAGATCGTCGTCCGCGTGGCCGATTAGCGCGCGATTTCGGCCGTCTCGCTCTACCCAGCCCGAATCGCCTCCGCTAGCTTGCGCGCGCCATCGCGCAGGAGCAGGAGGATTCCGTGTCCATCGAACGCACGCTCTCGATCATCAAGCCCGACGCCGTCGCCAAGGGCGCCACGGGCGAGATCCTGAAGCGCCTCGAGGCGGCGGGCCTCGAGATCATCGGCCTGAAGAAGGCCCAGCTGGACGAGACCCTGGCCCAGGGCTTCTACGCCGTCCATGCCGAGCGCCCCTTCTACGGCGATCTGGTGAAGTTCATGACGTCCGGCCCGGTGGTCATCAGCGTGCTCGAGGGCGAGGGCGCCATCGCCAAGTACCGCGACCTGATGGGGCCGACCAACTCCACCGAGGCCCCCGCCGGCACCATCCGGGGCGACTTCGGCACCGACATCGAGAAGAACGCGGTCCACGGCTCGGATGCCCCGGAGACCGCCAAGGTCGAGATCGCCTACTTCTTCGACGCCTCCCAGCTGGTGGCGCCCAGCCAGGCGCTCTAGCAGGCCCGGGCCCCGGGGAACCCCCCTTTCCCGGGAAGACTCTCAAGTCTGCGGCGCTGCGAACGAAGAATGGATCAGGACGGGGGAACTCCATGACGCGAGCACTGCGAAGCCACCAGCTCTGGCTGACCGTCGGCTTCCTGGCGACCTTGCTGCTCATGGCGCAGGGCCAGAGCTAGAGCCCGGCCCGCGCGACGGCGGGGCGCTTCTCGGCGTCCCGCTCCGGCCCCCCGAGTGCCGGGGGCGACGGCACGTCCTCCGGACGGCCCTCAGCGTCCCTCGAAGCGCGGCTCGCGCTTCTCCTGAACCGCCGCGAGCCCCTCGCCCAGGTCCCGCGTCTCGTAGCAGAGCGCCTGGGCCGCGGCCTCCCGGTCGAGCTGCTGGGAGAGGCTCGAGCCCTCGGTCCGCGCCAGGCTCTGCTTGGTCTGGCGCAGTGCGATCGGCGAGGTCGTCGCGATCTCCCGGGCCAGCTCCTGGGCGCTCGAGAGGACGTCCTCGGGCTCGACGGCCCGGTTCACCAGGCCGATCGACAGGGCCTCCTCGCCGCTCACGAGCCGGCCCGTGTAGAGCAGCTCGGCCGCCTGGGCGCTTCCGATCAGCCGGGGCAGGGTCCAGGTGGCTCCCATGCCCGGGTGGATGCCCAGGCGCGTGAAGTTGAGGCCCATCCGGGCTTTCTTCGACACCACCCGCAGGTCACAGGCAAGCGCCACGCAGCAGCCGGCTCCCACCGCCGGGCCGTTGATGGCCGCGATGCTCGGCTGGGGCAGGTCGCGCACCGAGAGGTAGAGGCCGTAGAAGCCGCGCATGAACTCGTGGTGGCGGTCCCGGGTCGGGCCGCCGGCGTCGGCCTGGCCGGCCTCGGACATGCGCGTGAGCATGGCCAGGTCGCCGCCCGCCGAGAAGGCCCGCCCGGCCCCGGTGAGCACGACCACGCGGACCGCCTCGTCGGTCGCGAGCGCCCCCATGCGCTCGGCGAGGGCGTGACCCATGGCCTCGGTCATCGCGTTCAGCCGTTCCGGATCCTCGAAGGTGACGGTCGCGACGCCGTCTTCGACGTGGCACGAGAGCAGGGAGTCGGACATGGCGGGGCAGCGTACCAGCCGCGCCCCCAGCCGCCGAGCCCGCGAGAGCCGGGCCCACGAATGCGAAGGGCCGGGACACCTCTGGGTGCCCCGGCCCGCGTCGATCGGCCTCGCTCTGTCTCGATCCGGGCCCGAAGGCGGGACTACTCCGCCTTGCGGCGCAGGAAGGCCGGGATCTCCCGGTCCTCGTCCCCGTCCCGCTGCTCCTGCTCCTTGCGGATGAAGGTCGGGACGTCGTAGGTGTCCTCGTCGAAGGGCGAGAGGAACACCTCCTCCTCCCGGTCGTCGTCGCCCGCGATCTCGGGCACCGGCAGGTCGAGCGGGTTGCGCGCCTCGGGCGCCGCCTCCTGCTCGGCCCGGGCCTGGACGTGCGCCTCGCCGCCGCTCGAGGGAGCCGGCCGGCCGTGCAGGCTCAGGTCGTCGCTCCGGCGGTCCTGGCGGTCGCGCCAGTCCCGCTCGTCGTCGAGCCCGGTGGCGATCACCGTCACCCGCAGCTCGCCCTCGGGCATGCCCTCGTCGATCACGGCGCCGAAGATGATGTTGGCGTCCTCGTGGGCCGCCTCCTGCACCAGGGTCGAGGCCTCGTTCACGTCCCACAGGGTCATGTCCGCGCCGCCGGTGATGTTGATCAGCACTCCGCGGGCGCCCTCGATCGAGGCGTCCTCGAGCAGCGGGCTCGAGATCGCCGCGTAGGCGGCCTCCTTGGCCCGGCTGTCGCCCCGGCAGGCGCCGGTGCCCATCAGCGCCATGCCCATCTCGTTCATGATGGTGCGGACGTCGGCGAAGTCGAGGTTCACCAGGCCGTGGACCGTGATCAGGTCCGAGATGCCCTTCACGGCATTGAGGAGCACCTCGTCCGCCAGCACGAAGGACTGGTTGATCGGGGTGTCCTTGCTCGCCAGGGCCAGCAGGCGCTGGTTCGGGATCGTGATCAGGGTGTCGACCACGCGATGGAGCTCCTCGAGCCCCTGGTCCGCGTGGCGCATCCGCTGGCGCCCCTCGAAGGGGAAGGGCTTGCTCACGACCGCGACCGTGAGGGCGCCCACCTCGCGTGCGACCTCGGCCACCACCGGGGCGGCGCCGGTTCCGGTGCCGCCTCCGAGGCCCGCCGTCACGAACACCATGTCCGAGCCGATCAGCATGTCCCGCAGCCGGTCCCGGTCCTCCATGGCTGCCGCGCGTCCCCGCTCGGGGTTGGCGCCGCAGCCGAGCCCGCGGGTCACCTCGGTGCCCAGCTGGACCTTGGTGGGTGCCAGCTTGTGCTTGAGCGCCTGGGCGTCGGTGTTCGCGACCACGAACTCCACGCCCGACAGGCCCTGGCTGATCATGGTGTCCAGGGCGTTGCCGCCGGCCCCGCCCACGCCGATCACCTTGATCCGGGCCTGGAGCTCACCGGAGTCCTCGAACTCCAGGAGATCCTCGTCGTTGCCCACCTCCAGGAGATCGATGGAATCGTCGGATTCCGCGCCCGCCTGGTTCTGTCCCTTCCGCGCGCCGCGCGGGTCTGCCTTCTTCGCCATCTCTCACCCCCCCCGGAGTGTTCTGGGGTGTCCGGCCATCACACCGGCCCCCGACACAGTAGAATCGATTTCCGTTGACATTGCAATGGGTTGTGGGCCGAATTTGCGACCCGCCCCCGGCTCCTACTCGAAGTCCGCGTAGAACCAGTCCCGCATCCGCTGGCGGACCCGGCGGAAGATCGAGTCGTCCCGGATCCGGAAGCGGCTCGACCCGCGGCCCTGGTGGTTGCGGTAGCCGAACTGCGCGAGGCCCACGCCCGTGGCGTACATGGGGCTTCGCACCACGTCCTGCAGGCCGCCGACATGGATCGGTGTACCCAGCCGGACCGGCGCCTCGAAGATCTCCTCGGCGAGGTCTCCGATGCCGGCGAGCGCGCTGCAGCCGCCCGTGAGCACGACGCCCGAAGGAATGCGTCCCTCGAGTCCCGCCTTCGAGAGCTCCTGTCGTGCGAGCGTCAGCAGCTCGTCGACGCGCGGCTCGATCACCTCGCAGAGGATCTTGCGTGACACTTCTCGGGGTCGGCGGCCTCCGACGCTCGGCACCGAGATCACGTCGTCGCTCCCGAGGAAGCGCGCCGACGCGACGCCGAAGCGCTTCTTGATGCGCTCCGCTTCGTCGAAGGGCGTGCGCAGCCCGACGGCGATGTCGTTGGTCAGGTGGTAGCCGCCGAGGCTCAGCACCGAGGTGTGCTTGATCGATCCGCCGGCGAACACGGCGATGTCCGTCGTGCCGCCGCCGATGTCGATGAGACACACGCCGAGGTCGCGCTCGTCGCGGGCGACGACGGCCTCGGCCGACGCCAGCGGCTCGAGCACGATGTCCACGACGTTGAGCCCGGCCTTGTTGGCGCACTTGACGATGTTCTGGGCGCTGGTGACCGCGGCGGTCACGATGTGGATGTCGGCCTCGAGGCGCACGCCGCTCATGCCGAGCGGCTCCCGGATCCCGTCCTGGTCGTCGATGATGAACTCCTGGGGGATCACGTGGATCACCTCGCGGTCCATCGGGATCGCGACGGCCTTGGCGGCGTCGATCACGCGCCGCACGTCGCCGTCGGTGACCTCCTCGTCCTTCACCGCCACCACGCCGTGGGAGTTGAAGCCGCTGATGTGGCCGCCGGCGATGCCGGCGTACACCGAGGAGATCTCGGTGTCGGCCATCAGCTCCGCCTCCTCGACCGCCTGCTTGATCGACTCGACGGTGGCGTCGATGTCCACCACGACGCCCTTGCGCAGCCCGCGCGAGGGATGCGTGCCGATGCCGACGATGTCGATGCCGTCCTCCGATGGCATCGCCACCACCGCGCAGATCTTGGTGGTTCCGATGTCGAGCCCGACGATGAGCTCATCCTTCCTGGCCATGTGCGTTCCCCCTTGGTCGACGGCGCGGAGTCACCCGCGCGCGTCCTGGATGTGCGTCGTCGCGTCTCCACGCGCCGCCGCATCCGTCTTCGAATCGTCTCGCCCTTCGTCCGCCGTCTCCGGCGGGGTTCCCAGCGGGCCCCTTCCGAGCGCCGGCTCGGCATCCACCAGCGGGCGCTCGCGGACGATCGCCTGATCGCCGAAGCGCACGTCGAGCTCGCCCGCGCTCCATACCTCCGGCAGGCCCGCGGCGAGCACCGCCTCGAGGCGCTCGAGGCCGGCTCCCAGGTCGACGCCCAGCAGGACGCGAAGCGCGCGGTCGGGGCCCTCGATCTCGAGGATCGGAAGCTGGTCTGCGGGAGCGTCCCCCACCCACACGGCCAGGACGCGGCCCACCGGATGGGACGCCAGGCGCTCGAGCAGCACGATGGCCGCCGCCAGGTCTTCGCTCGCGACGCCGGCTCGCGCGGCCACCCCGCGGATGTGGGGCAGGGCACCGCCCTCGAGCGGCGCGCCGGCGGGGGCGAAGGGCATGCCCTCGGCGTCGACCCAGTACGTCGTGTCCTCGATCTCGATCCGCGCTCGCGGAGTGCGCTCGTGCACGGAGAGCAGGACGCGCCCCGGAGCGAGCACGGCCACTCGCGCGGCGGCGACCCACGGGTGGAGGGTGAGGCGTTCGGCGACCGCGGAAGCCTCCACGAGATGCAGCGGCGTCCCGGCCGGCACTCCCGCGAGCCGCGCCACCTCCGCGGGCGCGAGCCAGCGATGCCCGCTCACCGAGGCGCTCACCGCCTGGAGGCCCGGCGCGCCCGGCGGCGCCTCGGCCCAGCGCGGCAGCCAGAGCCCGGCGGCGAAGCCGATCCCGAGTGCGGCGAGCAGGGCCACGGGCCGCGCGCCGCTGCGACCGCGGTGGCGACGCGCGAGCGCCCGATTCGAGCGCAGGGTGCGGGCGGGCGTGGGTCGGCGCTGGGTCCGGCCGGTCGCCTCGAAGGGGTCGCGTCTGCGCCTCATCCTTGCCTCCCGAGCACGTGGACTTCCGGCACCAGCTCGATGCCGGTCTTCTCCGCGACACTGCGTCGCGCGTGTTCGATCAGGGCGAGCACGTCGCCCGCGCTCGCGCCGCCGACGTTCTCGATGAAGTTGGCGTGGGTGGGCGACACCCGGGCCCCGCCGATCGCGTGGCCCTTGAGCCCGGCCTCCTCGAGCAGCGCGCCGGCGTGGCCGCCCTCGGGGTTGCGGAAGACGGAGCCGCAGGTCGGGACGTCCAGGGGCTGGGTCTCGGCGCGGTGATCCTGCACCCGGGCGATCTCCCGGCTCACGGCCTCGGTCGTGCTCGGAGTCACGCGCAGGTGCGCGGCGAGCACGACGGCGCCTTCCGGCAGCCCTTCGGTGACCCGGTAGCGGAAGCGCAGGGTCGGCTCCGCGTACCAGTCGCACGCGGTCCCGTCGCCGCTCATGGCCTCGACGTCGACGACGGCGTCGCCGGCTTCGCGCCCCGGGATGCCGGCGTTCATCACGATCCAGCCTCCGAGGCTCCCGGGAATGCCGGCGCCGAACTCGAGCCCCGAGAGGCCCCGGTCGCGGCAGAAGCGGGTCAGGCTCGCGTGGGAGACGCCGGCCTCCACGTAGAGGCGGTCCTCCCCTTCGAGGTCGAGGCGCCGGAAGCGCGAGAGCCGCAGCAGCACGCCGTCGATGCCCTCGTCGCGGACGATGGTGTTGAAGCCGCGGCCGATCACCCGATGGCGCAGACCGTGGCGCCGGCACACGCCGAGCAGGGCGGAGAGCCCGTCGCGATCCTCGGGCGTCGCCAGCACGTCGACGGGGCCGCCGACGCGAAGCGAGGTCAGCCGCGAGGTGTCGGCGTCGAAGTCGAGGGCCACGTTCTCGAGTGCCTCGAGGTCCCGGCGCGCCGCGTCGGGGATCACGACGGAGTCTCCTCGAGGGCCGCGAGGATCCGCGGCCCCAGGGTGTGGATGCTGCCGGCGCCGAGGGTGAGCACGAGGTCGCCGGGCCGGAGCTCGGGTACGAGCCGTGCCGCCAGGGTGTCGAGCTCGCCGGCGCTCCGCACCGCGCGGTGCCCGCGCTCGGTGATGGCTCGCACCACGGCCGCGGCGTCCGCGCCGGGGATCGGGTCCTCGCCCGCCGGGTAGACGTCGCACACGAGCACGACGTCGGCGTCGTGGAAGGCGCCGCCGAACTCGGCAAGCAGGTCGCGGGTGCGCGTGAAGCGGTGGGGCTGGAAGACGACCACCAGGCGTCCGGCATGGGCGCCGCGGGCGGCGGCGAGGGTGGCGCGGATCTCGGTCGGGTGGTGGCCGTAGTCGTCGACGACGCGGACGCCCGCCTTCGTGCCGCGGGTCTCGAAGCGCCGCTCGACTCCGCCGAAGCTCGACAGCGCCGCCGCGGCCGTCTCGAAGGGCACCTCGAGCTCGCCCGCCACCGCCAGGGCCGCCAGGGCGTTCGCGACGTTGTGTCGGCCGACCAGGGGCAGGGCGACCTTGCCCAGGGGCTCGCCGCGATGCCGGACCTCGAAGCGCATGCCCCGGGGCTCGGGCTCGACCGAGAGCGCGCGCCACTCGGCCTGGGTGGTGAAGCCGTAGGTGAGGGTGCGCCGCGCGATCCGCGGCAGGATGCGCTGGACGCCCGGGTCGTCCAGGCACACCACGACCCGGCCGAAGAAGGGGACCCGCGAGGCGAACTCGACGAAGGCCTCCTCCAGCCGCTCGCCGTCACCCCAGTGGTCGAGGTGCTCGGGCTCGACGTTCGTGATCACCGAGATCACCGGGTGCAGGCGGAGGAAGGATCCGTCGCTCTCGTCGGCCTCGGCGACGAGCCAGCCGCCGCGCCCGAGCCGCGCGCCGGTCCGCGCGTCGTCGGTGCGTGCGGAATCGTCCGACCCGCCTCCGAAGGAGAGCCGGCCTCCGACCACCGCCGTCGGGTCGAGCCCCGCGGCCTCGAGGACGTGAGCGATCAGCGAGGTGGTCGTCGTCTTCCCGTGGGTCCCCGCGACGGCGATGCCGTTCTCGAGCCGCATCAGCTCGGCCAGCATCTCGGCTCGTGGAATCACCGGCACGCCGGCGCGGCGGGCTTCCTCGACCTCGGGGTTACCCTCGCGGATCGCCGTCGACACCACCACGACGTCCGCTCCCGCCGCGTGCTCCGCGGCGTGTCCGATCGAGACGGAGACGCCGAGCGCGATCAGCCGCTCCACGCTGGCGCCGCTCGCCACGTCCGACCCGCTCACCCGGTAGCCCTGGTGGTGCAGCAGCTCGGCGATGCCGGACATGCCGCTCCCGCCGATCCCGACGAAGTGGATGCGATCGATGCCGCGCATGCGCCCGGTCATGCCGCCGCCTCCGCCTGGCCGAGCACCAGGGCGCGGGTGGCCTCGACGATGCGCCGGGTGG